>JAZNBT010000191.1:0-6816 GCA_045587165.1 Alphaproteobacteria bacterium | reverse complement strand
CCGAACAGCGATGATACTTTTTTATTTCTCATCTCCGGTCAAAAAAGTCCGTTTCAAAAATCTGAAAGCCGGCTTTTCGACACACAGATAAACACATGCGCCGACAAAAACCGTTATGACCAAACAGCCGAAATAAACCGTTTGAATCGACAGGCCGGAAGAATCCCTATAAAGGGACAGCCCCTTTCTAAAAAAGATAAAACAAACTTCCTGCATAACATAAATCGCATAAGAAATCGCACCGAACAAACTGAACACTTTGCGGTTTAACAGAACGGATAAAAACGATTTCTGAAGCATAAAGGCTAAAATCAGGCACGCGATCATCAATGTCAACAACAGATCGTTTTGAAATTTGAACGGTCGGAATGCCACATTTCGGAAAACGAAGAAAAGCAGAAAGACCTCAATAATGCCGAATAGTATTTTTATCCGCAAAGAAGATGGAATTTTTTCAGATAAAAACAAATACGCTTTCCAGACGAAAAATCCCAAACCGATTTCCGCCAAGCCTCTTAACATACCGAAACTGAAAAGAGGAAAAGCCTGTTTTATATGACCGTTAAAACTGCCTTTATTTTGTTGAATCATTGCGACAAAAGAAAACCAGACAATAAAAGAAACAATCCAAAAAAAGTTTTTCCGATTTTTTTGATAAAAAACGAAATAGAACAAACAACACCAAAACAGACACGAAACGAACCACGCGGAATCGTTATTGCCGAAACGTTGCGTCAATCCTGTTGTCTGCAGGAAAAGAAGATTCAGGACGTCATCGTATTTTTCAAATTTAACCAAATCGAATTGTGACGCGCCCCAAAAACATAAAATTGAAAAGAACAAAAGCGGCCACAACCTGATGATTTTTTTTAAAGCAAACAGTGCTATGTTTTCCTCTTTTCTTTCCAAACAGGCGCACAGGAAAACACCGCTGAGAATAAAGAAAAACTCCACGCCCATATACCCCTTTGAAGCATCCCAACGAACGCTTTCCAACCAAGAAAATTTTTCGGCCAAGACGGGAAAAACTTTGCACGACAAATGATGATTGACAATCACCAAAGCAAACAGAAATCTTAGAAAATCCAAATTATAAAAACGATTGCTTTTAGCGCAGTCCAATCCTAAAGAAACAGGATATCTTGCCTTCATAAGATCACCTCAATCATCAAATAATCTTTCGTTAATCGCGTATTTATCTTTACACTCTTCTTTTACAACATCGCCGGTGACGGTCGGAAAAGAGTAGCGGCCCCATCTGCGAAATTCAAACAGCTTGATCCCCAATACATAGTATTTTGTTTTATTGGGTGTAATAAATGCTTGAGCAATTCTCATTCCGCAAAAATATATCCTTTTTTTACCGGAAGCGTAATGGTGATGAATTTTTATGACGGGCATTCCCAAAAAACGGAACGTCCTGATTTCCAATCCGCCGATATCGCCATACGGCATATATTTAACGGTTTTTTCCAACTTTTCACAAGTTAACGTCGTTCTGTTGATACAATGCAAAAACGCTTTTCCGACATTTTCTATATTGCAGTATGTTTCTTTATAATATTTTTGACCTTTTTTTCCTATTTCATCCGCTTTTCCCGAAAGACAAACTTCATCAAGCATTTGATTAAAATGCTTGATTTTTTGAAACATCGGTAAAGTTTCTTTATCTTTAACGACAGGAGAACCCGTACAATATTCATACAAATCAAACACCCAGTGAAATTGGTTTGTAAAAAACGGTTTCGGATGTTCATGCGCCGCGATAGCTGGAATCCCCAACGCCGCGAAGTTTAACAACGATGTCCCCATAGCCACCCCGACATCCGTATTTTCCTGTAAATATCTGAACAGGTCGTTGCCGGTTAAAATCCCTGTAAAAATAAATGAGATTGAACCATCATATTTTTTCAGAGCATTTTTGATTCTGTCTTCCACCGGACCGTTTCCGATGATATGAAAGATTTTTTCTTTTTTTGTCGGATACCTATAAAAATTTTCCGCGATATTATAAATTGATTGTTCTTTTTGCTCAGATATCCTTCCCAACCAGACCAGATTGATTTCATTATCCGCCGTTTTTTTGTTACATGGCAAAACTTTTGGAGCTGAATAAAAAATCGGCAAATAGCTTTTTTCAAAATTTTGTTTCAATTGGCGACGACCGGAAGTATAACAGCCGTAATCCATAAAGTTTAACGCATGATGTCGATTTAACAAAATTCCGATTTCAGGAATAAGTTTTTTTTCAAACAACAAATTCCAATCCTGTCCGTTTTCCCATAATATCAAAGCAATTTTTACGTTTTTGCCATTATGATGTTTTATACACCCCAAATGATCCGCTGCCGTAAATATGACGGCGTCATCTTCTATATTCCACTGTTGTTCGGCATAATCTATATATTCTATGTCTTTATTCGGAAAATAATTTTTTAACGTACGACTTAACATTCCATCAACAAAATCTATAATTGATATCTTTATATCCGTATATTTCATTAAATATTCTATTATCCGGCAATAAAGTTGCACCCCTCCCCCGATGCAATAGATCGTTTCCAATATATAGACGTGTTTTACAGAATTCATTTCCGTTCCATCATTTATTATTTCTTTTTCTGTCGACATAACAGCCTTTTTCCTTCTATGATCAATCAAGCGTTTAAAACGTCCGTCACCTGATCGCAGTATTCCGCAACGTCTTTAAACCCAAATCCGTAATTGACGCCGATAAAATCTATACCGACGGTTTCGGCGGCGGTTTTATCGCCTTGCGTGTCACCGATCATTACGGCTTCGGACAAATTCGTAACATTCACCGTTTCAAGGCATTTTTTGATTAAATCCGCTTTGGTCAGTTTGTTTTCGTTATCCGCTCCGACAATCGGAAAGCAGTATTTGTCAAATCCGAAATGCTGACAGATTTCCGTTGCATAGTCCTGACGTTTGTTTGTCGCGATTGCTTGTTTGATATTGTTTTTTTGCAAGTGATCCATCACGTCATAAACGCCGTCATAGGCACGAGCTTTTAATAAGTCGTGCGTTTTATAACGATCGCGAAAAAGATTTGCCGCTTGTTGTGCCGCTTCATCATTCAAGCCGAAACGTGTTTTAAAAATGGTTTGCGGCGTAGGACCGACATAAGAACAGATTTCTTCATCGGTTTTCGACGGCAGCTTTAAAGCGTCAAGCGCGTATCGATAGGCGGATATCAGTCCTTCCCGCGTATCCAACAATGTTCCGTCGACATCCCAAATCACAAAACGGTATTTCATTTTTCATCCTTGTATAACGAAGGGGTAATAAAACGGACTTTGATTTGTTTTGCAAACCGTTGAATCATTTTTCGCATAATTTCGTTGCGTCTGTCAAACTCGCCCAGCTTCGCATTATTAACCATTGTCGGATCAGCGTAATTGTCGTTATTCTTAAACCCGTCCAATCCCGCGGCATAAACATCACGGACGCCCAGTTTCATCAAAACGACCAAAAACATTAAAACGCTGTTGTCATACATTTCCGAATTGTTCAGATAAGACGCATAATTCAATGTCGGCAAATCAGATTTGATGTTTGAGGTAACAATGATATTTGACAAATCTTTTTGTTCTAAAAAACGCTTGGCGTTCGAGATAAACACTTTATCGACTTTAATCATATCCGGACGGAAATTCAAAGACACGACAAAAGGTTTCTTTGACAGAATGAAGTTAGCTATTTCCGATTTATGCGTTTCGATTGTTTTTCCGGGGGCGACAATCAAAACGGGCTTTGAACCGATTTCCGCCTTTAACGCATCGATGACGCTGTCATCGTTAATGTCATTTTCCTGATATTCCAAATAAAGTCGCTTAATCAATTCCTCATCATAAGATGCTTTTTTTTGTTCCGGAATGCGTAATAAAATGGAATTGATCGCCTCGATGGAAATTGTCTGTTTGTCAATCAGATAGGATGCGTAATTCGGGTGACATTTGACCGAAGCCGCCAGAAAATACGGCATGCTGTATCCCCAAGGCGTTTTGGAATAGATTTTGGAAATATGCTCGTCAATGATCTTTAAAATCGGTAGCAGGTCGTATTGTGCGCCGTGATTTTCGTTCAGATAGGAAATCATCAACTCGGCGTTCAGATTGCCCGCGCCGCGCCCCATGCCCATAACGGAAACGTCGATAATAAGATCGCGTTCCGTTCTGATTTCGCATAAAGCTTTCGCATTTGTAAAAGACTGCATCAAATTGTTATGCGAATGAAAGCAGACTTTGATGCCTTTCTTCAAATTATGGTCGATCAGCATGAACATCCGCACCAGATTTTCGGAACTCATTACCCCCATCGTATCCACAATGGAAAATCCGGTCGGGTGAATTACGTTGACCTCATCAATCAAATCCAACAATTCGCGATCGGAATAGCTATACGTGTGCATCGGATTGATAAAGATATCATACCCTTTATCTTTAACCGCTTGGCAATACTGCAAAGCTTCCTGACGCTGATTCTTTTTGAAAATTATTCTGAAACCGTCAACGGATTTTTGATCGTTTTCCGGTAAATCGTTCAGATCGTAATCGCCGAAAGTGATCATGCCGTAATATTTCGTTTTTTTACGATCTGCGGGGATAAAAGGGGAAAAATCGGATAAAAAGCGGAATTTCGTTCTGTCGTTATCATACGGCTTGGATTGCAAAAAACCGATTTCAACAAAATCAATGCATGCATTGGTCAAATTGTTCACAATTTGACCAATCGTCTTTGCCCCGAAATTCCATTCGTTGACATAGCCGCCATCACGCAATGTGCAATCCAAGATACTGACGGACATTACATTTCTCCGTTCATTTTCTTCAGATACATAAATTCCGCAAAAGCGAAATCTATAGGATCGTCAATATCTATACCTTCTTCTCTGGAAACGGGATAAAGTTTGGGTTTATATCCCACAATACTTTTCTTCTTTTCCATCATTTCTCTGGATAAAACATGCAACGCCGAATTCAACGCTAAAATATCCGGCAAATCTTGGGAACGCGGTTTTTTATCTTCAGTATAATTGATCGGTTTCCCGTTCCAATACAGAAACATTTTAACGGGGGTCGCCGTCATAACGGAATCATAATCATCAGTTCGGGCATTATACAAAGAAATGACGGCCTGAATTGTTTTGTCTTCAATCATCGGATTAGTGGCGTCTGCGAATAAAATCGTATCACAATCCATATGTTTCGCCATATCTTCATAAACATCGCTTATCGCCACGGACGAAGATGCAAAATATTCATCACGTTTAACCGTTTCTGCGCCTAAACGATGGGCGATTTCCAACATTTCATCGGAATTGGAATTGACGACAACTCCGTCCAGTTCCGGAATGCGCAACAGTTGTTTGACCTTTATTTCCAATAAAGAGCTGCCCGCAAAAGGGGCGATGTTCTTGTTTTTAACCCGAACGGAACCGGAGCGGACGGGTATTAAAGCTTTGATCGTCATTCGTTCGTTTCCCCTTCATTTAAAATTTGATTCCGTAAATACGCAGCTATTTTTTCGCCTAAATGACCGTAGTTGAATTTCAATTTTTTGCTGATGAATTCTTTTCTTTCATTTTTTTGAAAATCCCTACCTTCGGAAATCATTTCAACGAATTCAAACAAGTTTTTCTCGTCAAACACATGATAATGTTGTTTCCAACATTCATAACCGAAAGATGTAAAAAGCGTTTTATAGTCCTTATTGATATCGCACAAATAACACGCCGGATTTTCCGTAAACAAATACTCTGCAGTAAAGGAACCGCAATCATGAATAAGCGCATCCGAATTTATAAAATCTTCAAAAAAATCTTCAGATGCCTGCTGAAAAATGACATTTGAATAAGATTTCATTTTTTCGATATATTTATTGACCTCTTCTTTAGTCCAACTGCCGTCTTCAACCAAATATTTCCACTGCAGTTCATGCGGACGGAAGATAAAATCAATTTCCGGATATTTTTCAGGCAATCGCAGTAACATATCCGAAAAAAGAGGAAAAGAAGCAAACTCTATTCCTTTGGAATTTTTTTTAGACGCGGAATGAGTCGCTATAATTATCTTTTTTCTTTTACGACTTACTTTGTTTATTTTACTGAGATTGTCCGTTCTGGCATATCCCGTAACAACTGCCCTGGATTCTTTTAAAACAGATTTATCGTCAATAATCTTTTTTGTATCTTCATTTTCCGCAAATATTTTCCAAAAATAAAGAAGCTCCGGAATATTTTGAAAATAATGATACGCATACGATGTACATGTGTAACTATAATTGGAATGAACGACCAGACATTCTTTCATAATAAGATTTGACATTTGCCATTCAGGCGGCCAAAAGTCATTATACGGATTAGCCAAATAAATAATATCATATCCTGAAACATCTTGAATTTCTTTCGTTTCTTCTTTTATCGGTTCTAAAAATTTTAATTCAGGATACCGTTCAGAATATTTTTCCTTACTATGCAGTCCCTCTTCATACACTTCATCCCTGCCGTTTTGGAAGGAACGGCTCATAATTATACTGACATCAAACAAAGGATCTTTATTTAATGTTTCTGCAAGGCTCCATGGACAGTTTCCTGTTAATCCTATAAATAAAACTTTTATTTTATTACCTTGTTTTGACTTACAACGTATTTTTTCTAAAGTCTGATTATAATGCTTCTGAAGATAAATATAAAATATATCATCTTCAGTCGGTTTCTTTTTACTAAGGATAAAATAACCCCTGTATTCTTCAGGAAGACATAAAATGTTTATATTTTTTTTCAACGAATTTAAA
>JAZNBT010000190.1:0-9100 GCA_045587165.1 Alphaproteobacteria bacterium | reverse complement strand
AAAAAAAAGAAAAAAAGAAATTCGTCCTGCCGCCTGTTTTTGACAAGAATCAAAAACTGTTTACGCCGGAAATGCTGGCACGTGTAACCAAAGCTTTGCAAAACACCGATTTTTCAAACATGATTCGCCGTCAATCCATCTGTATAGTTTTAGAAGACGCACAGCCGCAACCTTTGTTTGAAGAAGTATTCGTTTCCATCGCCGATCTGGGCGAATCGATTTTGCCGGGGGTTTCATTAACAGCGACCCCATGGCTGTTTCAGGATTTGACGGAAACATTGGACAAGCGCGTTTTAAACAGCGTATCCAGACACGATGACGGCGCTTTTACGCATGATTTTTCTTTAAATTTAAACGTATCGACGATTTTATCCGAAGAATTTCGTGATTTTGACGGCAACATCCGGTCAAACATGAAACATTCAATTGTTTTGGAATTACAACCGATTGATGTTTTCAGTGATTTACGCTCTTATTTAACGGCTCGCGATTACGCGCAAAACCAAGGGTATAAAATCTGTATTGACGGCGTAACCTATAAAACATTGGAATTTATCGATAGGGATCGTCTGTCCGCCGATTACATCAAGATCACGTGGGACGAAGAATTACCTTTTGCTTTGCAGGAAAATCCGTTTTTGGAAGAACAACTGAGAAACATCGGATCAAACAGCACGATTTTATGTCGTGTTGACGATGAAGAGGCTTTGTTGTTTGCAAAGAAGTATAACATCACCTTGTTTCAAGGGCGTTACGTTCAGCATTTAATGTCCAGAAATCCGCGCAATCGGCGTGTCGGAACGACGCTGTTGCATAAATATTAAACCATCGGACGGAGGAAGCGGCCATGTGGTATTGTTTATCAAACGACCGAAAATACGGCCCGTTTTCACTGGAAGACGCGGCTCGTTTTATTCAAACTCAGCCGGATTGTCTTGTATGGAGAGAGGGATTGCCCGAATGGGTTCCGGCCGCCAAGTTTTCAGTTTTAGCCAATCAATCTCAAACGACACCGCCTACGAATGTCTATTTTGATTCGGGACTGGACTTTAAAATTTGCGGCGATGACATGCAATACGTTGAAATAAATCTGCATCCCGGAGAATCCGTCATAGCCGAGCCCGGAGCCATGATTTATAAAGAACACGCCATTGATTTGGAAGCCTTGTTCGGAAATGGCAGAAAACAAGGCGTTTTCGGAAAAATATTTGGAGCGGGGAAACGCGTTTTATCCGGAGAAAGCGCATTTCTTTCTTCATTTGTCAACACGTACGATCTTCCGGCAAAGGTCGCTTTTTCAGCGCCATATCCGGGAAAAATCATACCAATTTCTCTGGCCGGCTTCGGCGGAGAAATCATCTGCCAAAAAGACAGTTTTTTATGTGCACAGGCAGACATTGAAATCGGAATTTATTTCCAAAAAAAAATTATGACCGCTCTGTTTGGCGGCGGCGGTTTTATTATGCAGCAATTAACCGGAGATGGAGTCGTTTTCATTCACGCCGGCGGAACGATCGGTGAAATCGACTTGAAACAAGGCGAAGCTTTACAAGTCGATGTCGGTTGCTTAGTGGCTTTTCAGCCTTCGGTATACTTTAACGTTACGGGAACCGGCAGCTTGAAATCGCAATTATTCGGCGGCTCAGGCTTGTTTTTCGCCGATATGCACGGTCCAGGAAAAGTTTGGGTGCAATCGTTGCCTTTTTCACGTTTAGCAGGACGTTTCGCCAAACAAATTCACCCGAACAAAAAATAAATGCGCAGGATGTTAAATATCCTGTTGACAAATCCCTGATTTTCTGGCTATAAAAAGCTCTCTTTAAAGCGGAGTAATTCTGCTTTTGTTATAGATTTCATAAGATGGTGAAGAAAATGTTCGCAGTTATTAAGACAGGCGGCAAGCAGTATAAAGTCGCAAAAGACGATGTGATTGTCATTGAAAAACTCGATGCGGAAATCGGCTCTACTGTGACATTTGACAACGTGCTTGCCTTGGATGAAAAAATCGGTGCTCCGACAATTGCCGGCGCAAAAGTTTCTGCCAAAGTTGTCAAACAGACCCGTGACGACACGGTTATTGTTTTCAAAAAGAAACGCCGTCATGGCTATCGCCGTAAAAACGGTCATCGCCAGCATATCTCGATCGTCAAGATCACGGATATTGCCGAATAATCACTTTAGGTTTTAAGGAGATACACAATGGCTCATAAGAAAGCAGGCGGCAGCACCAGAAACGGACGCGATTCTGAAAGCAAACGTTTGGGATTGAAAAAATCCGGCGGTCAGGCTGTTATTCCGGGCAACATTATCGTCCGTCAGCGCGGTACGAAATATCGCACGGGTGAAAATGTCGGCTTAGGACGGGATCATACCATTTTTGCTACAGCGGAAGGCCGTGTCGCCTTTACGCGTAAGGCTGATGACAGAGTATATGTTTTCGTTGTAACGGAATAAGGTCTTCGGCTAAAGGTCTTTTATTTTAAAGGGGAGTGGTATACCATTCCCCTTTATTTTATGTACACGGAGAATCGAATCGATGAAGTTTTTAGATCAAGCAAAGATCTATTTAAAATCCGGCGACGGCGGTAACGGTTGCTGTTCGTTCCGGCGTGAAAAATATATCGAATTCGGCGGCCCGAACGGAGGCAACGGCGGACGCGGCGGCGACGTTATTTTTGAAGCCGTCCCCAATTTAAACACGTTAATCGACTTTCGTTACCGTCAGCATTTTAAAGCCGAGCGCGGACATAACGGCGAAGGCAAAGACAAATTCGGACGCAAAGGGGAAAATCTGATTATCAAAGTTCCCGTCGGAACGGAAATCGTCGCCGATGACGGGGAAACCGTCATCAAAGACATGCTTGTCCCTTATGAACGTTTCACCATTGCCAAAGGCGGCGATGGCGGATACGGCAATGCGATGTTTAAAACATCGACGAATCAGGCGCCCAGACGCGCCGATCCCGGTCATCCCGGCGAAGAAATGTGGGTTTGGCTGAAATTAAAAATGATTGCGGACGTCGGTTTGTTGGGCTTCCCGAACGCCGGAAAATCGACTTTTTTATCCGCCGTGACTTCGGCGAGTCCGAAAATCGCTGATTATCCTTTCACGACTCTGCATCCCAATCTGGGTATCGCCAAGGTTGACGATGATGAAATGCTGATCGCGGACATCCCCGGCATTATCGAAGGCGCACATGAAGGAATCGGCTTGGGCGATCATTTTCTGCGCCATGTTGAACGCTGCGCCGTTTTATTACACTTGGTCGACGGTACGCAAGAAGATGTCGCCGGACGTTACAAAGCCATTCGCAAGGAATTAAAGCTGTATTCGCCCGTATTGGCGAAAAAACAGGAAATCGTCGTTTTAAATAAAATTGACGCCTTAACGCCCGAAGAAATTACCGAAAAAGCGCAAACATTGCAAAAAGCCTGCCGCAGAAAGCCGCTTTTGATGTCCGGAGTCGCCCATACGGGAACGACGGAAACCCTGCGGAAATTGCTGCCTTATGTTTTAGAGGCACGAGAACAGCGCGGCAACACAACTTCAACCGATATTTTTGACGATCATGACGACTAAATCTCCTTTATTAAAAGCCAAACGGCTGGTTTTAAAAATAGGCTCTTCCCTGTTGGTCAACGAATCGACGGGACAGGTAAAAAACACTTGGTTAAACGCGTTGGCCGACGATATTTTGGCGGCACGGGAACGCGGACAACAGGTGATCATCGTGACATCCGGCGCCGTGGCCGTCGGACGCAGAGCGATGGGATTGCCGGCGGGAAAACTTCTGTTGCCGCAAAAGCAGGCCGCCGCCGCCGTCGGACAGATCCGTCTGGCTCACTATTATCAGGAAGTTTTGGCCGAACGCGGTCTGAAAGTCGCGCAAATCTTATTGACTTTGGACGATTCGGAAGACCGGAAACGTTATCTGAACGCCCGCAACACCTTAAATACGCTGTTGGATTTGGGTGTTATTCCGGTCATCAACGAAAACGATACGGTAGCAACATCCGAAATCAAAGTCGGCGACAACGATCGTTTGGCCGCCCGCGTAGCTCAAATGGCCAGTGCGGACGCTTTAATCATCTTTTCCGACATTAAAGGCCTTTACACCGCCAATCCGCGCAAAGACCCGACGGCGAAACTGGTTCCCGTCGTAAAAAAACTGACCCCCGAAATCGAAGCGATGGCCGACGGTGCGGGATCTTCGGTCGGCACGGGCGGAATGGCGACAAAGTTGATGGCGGCACGTTTATGCATGGAAGCCGGCTGCGATATGTCGATCGCGTTGGGATCCGAATTGCATCCGTTAACGCGTATAGAAAAAACGGGGGAAGGCACGTGGTTTTTGGCGGACAAAACTCCTATTTCCGCACGAAAGGCATGGATCGGCGGATCAATCAAGCCGCGCGGTACTTTTATTCTGGATGCCGGCGCCGTCAAAGCTTTGGACAAAGGAAAAAGTCTGTTGCCTGCCGGAATCAAATCGGTCAAAGGCACCTTCGAACGCGGAGACGCCGTTGTTTTGGAAGATGAAAACGGTCTGTTTTTAGGTAAAGGGCTAACCGCTTACAACGCTCGTGACGCCAAAGCGATCGCCGGCAAACACAGCAACGAAATCGAAAGCATTTTAGGATATCACGGCCCCGATGAAATCATTCACCGTGACGATTTATTTACGGAAAAAAGAGGTTCCGAATGAAAGAATTAATGCGTTCCATGGGACAAAAGGCCAAAGCGGCCGCCCGTATTTTGGCAACTATTCCGACCGAACAAAAAAATAAGGCGTTAAAAATCGCGGCATCGCTGATGCGTGAAAAAGCAGATGAAATTTTAGCGGCGAATAAAGCCGACATGAACGCTTTATCCCCTGAAACTTCACCGGCGATGCGTGATCGTTTACTATTAACCCCCGAACGGATCGAAGCTATGGCAAAAGGACTGGACGACATTGCCGCCCTGCCCGATCCCGTCGGCAAAAAACTGGCGGAATGGACGCGCCCGAACGGACTGGTCATAACGCGCGTTGCCGTTCCTCTGGGCGTCATCGGCGTCATTTACGAAAGTCGCCCGAACGTCACGGCCGACGCCGGCGCTTTGTGCTTTAAATCCGGAAACGCCGTTATTTTGCGCGGCGGTTCGGACAGTTTTCATTCTTCGGCAAAAATCGCGGAAATCATGCATGCCGGATTAAAAGGGGCAAACATTCCCGCCGACTGCATCCAATCCGTTCCCACGCCCGATCGTGCGGCCGTCGGTGAAATGTTAAAACTGGACGAATATATCGACGTGATCGTACCGCGCGGCGGAAAATCCTTGATTCAAAGAATTACCGACGAAAGCAAGATCCCCCTTTTCAAACATTTGAACGGTATCTGTCACACTTATATTCATCAGGCTGCGAACATCGAAAAAGTACGCAAAGTCGTTTTAAACGCCAAAATGCGCAGAACGGGAACCTGTAACTCGACGGAAACGATTCTGTGCGACGAAGCCGTTTGCGAAACGATCCTGCCCGCAGTTTTGGACGACTTGATCAAAGCGGGATGCGAAATCCGCGGCGATGAAAAAATACAATCGCTGGACAATCGGGTCGTTCCCGCCGTCGAAGACGATTGGGACACCGAATATCTGGCAGCGATCGTATCAATCAAAGCCGTAAAAGGAATCGACGACGCTCTGGATCACATTGCGGCGCACAGTTCGCATCATACGGAATCGATTTTAACAGAAGATTTCAAAGCGGCGGATAAATTCCTGAACGAAGCGGACAGCGCCGTCGTCATGCATAACGCATCGACACAATTTTGCGACGGCGGCGAATTCGGCATGGGCGCCGAAATCGGAATTGCAACGGGACGTTTGCATGCCAGAGGCCCCATCGGTTTGGAACAATTAACCACATTTAAATATCAGGTGCGCGGTGCCGGTCAAATTCGTCCGTAAAACAGTGGGATTATTGGGTGGATCGTTCAATCCCGCCCATGACGGCCATCGTCACATCAGCCTGCAGGCTTTAAAACTGTTGGGATTGGATGAAGTGTGGTGGTTGGTTTCGCCTTTAAACCCGTTGAAACAGGCCAAAGATATGGCTTCTTACGATCGGCGGGTCGAAAGCGCCGAAAAAATTGCGAACCATCCGCAAATCAAAGTTTCCCGAATTGAACGGGAAATCAACACCCGTTATACCGTCGACACGCTTTCCAAGCTGCAGGAAATGTACCCCGACATCGGCTTCGTCTGGTTAATGGGGGCGGATAATTTATTGGAATTTCATCACTGGTATCAGTGGCGGACGATTATGCGTTCCATCCCTATTGCCGTTTTCGCCAGAAAAAATTACGCTTTAAGAGCGTTGCACGGAAAAACCGCCAGAACATACCGTTTATATCGCCATATGCCGGAAAACGCACAAAAATTGGCATATTGCAAACCACCGGCATGGGTGTTTTTACCGATCAGAAAACATCCGGCTTCGGCCACCGAAATTCGCAAAAAAGGTTTATTTCAAGTAGGAGATTAAATCATGCCCGTAAAAAAATCTGAACAGACAACGCAAAAGACCGTCAAACCCGTAAAAGCGGCCAAAACAAGTAAAACAACCAAAGCGACAAAAACCGCCGTGGAAAAAACGGTTGAAAAAGCGACGAAAAAAGAAATCAAAAAGACTGTTAAAAAGACCGTCAAAAAGATTTTAAAGGCGAAAGAAAAGAATGAAAAACTGATCAAAAAAGCTTCTAAGGTCAAAGAAAACGCCGAAGGAAAAAAAATCGTCGATTTAATCGAAAAAACTCTTTCCAACGGTAAAGCCGAAGATATCGTCGTCATCAATCTGACCGACAAAACGGCAATCGCGGATTATCTGGTCGTCGCGACGGGGCGCGCACCGCGTCACGTCACAGCCTTGGCCGAACAGGTTCAGTTGCGTTTAAAGAAAACGGGCGTTCCCGCTTCCATCGAAGGCGAAGATGTCGGCGATTGGGTGATTGTCGACGCGGGCGACGTGATCGTCCACGTATTCCACCCCGAAACGCGCGAACTGTATTGTATCGAAGAATTGTGGGGCGAAGAAACGCCGCGTTATTCGGCTAAAAAATAAATGGATATCGTAATTGCCTGTATCGGGCATTTGAGATCAGGCCCGGAAGCTGATTTGCTGGCGCGTTATGTCAAACAGACGCGCTGGCCCGTCAGCATTCGGGAGTTTGAAGACAAAAAATCGGGCTCGTCCGCCGAACGCAAAAAACGGGAATCCGAAATGTTGCTTTCCGCCGTTCCGGCCGGAGCAAAAATAATCGTTATGGACGAACGCGGCAAACAGACGGGTTCCGAAGCTTTTGCAAAAAAATTGGGCGGTTGGCAGGACGAAGGCGTTCCGGCCGTTGTTTTCATGATTGGCGGTGCGGACGGACATACGGATGAATTGCGCAAACGTGCCGATTATTTAATGGCTTTCGGAGAAATGACGTGGCCGCACATGTTGGCACGCGTTATGCTGGCGGAACAAATCTACCGCGCCCGAACGATTTTAGACGGCCATCCGTATCATCGGGCATAAAAAACTCTTTTTCACACGGCATCAATCGAGGTTTCAAAATGAGTTTTCAAACACCTTTTACAATCAAACAAGTTATTGAAAAAATAGATAAAAGAGAATTCCTTCTGCCTGCGATACAAAGAGAGTTCGTATGGGGAACAGACGATATAGAATTACTGTTTGATTCATTGATGTGTGATTTCCCGATTAATTCCTTTCTGTTTTGGAAAGTCGGCAGCAATCAAAACAAAACCAATTACAAATACTATCAATTCCTTACAAAATATGTGGAATATCACCACGAAATCGCGGAGGCGTTTAACACCGGCGGGATACAAGATTTTTATGCCGTACTGGACGGTCAACAAAGACTGACGGCTTTATATTTAGGATTGAAAGGAACATATGCGTACAAAACGCCGTACGCACGTTGGGAGAATATCGACAATTTCCCCGAAAGAAAATTATATCTGGATATCTGCAAAAAATATAAAGACTACACGGATAATGAAATTAAAAACATTGCGGAATATGACGACGAAAGGGAATACGGCTTCCATTTTCTTACGGAAAAAGAGTTCATGGAAAAAGGCGGTGCCGAACGCTTTTTCAAAGTCGAAGAAATATTATCGGAAAAATATCAAAGCGTTCCCAATATGATGAAAGCGTTGGCGGAATTTTCAGACAACGCTTTCGCCCAAGACACAATATCAAAACTGCAAGACATCATATATAACAAGCGATTGATTAATTACTATCTGGAAGAAACCGACGATTACAACAAAGCCTTAAACATCTTTGTCAGAACCAACAGCGGCGGTGAAACCCTGTCATTTTCAGACCTGCTAATTTCCACGATTATTTCGAACTGGCCGGACGCCAGAACGGAATTCAACAATCTGGAAAAAGAAATCAAAAACATGGGGTTTTACAATTTTTCAAAGGACTTCATCGTCCGTTGCGCCTTATTAATCTACAGCACGGACGTAAGATTTAAAATCAACAACCTGTCTAAAAAATGCCTTTCGCAATTTGAAAACGATTGGGACTCGGGAAACGGTGTAAAAGCCGCCATAAAAGAAGTTTTCAGCTTGTTGAAAAATTACGGCTACAATGACAACACGATTACATCCTACAACGCCGTCGCAATCATCGTTTATTATTTGAGCAAAAAAGAAAAAACGCCTCAATTTTGCAAAAAAGTCGCTTATAAAAAAGAACGGATTGATATTTTAAAATGGTTGAACATCGTCTTTTTGAAACGGATATTCGGCGGTCAATCGGATTCAATCCTGAAAGATATCAGAGACGTCATTCAAAAATCGGATTCAAACGGTTTCCCCATTGACGATATCAAGAAAAAACTGGAAGGAACCCGCAAATCGTTAAGCATTGACGATGAATTTTTAGAAAGCTTACTGACAGAACAAAAAGATTCCAGATACGCTTTCCCCATTTTGGCATTACTGTACGACGGTTCGGATTACAGAGAAGCGAAACATAAAGATCACCTTCATCCCGAAAGCATGTTTAGCAAAAAAAATATCCGGAAGCTTGAA
>JAZNBT010000189.1:0-6370 GCA_045587165.1 Alphaproteobacteria bacterium | reverse complement strand
CGGATCCGTGATCGAATGACGCGAATCCAAGCTGTAATCGATCGGAATGCAATGTAAAATTTCGTCTTCCGAGGAGGGGATTTTATTTTGAGCCCCTGAAATCAGGCGGCTGACGTCGCTTTGAGTTACTTCCGTTCCTCCTAAATCCAAGCTGTCTTGAATAAGTTCGGATGTTAACGTTCCGACGCAAGCTGAAGCGACAACGGTTTTTATCCGTTCTTTGGTAAAGCTTTCAGCGTTGGCGACAGCATGGCGTACGGAATCCACGGTCGGTTCCAAAGCAACGATTTCGCTTTTTTTTACACCTTTATTTTGATGCGATCCCGCTCCGACAATAATTGCTTTGTTTTCATTAACGGGATAAGCCAATACACAGCACGTTTTTGACGTACCGATATCTAAAACCGCGATCAGATTGTTATCGTTTAAAATACGTGACACTGAAACATCCTTTGCCGGTTACTGCGTTTTTTTTCTTTTTTTGCCTTTTTTCCCCGGTTCGTCTTCCAGATGAACAATCAGCTTGTCAGGTTGACGCAGGTCAACCATCGTGATTTTTCGTTTTAATAAACCTTGGGTCCTGTTCAAATTTGCCAACCGATTCCAAGCGGATGCCGGATCTTTCTCAGGCAGGCGAATCGTGATGCCTTTTTCGATACTGTCCAAGATAACATTCCAACGACGTTGGCCGATTCGAACGGCGGCTTTGACACGAGAGTTCAATTCCGGTTCCTGTTTTAAAATATTTAACAGTTCGGGGGTTTTTTCCGGCGCGTCAATCCCCAGAACAAGGGGAAGACCGTTGAGTTTTTTGACATAAGTTTCAATCGGCTGACCGTCGATGTCCACCGGTCGATACAAACCTTTGTTTTGCCAGACGGCGATAGGGGTTCTCTCTGTCAGATTGATATATAAGATATGGGGCAGGCGGCGTTCGATGTGGACAGTCTTTACCCAAGGCAAACGCTGAATGTTTTCGCGCGATTTGTGTATGTCTGCTGCCGTAATCGGCATGCCGCGTTCAACTTTTAAAACGTCCAAAAGTTCTTTTTGTGTCGTTCTGGCGCGACCGCGGACGTAGACTTCTCCCAAACGCAGATCGGCGGACAAAGCGGCGTTATGAATAAAATAAACCAAACTTTCCTTTTTTTCGGCATAAAAAGAACTGCTGGAAAACCAAAGGATTAAGGTTGCCAAAAACAATAAAATAAAAGCGGCCAAAAACGGGCTGAGCAGTTTTATGTTTTGGAACTTTAGTCCCCGCATCTGGCGTTCTCCACCATCCATACGACGATGTCCTGATATGAATAGCCGGCATAACGCGCGATTTCAGGCACCAAAGACAGTGATGTCATGCCGGGTTGCGTGTTGGTTTCCAATAAAGCGAACCGCGGTTTTTTATCGGGGCGAGTGTCGTCATAACGTAAATCGGAACGTGATATGCTGCGACAGCCTAATAATTTGTGAGCTTCTGCCGCGATTCGCATGGCTTCGGCATAATCTTCAGCCGGCAAGTTTGCGGGAATGACGTGTTCTGAACCGCCTTCGGAGTATTTTGCTTGATAATTATAAAACCCCTTTGTCGGAATAATTTCCAAAACGCCCAATGGCTTGTTGTCCATAACGGCAACGGTTAATTCGCGTCCGGGGATATATTCTTCGGCCAGAATTTCACTGTCGTCGGGATAAGGATATTGTTCGTTTTCAAACGGTTTTTTACCGTTGTCCGAATTAAAGATGTACACGCCGACGGAAGAACCGTTACAAACCGGTTTTAAAACAAACGGATAGGGCAGGAGGTCACCGGCTAATATTTGTTCTTTCGTAACGACTCTTTCGTTTGCCAAAGGCAATCCTGCCATTTTGAAAATCTTTTTGGACATGACTTTGTTCATTGCCAAAGACGACGCCATTCGTCCCGAATGCGTATAGGGGATCTCCATTATGTCCAATATCCCCTGAACGCAACCGTCTTCACCGTATTGGCCGTGCAAAGCGTTGAAAACGACATCCGGTTTCTGGGATTCCAACATTAAAATAAACGGTTTCAAATCATGGGAAATATCCAAAGGAAAAGCTTCGTATCCCGCGTGAATTAATGCTTCCAAAACATTTCTGCCGCTGGACAGGGAAACATTCCTTTCCGATGAACAGCCGCCCATCAATACTGCAACTTTTTTAGTCAATTATCTGCCTCCAAAACTGCTGAAACGTTTTGTTTTGACACCGATGCGCCGTACTTCCCATTCCAGCATGATTTCGCTTGTTTCGTAAACGCGCCGTTGCACCGTTTCTCCAAGCGTTTCCAAATCTTGAGCCGTGGCTTTGCCTGTGTTGATAAAAAAGTTGCAATGCTTTTCCGAAACCATGGCGTCGCCGACCTTTAATCCGCGACAACCGGCCTTTTCAATCAGTTGCCAAGCTTTTAATCCCATAGGATTCTTAAACATTGATCCTGCTGTTTTGACACCTGACGGTTGAGCCTTTTCACGAATTTGTTTGTATTCTGCCATACGTTTCTGAATATTTTCTTTATTTTCCGGAATTCCTTTTAAAACGGCGTCAGTAAATATCCAGTTGTCGGGCAAAGCATTGGTGCGGTAATCAAACGGAATTTCGTTTCTTGGCAATACAGCCTTTTTCCCGAGCATGTCAAAAGCGGTTAATTCTTCCAATACATCGGCGATGGAACGGCCGTGAGCACCGGCGTTCATTCTGATAGATCCGCCTAATGTACCGGGGATGCCGCATAAAAATTCAAACCCTGACAAACCTGCTTGCATGGCGGTTTTGGCAATTTCCATGTTTTTCGCTCTGGCACCGCAGATGATTTTATCTCCGTCCACTTTGATCGTATTAAACATTTTGCCTAAATGAACGACAACGCCGGGAATGCCGCCGTCGCGTATCAAAAGGTTTGAACCGCCGCCGATGACCGTCAAGGACACATCAGGTCGATTTGTTAAAAAATATTCCAGATCCGACACGTCCGCCGGTGTAAACAAAATTTCAGCCGATCCGCCAACGCCCAACCATGTCATTTTATGCAAAGGGGCGTTTTCGACAATTTGACCGCGTACGGCAGGCATCAACTGTTTCAGATTTGATTTTTTTGAAAAAAAACGTTTGAAAAACGAAAACATTTTTTATCCTTTGTTTGAACTCCGGCCTATCCGAGCCAATTCCTGCGGCAAAGCCTTTGCCCAAGAAGAAATGCTGCCGGCTCCCAAACAAATGACGATGTCTCCCGGCGATGCTTCCTTGCTGATTATATCCGCTAAATCTTCACGTTTGATTAACGTGATCACATGACGATGGCCATGAGATCGCAAACCTTCGACCAAGGCGTCTTTGTTCGCGGAAGGAATTTCTTCTTCACCTGCAGAATAAACGTCCGCAACAATGACGCTGTCTGCATCGTTAAAAGCCGTGCAGAACATTTCAAACAAATCGGCAACACGCGTGTAACGATGCGGCTGAAATACGGCGATGACTTTTTTCGGCGCAACGTCGCGAGCCGCTTTTAATGTCGATGCGATTTCAATGGGATGATGACCGTAGTCGTCGATAATCGTAATGCCGTTATGTTCTCCCGTTTTCGTAAAACGCCGCTGAACGCCTGTAAACGCCGCTAACGCCTTTTTCAGGTTTTCTTCCGATATGCCCAAACGCAAACCGACGGCAACGGCAGCCAGAGCGTTCAACACGTTATGTCTGCCGTAAACGGGCAGGGAAAATCCGTTCATGCGCAGTTTTTCGCCAGTAGGACTGAGAGTGTCCGCAACAACGACATCAAACGTAATCAATCCCGGAACGGCTTGGATATTCTGCGCGGTCACTTCCGCCTGCGGAGTAAAGCCGTAAGTGATGATTTGTCTGTCGGAAATTTGAGAAATCAGACGTTGGACTTCGGGATGATCAACGCACAGACAGGCAAAGCCGTAAAAAGGAATGTTTTGAACAAACGTTCTGTACGCGTCTTTCATTTTGTCATATGTGCCGTAATAATTTAAATGCTCCGGATCCATATTCGTGACAATAACCGCCGTCGCGGGCAATTTTAAAAAACTGCCGTCCGATTCGTCGGCTTCCGCAACCATCCATTGTCCGTCGCCTAAATGGGCATTTGTTCCGTAGGCGTTGATAATTCCGCCGTTAGCCACCGTCGGATCCAGTCCGGCCGTCTGCAAAACCAATCCGATCATGGATGTCGTCGTCGTCTTGCCGTGAGTGCCGCCGACTGCTATCGACCATTTCAAGCGCATTAATTCCGCAAGCATTTCGGCACGGCGGACGACGGGGATTCGGCGCAAGCGCGCTTCTTTGATTTCAACGTTTTCGGTGTCGATCGCCGAAGAAACGACAACAACGCCTGCATGTTCCACGTTTTCCGGCGCATGACCGATCAGAATCGATATGCCCAGAGAGCGTAAACGCTTTACATTGGAATTTTCGGAAATATCCGATCCTTGCACTTTATATCCCAGATTATGCATTAATTCGGCGATACAGCTCATTCCGCTGCCGCCGATGCCGATAAAATGAATTGTTCCGATCGGAAAAGGTTGTTGTTGTAGTGTCATGTTTTATGATCCTTCGGCCGTTTTTAAAACAGCGTCGGCAAACAAACGGACGGCATCCGGTTTGCCCAGCTCTTTGGCTTTTTGTGCTGCAGATATTAAAAGCTGCGGTGTGTTGATCAATTCCTGAATTTTATTATTCAGAAATTCCGGTGAAAAATCTGTTTCTTCGCAAAGAAAAGCGCCGTCGTTTTGTGCTATAAAACGGGCGTTTTTTAATTGATGCGCGTCAGGAGAATGTAATATCGGTACGATTAAAGCCGGTCGTCCGGCAACGCTTAATTCCGCTATACTGGAAGCTCCCGCCCGACAGATGACCAAATGAGACTGCGCCAATCGATCCGCCATGTCCGTAAAAAAGGATTCCAATTCCGGATTTAAGCCGGAATCCGTATAAGCTTCTTTTACCGACGGCAAGTCGTTCGCCCGACATTGCTGAGCGATTCGCAGACGTTTTTTTATATCGTCAGGCAATTGTTTCAACGCTTCGGGAATAACGCGGCTGAATATGGCGGCACCTTGCGATCCGCCGAAAATCAACAGGTTAAATGTTTCCGTCGCGGGACTGTATGGCTGATCGCGTACGGCTAAAATTTCGGGGCGTACCGGAACGCCGGTGTATTCGGTTTTAATGCCCGTCGGAATACGTTCGACATTCGGAAATGTTGTCGCGATTAAGGATGCGCGTTTGCCCAACACACGATTGGCTCCGCCCAAAACGGAGTTCTGTTCATGCAAAATTAAAGGGATTTTTAAAATACCCGCGGCGAACGAAGCGGGAAAAGCTGCATATCCGCCGAAACCGACAACGGCGTTCGGTTTGATTTTACGTAAAATCAGCAGACATTGCAGAATGCCGATCCCCATTAGAAATAATGCCCAAATCTTTTTTAAGAAAGGTTTTCCGGCGTAAGCTCCGGCAAAAATACGATATTCTTTTGAATCGGGAAAACGTCCTGAAAAGGAATTGCCGCGTCTGTCCGTAATAAAGCTGATATCGATCCCGTCGGCGGTTAATTCTTTTGCCAACGCTTCGGCCGGAAAAACGTGTCCGCCCGATCCTCCGGCCGTTAAAACGATTTTTGTCACCGATTTATTCATCTGTTTTCCTTTAACGTATTTGTACTGCGTGTCAGAGCCAAAACGACGCCCATTCCGAACCCCAAAGAAACCAAAGATGATCCGCCGTAAGAAATAAACGGCAAAGTCATACCTTTGGTCGGAATCAGGCTGAGCGTCGAAGCAATATTAATCAACGCCTGTAATCCGAACTGCACCAATAAACCCGAAACAGCCAACAGAGTAAACAGATTTTTATCTTTAAAAATCAAATAAAAACCCCTCAGAACTATGATGGCGAACAAAACCGTAATCGCCAGACAAATCAGCAGGCCGTATTCTTCGGCGGCTACGGCCATGACAAAATCCGTATGAGCGTCCGGTAAAATGTTTTTGACGGTTCCTTCGCCGGGGCCTCGTCCCAGCAATCCTCCGTTTTTAAAGGCTTCCATAGCCGTTTTAACCTGAAATGTGTCGCCTGTTTCCGGACTGATAAAGCGATCGATACGCGATTGAACGTGCGGAATGAAAAAATATGCGCTGATGACGCCGATTGCTCCGCATACGCCTAAAATATACATCACCAACATTGAAACGCCGCTTAAAAACAATTCGGTGATGAAAATAACGCTGACCGTAACTGTCATGCCGAAATCAGGCTGTCTGATCAACAGGCATGCCAAAACGGCAAAAACAATGCTTGCAGCCAGCGTGCCGCGAAATTTTTCAAG
>JAZNBT010000188.1:0-9077 GCA_045587165.1 Alphaproteobacteria bacterium | reverse complement strand
ACCGCCCGCCGTTCCCAAAGCCGTTTCCAAAAAGAAATCGACTTTGTATTTTTGCATGTCTTCAATGGCTTTGCGTCCTGTCGGGATGGCAGCCAAAGTATCGAATATTTCTTCGGCGAATTTCTTTTCGGACGGGACGACATTTACCTTGACGCCGTGAATATTGTACTGTTGGACCTGTTCCGCTTCGGCGGATTCTTTTGCGATCGGACGGTTAAAAGCTTTTTTTAATAACATGAGTCGTTGTCCCGTTAATTGTTGAATTATTTAACGGATGATGCGCTTGCTTTGCTTTTTTGTCAATAATTTTGACAAAAAAGTTCGGTTCGTGTTGTTTTTATTTTATTGCATCGGCGATGTCGTCAACGATTTCTTCCGGAGTGACGGTCGGAGAATAGCGCTTGATAATATTTCCGTTTTTGTCGATTAAAAACTTTGTGAAGTTCCATTTTATAGCTCCTTTGAAATCGGAGCCGGATTCTTTTGTCAGGTAGTTGTAAAGCGGGTTTTGCGTTTTTCCGCGAACATCGATTTTTGCAAAAACGGGGAAGGTTACGCCGAAATTGATTTTGCAAAAGTTTTGAATTTCTTCGTTCGTGCCGGGATCTTGTCTTAAAAACTGATTGCAGGGAAACGCTAAAACGATAAATCCGTTGTCTTTAAATTTTTTATACAGGGCTTCCAGTCCGGCAAATTGTTTTGTGAAACCGCATTTGCTGGCTGTGTTCACGATTAAAACAGCTTTTCCCCGATAGTCCGATAAAGGTTGGTACGTACCGTCGGCTTTCATCATAGAAAAATCGTAAATGTTCATGAATGAATCCTCCCGTTGATTGGTTTCCGGAAAATATTTTATGAACTTTAAAAAATGGAATAAACCCCTCTTTTTTGATTATGTGTTGTAAAACAAATCTATTGATTTTAATCTGATGATATCGTGTTTTATCCGAAAGGCGATGAAGATGTATTTGGGGCAGGATATAAAAAACGAAGGAATCGTATTGGCAAACGTTTTTAAATGGTTGCTGGTTTCGATGGTCGCCGGTGCTTTGACAGGCGGAGTTATCGGCGGTTTTTTGCTGGTGATGCAACAGGCAAGCATTTTTGTCGCAAGTTTGCCCGATTGGCGATTTGCTTTGATACCCGTCGGTTTATTGGGCAGTATTTATGCCGTTCGATTGATTTCTCCCGCCGCCGAAGGACGCGGCACGGATAAGGTTATCGCGGCCATTCATTACAGGGCGTCGCGTATTCCGTTTTCAGTCGTTCCCGCTAAAATGTTGTCGACTTTTTTTACGTTGGTTCCGGGGGGGGTCGTCGGAACCGAAGGGCCGGGGGTCCAAATCGGCGCGGGCTTTACTTCCGCTTTGGCGATTTGGCTGAGGTTTCATGAAAAAGAACGCAAAAAATTGGTTGCCTGCGGTATTGCGGCGGCTTTGTCGGCTATTCTCGGGGCTCCGGTCGGCGGTGCTATTTTCGGGATTGAAGTTCTGTTTGTCGGTGAATTCTTTTACCCGTTGTTGTTGCCGGCAATCGTCAGCAGCGTTTCGTCATATTTTGTTTGCGTGGCGATGGGGGTTTCTTATGCCGTTCCGGAAATTGCCGTTCCGGCGTTGTCTTTCAGTCTGTTCCTGTGGTGCGTTACTGCTGCCGTTTTTTTCAGTTTGGTTTGCATTTATCATGTGGAAACGTTGCGTTTCATTTCCCGTCAATTTCAAAAAATACACATTTCATTGATTATTAAAAGCTTTATTTCTTCCGGCATCTTGTTATGTGTTGCCGCTGTTTGGGACGGGCGTTTTCTGGGGATGGGGCTGAACGATATGCGTTCCGTTTTGGCCGGGCAACCTGATCCTTGGTATGCTTTTTTGTTAAAGTCCGTTTTGTTGGCCGTAACGTTGTCCGGCGGTGGATCGGGCGGGGTTATGACGCCGACGCTATATATCGGCGCCGCCGCCGGCGGTTTCTTTGCGTCCGTTTCGGGGTTGGATGTCGGATTCTTTGCCGCATTAGGGGTTGTCGCCTGCGTTTCGGGATCCGTTAACACGCCCTTGGCCGCAATTTTTATGGCCGTTGAATTATTCGGCAGCGCCATAGCTCCGTATGCCGGACTGGTTTGTATCGTTTGTTATATGCTGACGGGAATGCGCAGTCTGTATCCTACGCAAATTTTGGTTCAGCCGAAATCTGACGAATTTGTTTTGGCCGATCCGAAAGACCGCCGCAGCTGGAAAATCCGTCCGAGAATGAAATTTCAGAAAAAATTCAAAGCCCGTCAGCGTAAAAAAGGCGTTTTAGATTAAACCGATAGCGTTTAATAAAATTATGAAAACGCTGACCGGAGCAATCCATTTGACGCAGAATTCAAAGTATTTTTGTAAACGTTTGTTTTCAAAAACGTGCAGCTTTTCAGGCCCTAACACCCATCCGATGGCGACGCAGGTGAAAAATCCGCCGAACGGCAATAAAATATTGGAAGCCAGAAAATCAAACTGATCGAACAGGATTTTCCCGCCGATTTTAAATCCGCTGAGTTTGCCGAACGACAAGGAAACCAATGTTCCCGTGATCAAACACAACGACGTATAGGAAACAACGGCTTTTTTACGCGAGATCTTCGTTTGATCGCATACGCTGGTCGTTACGACTTCCATTAATGAAATGGTCGACGTAATTGCGGCGCTAAGTAAAATAATAAAGAAAATCATTCCGAAAACGTGGCCTAAAGGAATGGAAGCAAAAATTTTCGGTAATGTAATGAATGTCAACGACGGACCGGCGTTCATCGGCAGATCAAAGGCAAAAACCGCTGGAAAAATCGTCAGCCCTGTTAATAAAGACACTAAAATATCCAAACCGACAACAGGAGTCATTGTTTTTCCGACAGAAATACTATCGTCTTTGACGTAGGAGCCGTAAGTAATATAAATTCCCATGCCGATTGAAATGGAAAAGAACAACTGCCCCATCGCCGCCAATAATGTTTTGAACGATATTTTTGAAAAATCGGGCAGGAAAAAGAACTTTACGCCGTCCCATGCATTATCCAGCGTTAAAACGCGTCCCATTAAAACAAGCAGCAATAAAAACAATAACGGCATTGTCAATTTGCAAAAACGTTCAATTCCTTTTTCAATGCCGAAATAAACGATAACGGCCGTTGAAATCAAATAAACGCAGAAAAACAAAACCGGTTCGACGGGAGATGTGATAAATTGTGAGAAATGTCCTTCAAAATTATCGATTGCGGTAATTGAAAACGCTTTTGCGATATAGGCGGTAATCCATCCGCCGACGACGCTGTAGTAGGGGACAATGATCGCACTGGTTAAAATGCCCAGAAAGCCGATGAATTTTAAACGCGGGCTGATATTGGCAAAAGCATTGATCGGATCGGATTTTGTTTTAATGCCCAGGGCCGCTTCCGCAAAGACTAAAGGCAAACCGACGCAAAGCGTGCATATCAGGTAAATCAATAAAAACGAACCGCCGCCGTTTTCTGCAACGATGAACGGGAAACGCCACATGTTTCCCAATCCGATGGCGGATCCGGCCGTGGCCAGAATTAATCCCAATTTTGAACCCCAAGAAGCACGAGTCTGCGTTGTCATAATTTTTCCTTAAAAAGAAGTCTTGTTTTCAGGGCTGTTTATACCAAAAACAAGGTTAATTTCAATCTAATTTTACTGAAATTCTTTTTCTTTTCGCAGGGATAATACCAGAGAAATCATATTTTTCAGGCATGTTACGCTTTGCGCGCCGAAGATCATTGTTTTATGATCAAAAATCAAACAGGGAACTGCCATAGGCGGTTCTTTATCGATCAAGCGGGGAAATACGGTCGGTAAAGCTTGATTCGTAAAAATATCGGGCAATCCGTTTTTTTCGGCTATTCGAGTTAATACGTTCGTATCGCAAATATTTTGTCCGAATATGAAAAAGGCGTCAAAAACGTCATTTAAAACGCCGTCTCCTTTCTGACCTGCAAAAGCGCAATGTATCAAACGGCAAGGTTTTGACAGGTCATCAGGCAAATCGGGTAAATCATCAAAACAGACGTTTATGCCGGATTCGATCAGAAACGGTTCAATTCTGTTGCGCAATAATCGTGCACGATCGGCCGGATTAATCGAAAGCCCCGGAAAAAAAGGATGTGGCGGTACAAAAAACGGCGTGATTTTAAATGAATCTGAAAAATCCCGCATGGCTGTTTGTAAATGACGCCAGTCGAGAAATGACCATAAACAACCGATGTCTAAAATAAAGTCAATGTTCATTCTTAATGTCCGCTAATTATTTAAGTTATTTTAATTTCTTTTTATGTATAAAATACTAAGACATATTTTTATCGGGAAAAGCATGGGACGCTTGCAGGAGTATATGGGGCAATCGGATTTTGACGACGAAGATGATTTGTCGGATGATCTTTTTGACGCTCAAGCCGAACTGGAACAGCAAAAACAGACGGATTTGGCACGCGCGCAGGCACGATCCGTGGCCCGCCCTATCAAAAAAGAAAAGCGTTTTTCCCAGATTGAAGGACGCTATATCCGTCCTGAAGAAGTAAAAAAAGAAATCGCAAAACTGGAACAGGCTAAAAAGGAAGCCGCCGAAAAAAAGAAAGGGCTTTTCTTTCGTTTGTTCGGAAAAAAAACTAAAACGGATTCGCCGGATAGAATAAATCAAACACCGGAAAAAGCCAAAGAAGACATTCCGAAAAAATATTTGTCGCCGGCCGAAAGAAAAGAAAAAGCGGATCAGATTCGAAAACTGCGCGGAATTGCCGTTCAAGAAAACGATGTAGACAACGAAATCTATGATTCTGAGGATTTGTTTTCCGATAATACCGTTGATCAGGAAGCGTTTGATACCATTCCTGAGGAAACGGAGGCACGTTCCGCTCCGACCGGCTTTTCTTTTGCCGAATCCGTAAAACGTTTGGCGGATAAACAAAACTCAGCGCGTCGCGATGTTGAAACGGAAGATACGGTTTCCTTTTTACCCGCCCCACAGGAGCAAAAAGAATTTTCGGATTTGTCTGAAGATATTGAAAAGGCCGGCGCTTTGTTCGCGCCTGATGCGGGATTGCCGGACGGAACGATCGCGACGGCTTTGTCCGTTGCGATAGGTTTTATTTATTGGGATGAAGACGGTCAGCCGGTCGACAGGATTATTACTGTCCGCCGTTTGTTTGCGCGCGGGGGCGATATTTTGATAGATGCTTTTTGCCACGACGTTTCCGCACCGCGTTTGATTCCGTTTTCGAAAGGAATCCGTTTGTATCAGTTGCAAACAATGACCGCTAATGAGAATCCGCGGGAATTTTTATTGTACCATGTTGCGGGACTGATCGGCGGCAGTCGTTTTGATAGTGCCGGTTTTGCGCAGGTTTTGTCCGTCGTTCGTTATGATCTGGCAGCGTTGGCGTTTGTTGCAAAGGCTGATTTTAATAAAAGCGACGAAGAAAATGAGTTGATGCTGTCATATGTTTTGCAACGTTGTCCGACTATTGATTTTGACGAAAATGAAATGTTGGATTATATTTCAATGCTTGTTCCCGATGAACAGAGCTTTTTTGAAGCGATCGAAATCGTGATAAAGCAACCGCATGATGTCGTATTTTTATTTGTACATACATTTTTGCAGATGCTGCTGTCAGATGGCGTTTTGCATGAAAATGAGCGGGATCTTTTGGCGGAACTGTTGTATTTGTTGCAACTGGAAGGTATTGAGTTGAATCGTTTGGGGTTGGAATAAGGAGAATCGCTATGTTTAAAATTTTTTCGGCAGTTTGCGGAATATTGGTCTTGTCCGCAGGTTCGGTGTATGCCAAAGAGGATTCTTCCGAACAGATGATGAAGTCTGAATTTCAGTTGAATAATGAACAAATAGATCAGATTTTTCATGAAAAGATTCAAAAAATAACGTCGCGTCAGTCTTTGCCGGAAGAAATGCGCAACCTGTTGATTAAGCAGGCGGATGAGATTCGTCAGTTCGATAAGGATACTTTACAGCGAAAAATGGATGTTAAGCTTCGTCATGCCAAAGAGCGTGACGGAATGAAAGAACGTCTGCGTCAGGATGCACAGAATCGTGTTAAATGGCAAATGGAAGAAGAAGAACGGTTCCAAAAAAGCAAAGCTAAACGTGAACAGGCTGAACAGGCCGTTCGTGAAAGTGTAAAACCGACCGAACAAGCTCCCGCGGTGGAACAAGCACCTGCAGCCGAAAAAGCTCCTGCGGCGGAACAAGCTCCCACGGCGGAAAAAACTCCTGTGACGGAACAAGCTCCCACGGCGGAACAAGCTCCTGTGACGGGACAAGCTCCCGCGGTGGAACAAGCTCCTGAAAAAAAATAATTAAACCTGAAAAAAGGAAGAAAAAATAATGCTCCGTTTTTTGTCAAAATTTAACTTGGCAACGCGTATTTATGCCGGCTTCCTTTTTTTAGGCGCTTATGCGGTGTTTGTTTGTTTCGGAGCGGTTTTTGCCGTTGATTATGTGCACAGGGAATACATCAAAGCCAATAACGTGATCGAAGCGACGCGTCAGTTGTCGGCTTTGGAAACGTATTTATTTTCCTTGAATCGTTCGATTTTTTTCTTTGCATCGAAAGGGACGGATGAAGAAAAGTTGAATGTTGAAACGGCTTTTAATGCCTTTGAGGAAAAAGCTCAGGAAGTCGAAAACTATCTGGAAATTCCTCAGGTCAAAGAAAAATATAAAGTTATTTTATCCGCCGCTTTGGAAAAATATCGTTCCAATATGACGGAAATGTTTTCTTTGCATGAAAAAAGTGCGGAGGCCGCCGAAAAAGTCAATCGTTTTGCGGAAAAGGCTTCTAATCGATTGAATACGCTGATTGAAGAAACGACATTGCCGTCGGCTTCTTTTGCTTTGAATGCTTTGCGAGAACACTTGGATACCGTTCTTCATTCCATTGATAATGTTTCGGCCGAAAACGAAGAAAGTCAAAAACAATTAAACGCAGATTTTGCAGCTTTGAAAAAAGCGCAGACCGCCGCTAAACAAACGGAAATGATCAATACCAAGCAGTTAAAAGAGGTTCTGGCCTTGTTTAACGGATTGGATGACGAAATTAACAGAAAATTGAAAATAGATACGGCTTTGCGTGAAAAAATGCAGTCCGTTTCCATGATTGGCGATCAAAATTCAAAAGATTTTAAGGATTTAATATCCATGATGGCACAATCTTGCGCTCAGCTTTTATCGCAGGCCGAAGCCGGTAAGATTTCGTTGCAGAAAATTTTTGTTTTTGCCGCCGCTTTCGGTGGTGTTATGGCAGTTTTTATGTCTTTCCTGTCTTTGTTCGGCATTCGTTATCCTTTGGCGCGATTGATTGAAAATGCGCAGGAAATGGCACGCGGAGACCGTTCCGTATTGATTCATTTCACCGAACGGACTGATGAAGTCGGTGCTTTGGCTCGTTCTTTAGCCGTATTGTTGCTTCGGTTAAAAGAAATGCCCGTATTGACAAACGAAACGTTGTTAGGGCGAAAAAATGCGACTTACGGCGCCAGTGTCGCTTATGTGCCGTTGGGAGCTCCGAGTGCATCGGGGACGTCCGCCAATATAACGGAACAGGAAAACGGCGATGATGAAATCGCTTATTTCGGGCAGGGGGTCGGCGTCGATACGGAAAGTCAGTTGTGCCAGATGCTTTCTTTGATACAGCATATCAGTAATTCCGCCGTATCCGTGACAAACGAGCTTAAAGAACGCTTTGCCGCCTGTAAAAAACGTCTGTTTGATTTAAGTGAACAATTGCAAGAGATCAAATCCGATGCTGTCAAAGTGCAGGAAAAAGCAACCGAGGATACTTTAAATGATTTGCTTGGACAGGTTCAGTCCTTGTCGGATTCTTTTTCCATGCCTTTTTCTTTGGCAAATGAAATGCAGGAATTGTTGAAAAAGCAGACCGACGCGGCTGATACAACGGCTGAACAACTGGAACAAATGCGTAATTTTGTTGTCGGGTTGATTAATTGGACGCAGGCTGCCGTTGAATTGACGGATATTATTCGTTCATCTTCGGCAGAATCAAAGATTTTGGCTCTGAATGCGTCTATCGAGGCGGCAAAGGCCGGAGAAAAAGCGAAATCGTTCGGTGCCGTGTCGTTGGATATGCGTCACAGGACACATAAAATGAATGAGGCCGCCGAACATTTATCCGCTCATTTCGCCAGTGTTCAACAAGAATCGGCCCGTTTTGCGGACACCATGAAAAGTGCCGTAAACCAAGTTGATGAGATGCGTCATTCTCTTCAGGCTTTTCAGTTGGCGCAAAATAGTCAGCTTGATCATATTCAATCTGTTTTCGGGCAGACGGAAACGATTAAATCCGATATGGAAAAATATGTTTCTGAAAATGAAAATGTACGGCAGTTTTTAAATGATTTGCCCGCAGCAGTCGTTCAAGCCGAAGATATCTCGCCGTTTTTGGAAACAAAAATCGTTCAGGCGGAACAGCTGTTGGATGATTTCAATTCTTCCTTGCCGACGTACGAAGAAGATAAAGACGCCGAGGGCGTTTAATCTGAAATTGTAATCAGTGAACGGGGGCGTCTGTCGCCATACGACCGACATTGCTGATCATTTGATCTAAAATCGTCAAGGATTTTTCGTTCGTTTCCGTTTTTACTTCCGTCGGAATGATTTCGCGGCCGTCAGCCAATGTTTTTGTTTCGATTTCTTGTAAAATTCCATTCCGACTGAACCTTAAAACCGTAACGGTTCTTTGTGTTTCCTTCGGTTTGAAAAATGCCGTGCGTTCTTGCTTGGAATGGATATATATCCAGTCTTCACTGTCAAAAACAGCGCGGGAAGAAGGGGATCCCAGTTTTGCCTGAACTTCCGTGTACGGTGTTTTTCCCGTCTGCAAAGACGCCAGAACTTCCGGATCCAAAGCGTCGCCGTGCGTGTCAATCATCGGGGCACAGGCCGATAAAGCCAAGAAAAAAATACCGGCGGCAGACAGTTTAGAAGGCATCATGCGTAAAACCATATTTTAATTAAGTGATAAAACGTGTATAGAATAAAGTCGGATCGTAGCCATG
>JAZNBT010000187.1:0-4320 GCA_045587165.1 Alphaproteobacteria bacterium | reverse complement strand
ATGTCCGTCGCCTGTCCTCTGAAACCGCCGGACGGCTGATGAATCATAACACGGGCGTTGGGCAGACAGAAACGTTTTCCTTTCTTTCCGGCGCTTAACAGCAAAGAGCCCATTGAAGCGGCTTGACCGATGCATAAGGTGGACACATCGCAACGGATATAGTTCATCGTATCGAAAATAGCCATGCCCGAAGTCACGATACCGCCGGGAGAATTAATATAAAAAGCGATGTCTTTGTTCGGGTTTTCGGATTCCAAAAACAAGAGTTGGGCGCAAATCAAGCTGGCGACTTCATCGTGAACTTCGCCTGTCAGAAAAATGATCCGTTCTTTTAACAGACGGGAATAAATATCGAACGACCGTTCACCCCGGCTGGTTTGTTCAACCACCATCGGTACCAAAGTATTCATATAAACGTCCATCGGATCGCGTTCGCGCATGGTATAATCCTCCTGTTTTTTTTTCGATTAAAGAAACCGCCGGAAAATTCCCGCGGTTCCCTTACTGGTTCAAACAAAGAAAAGTTTCAAAAGCGTTATTTGTCCGCTTTTTTCTTGGCTGCCGATTTCTTCGCCGGTTTCTTTTCGGCGTCGTCAGCTTTTTCTTCCTTGGCTTTAGTTTTTTTTGCCGGTTTCTTTTCTTCTGTTTTTTCGGCGGCTTTCGCTGTCTTCTTTGCCTTTTTTACGGTCGGTTTTTTGCCGTCTTCGGCGTCGGCTTTGTACAATTCTTCCGGCGTTACTTTCTTTTCGTTTAATTTAACGGCCTTCAGAATGAAGTCGATTACTTTTTCTTCAAACAGCGGAGCGCGCAGTCTGTCCAACATTTCAGGATGTTTCGAATAGAAATCGAAAACAGCTTTTTCCTGTCCGGGGAACTGGCGGGCTTCCATCATGATGGCGCGATTCAAATCGGCATCCGTAACGGCGATTTTGTTTGTCATGCCGATTTCCGCCAACAATAATCCCAAACGAACACGACGTTCGGCGATTGCACGATACTCTTCGCGCAATTCGTCATCTGTTTTGCCCGCATCGTCTTCATCCAGCTGATTTTTATCTTTGGCCGTTTGAACCTGTTTCCAGATCGCGTCAAATTCCGAATCAAGCATGCTTTCCGGAACGGGGAAATCATGTGCGTCAGCCAAAGCGTCCAGTAAAACACGTTTCAGGTTGTTCATGGATACGCCTTCGTATTCGCGCATTAATTCGTTGCGAATCATTTCGCGCAATTCTTCAACGGTGTTTTTACCGAAGAATTTAGCAAATTCATCATTGATTTCCGTGGCTTTTTTGGCGCGCAATTCTTTAACGGTAACGGCGAAAACAGCGTCTTTGCCTGCCAAATCCTTAGCATGATAATCCGCGGGGAAGGGGACTTTTACATCTACTTTTTCGCCGGCCTTTTTACCGATCAGTTGGTCTTCAAAGCCCGGAATGAAAGATCCCGAACCCAATTCCAACGAATAATTTTCGCCTTTGCCGCCGGCGAATTCAACGCCGTCGATCGAACCGACAAAGTCAATGACGGTGATGTCGCCTTTTTCTGCGGCGCGATCTTCTGTCACCGGTTCGGAATCGTTACGGGCGGCGGCTAAACGTTCCAGCGCCTTTTCGACTTCGCCTTCGGGGATTTCGGCAATCAGCTTGTCCAAAGAAATCGTCGCGAAATCGATAGGTTTGATTTCGGGAATAACTTCAACATCCAACGTAAATTCCAGATCTTTTCCTTCATCAAAGGATGTGATTTCGATTTTCGGGCGCATGGCCGGACGGAAAGAACGTTCCGTCATTAATTTGGAAGATTCTTCCTGAATCAATTCATCCAATACTTCGCCCATGACGGCCTTTTCATAACGTTGGCGTAAAAAGCTTTCCGGAGCTTTTCCTTTGCGGAAACCGGGAATGGTGGCGTTTTCGCCGATTGATTTGATTTTATCCGTAACCTTGGCAGCGATTGTTTCCGCGGGAACAACTACTTTAAATCCGTGTTTCAGCCCTTCAGCTTTTGTTTCAGTTACCTGCATATCCTTTTTCCTAAAAAATTTAAAACATTTAAAAAGTCCGACAAAACCAAAAAGTGGTGCGGGCGAAGGGACTTGAACCCCCACGGCCGAAGCCACCAGAACCTAAATCTGACGTGTCTGCCAATTTCACCACGCCCGCATTTTTGATTCGTCGAAATACGCTGATGATGTCTATAGCATAAAAATACAAAACGACAAACATTTTAAATCGTTTTCGGAATATCTTTTTGCTCATATTTTAATTGACAAGAAAAATCTCTTCGCATATAAATCCTGCATGTAAGCCGGCATAGCTCAGTTGGTAGAGCAGTTGATTTGTAATCATCAGGTCGGGAGTTCAAGTCTCTCTGCCGGCACCATTCAAAGGGGCGGAAACAAGGATTTTCGCCCCTTTTGCTTAATCGCCTTTGTATGTTGAATATCCGTTTGCCGACATGGTCAGCGGGATATGGTAAGGTTTGTTGCCCGTCATTTCGAATACGATTTCGATATATGGAAAAACACTGCTCAGGTTTTGCGATCTGAAATAAGACGCCGTATAAAAACGCAATTTATAAATGCCGTTATCACCGCCTTCTGCAGGAACGAAATTGTTGATCCTCCCGCTTTTTGTCGTTTTCTCCGTTTTTTGCAACAGCCATTCTTCCGTTCCGGGTTGCTGTTTAAACAACTCGACACGGATGCCTTCTGCCGGAACACCGCGTGTAACGTCCAAAATGTGCGTGCTTAACCTGTACAGGCTGTTCTGTGCCTGTGCGCAATTTATATTTGTTAAGAAAAACAGACCGAATAAAAGAATGATCTTCTTCATCGTTCACCTCCAAAGTATTTTTCTTATGCTAAACAAAATTCGTTTATAAAAAAAAGCTCTCCGATCGGAGAGCTTTTTTGTTATTTTCCGGTTGTTTTCTTTGTCTTGAGCAAAATCGTTTTTGTTTGCAGATTTGACGGATCAACGATAATAATTCGCTCTCCGTTAAAATCGGAAGCGATACGTATGCAAAGCATGTTTCCGCAGGCGTGGCTGTCTTTGATTTTTTCTTTATCTGCCATGTCCAAAGATATTTCCGTCGGAGCGTCAATCGTTTTTTGAATCGCAGCGACCTTGTTTTTCCGACTTAACAGTTTGGGAGTCGTTTTGTAATTGACCAGTCCGTAAATAATGCCGCCCAGAGTTAGAAAAATTAAAAGCGTGATAATGGCGATTAACACTTTTAAAAATAAGATCTTATTCATCCCGGTTCCTCGAAAAAGAGTGTTTTTTTCTTTATACATAAAAAAAAGCACTGCAAAAAGAAAAGTTTTTGATAAGCTTGGAAACGTTGTTTTAATTTTAGATTCTGCCGATGTCATGGATAAAGATTCAGACAATCGAAATATTTTGATCACGCCGCCAGTCGATGCGCAAAATACTAAGCTGCGCGTGGATAAATGGTTGGCGGTTTGCTCGAATCTGTCTCGCAGCCGCATTTCCGCATTGATTGATCAAGGAGCCGTGTTTTTAGACGGTGTTTGTTTAAAGGATCAGGATAAAAAAACGCAGTCGGGTGAAGTCTACCGGATTGAAATACCGTCTCCTGTCGATGCCGTTCCGGTCGCGCAGGAAATACCGTTGGATGTCATTTACGAAGATGCCGATTTGCTGGTTGTTAACAAGCCGGCCGGTATGGTCGTTCATCCTGCGGCCGGAAATTATGACGGGACGTTGGTTAATGCTTTGTTGGCTCACTGTCGGGACAGTCTGTCGGGAATCGGCGGAGTAATCCGTCCGGGAATTGTTCACCGGTTGGATAAGGAAACCAGCGGATTAATGGTCGTCGCCAAGAATGACGAAACGCATCAAGGGCTGTCCGCGCAATTTGCCGTTCACAGCTTGGAACGGTGTTATCTGGCTTTGGTTTGGGGGCGATTGACGCCCGCACGAGGAATCGTTGAAAATCAAATCGGTCGCAGTCCCGTTAACCGTAAAAAAATGGCAGTTGTTAAATCCGGCGGAAAAAGGGCGGAAACGCATTACAATACGATTAATTTGTATGCCGGCGGGGCGGTCAGTTTGGTGGAATGTTCTTTGAAAACGGGCAGGACGCATCAGGTTCGTGTTCATATGACGGCATTGGGGCATCCGTTGATCGGAGACAAAACCTACGGTAAAATTCCGGGGGCTGTTCGACATAACTCCGATTTATCGTCGGCGGTAAGCTTTCCCCGTCAGGCGCTGCATTCATATAAAATGAGTTTTAAGCATCCCAAAACGAATCAGATTATGCGATTCGAAATTCCTTTGCCGACGGATAAAG
>JAZNBT010000186.1:0-11925 GCA_045587165.1 Alphaproteobacteria bacterium | reverse complement strand
GGCGACACTGCCTTAATGATCGCGATAGATAAAAAATTTAATGAACTGGAAAACGTTATTTTTAAATTTAAGCCCGCTTTAAATATAAAAAATAAAAAAGGGGAAACTCCGTTAATAAAAGCGGCAAAAAGAAACAGTGTTACGCTATGCGACAAATATCTTCATTCCGGCGCAAAACCGAATGTCTCAGACAATTCAGGATCTACGCCGTTGTTTTACGCCGCTCAAAAAGACAACAGAAATATTATTCAACTGTTGATAAAGAAGGGAGCAAACGTAAAACATAAAAACAAAAAAGGTGAATTTGCCATTGATCAGGCAAAGAAAATAGAAACCGTAAAATATATGAAAAGCAAAGGTTCTCCGCATTCTGATTTTTTAAGTGATCGGATTTTGGGAAAAAATGAGAAAAATTTTACGGATGATAGTTATTTAGAAATATTTTATCCCGATTGATGCGTTTGTTATTATCGGAAAATGTTTGTCAAGGAGGTAGAATGCTGGGTGCGATTATCGGCGATTGTGTCGGGTCAAGATTTGAGTGGGATAACATAAAAACGAAGGATTTTGAATTTTTTCATTCCGACTGCAATTTTACGGACGATACCGTTATGACGTTGGCGGTGGCGAAGGCTTTATTGACCGCTAAAACGGATTTTAGCGATTTAGGAACCTTGTCCGTAAAATATATGCGCGAGTTGGGAACGAAATATCCGGACAGAGGATACGGCGGAAGTTTTGTGTCTTGGCTTGAGGCTGAAGAACCGCTTCCTTACAACAGTTGGGGGAACGGATCCGCCATGAGGGTAAGCGCCTGCGGTTGGATCGGCCAAGATATTGAAAAAGTAAAACGTCTTTCCCGTTTGGTGACGGAAGTAACGCATAATCATCCGGAAGGAATAAAAGGCGCCGAGGCAACGGCTATAGCCGTGTTTTTAGCTCGTAACGGGGCTTCGTTAAATCAAATTAAAAACATCATAAAAGCGGATTATTACGACGTTGATTTTACTTTAGATGAAATCCGTTTTGATTATTCGTTTGACGTTTCCTGTCAAGGCTCCGTCCCGCAAGCATTGGTCGCTTTTTTTGAATCGACGGATTTTGAAGACGCGATACGCAATGCCGTTTCAATCGGCGGAGATAGCGACACCATAGCGGCGATAACCGGTTCGGTGGCGGAAGCGTATTATGGAATACCGGAGGAAATCAAAACTGCAGGATTGAATTATTTGACCGAAGATTTAAAAGAAATTCTTGATGAATTTTATGAAAGGGGAATGTAAATGGCGATTAAAGTAGGTCTGTTTGAAAAAATTTCGATGGCTCGGTTTGAAAAGGACGTTAAAAATCCGAAAATTCCTTATAACGACATTCCTTTACCCGTCAGGGCTACAAAGGGCTCTGCCGGATACGACGTTAAAGCGTTGTCCGATATTGATTTGCAACCGGGGGAAGACATTAAAATTCCGACGGGATTGAAGTGTAAAATCGATAACGGCTGGGGATTGTTCGCCATGCCGAAATCCGGACTGGGGTTTAAATCCTATACCAGATTGGCCAATACGATCGGTTTGATTGACGAAGACTATTACGACAACAAAGATAACGAAGGCCATATTTGGATCAAGTTAAGAAACGAAGGCAAAGAGCCGCTGCATATCGATGCCGGCAAGGGCTTTTGTCAGGTCGTTTTTTTACCTTACGGCATAACTTACGACGATGAAGCCGAAGGCGTCAGAGAAGGCGGCTTCGGTTCCACGAATGCATAAAATATGGTATGCGGTTTCAGCGGATTTTGATCCGTTGAAACCGTGAGTTCCCCTATCGTGTTATTTCAAAAGAAAATCGAAAGCTGTGTCGATAGCTTCCGTATAATCAGTGTATTGGCTATTTGTTTTATCGATTTTGTCTCCCGTATATCCAATTATAGGAAATTTAGTAACCTGGGGAAAACATAAAATTTTTGTGCCGTCAGTCATGGAGGCCCATTTTATTGTTTTATGGTATCGTATTTTTTTCCTCTCATAGAATAGATTTGTTGTTATTATCATATATTTGTTTTTGTCTTTTATCTCTAATATTTCGCAGATCATCTCAAAAGAATTTTTGCCCGTTACGATGATTTTTAACGGCTTGGGCAACAGCTTAATAATCTCCTTCCATAAATTTTTGGCGTACTCCTTTTGTTCATCTGTTAAATCGCTTTCTTCGCGTGTTCTTGACGGGTAGGCGTAGGCCGATAAAATCGGTTTTGAATAAATTTTATCCGATGTCAGTTCGTTCCATTTAATGCTGCGATGATTTTCCTGATAAGACCATTTCGGATTTTTCAATTTTTCGCCGATGACGTAAAAAAGGTTTCTGAAATGTTTGGATCCTCTCCATGGTTTTCCGTTAACTGTTTCATCAAACCAATAACTGTCTCCTACTTCGCCTATATTCGGATCTTCCCCCTTCTTTGCCTCTTGCGGATTTAAATTCAGAAATAAAATCTCAACATCTTTCTTTTTTTTGGGACAAGGGGAAATCAAAAACCTGTTTCCTTGTTTTTTTTGATCTTTCTCTAAGTTATTAAAATATTTTGTGTCATAAAGATTTAATAATTGAGTTTTAAAAGCGTTTTTACTCATGCTTGCAAAGCCTCCTTTATGGTTTTTACTGATAATAATTTTTTCACGCTTTTTCCTTTGTTTTATGCTCGGTTGCATAATCCGTAGCGAAGAAAAAAGTTGTCTTGGAAAAGACTGATGATTGTCCGGTCGGCATCAATAAAAATTATAACATTTTTCGTCGTCGCAATAAACGTTTTATTTCCGGATTTTCTGACTTTTCCTGTGTTTTTCAGGTGGAATATTCGTTTGAAACAAGCAACGTTGATGAAGCGATAAAATATATTCAAAAAGGAACGGACAGACGAAGATGGCTGTACGGCTTTGAAAAAAGCTCTTCGTAACGGTCATACGGAAGTTGCTGACTATCTTCGTAAAAACTGAGCGGTTTAATTGCTTTACATAAAAAACGCATTTTAAAAGCTCCGGAGTTTTTTATACGTCATAAATTGACGTGTTTGTCCCGTAATATAAAAGCATACGGTTTGCAGGAACAGATGCCGGAGAGGATGTTAATGCAAGAAACAAATACGGAGTTGAAAAAAAGCTCTTTGTAACGGTTATAAGGAAGTTGCGGATTATCTTCGTAAAAACGAAGCAGAACAGGCTTTGTTTTTCCATTTATTCTAATTGATTAGAACTTGATAAGCTCTTTCGCTTCCTTGGGTCATAGTTGCTAATAAAGTCTGAAGTCATAATACATTTTTATCGAAAGGAATTGCCATGGACATTTTTGAAGCTGTTAAAACAGGTGACGTTGATGAAGTAAAGAAATGTATTCAAGAAGGAACGGATGTGAATGCTAAAGACATTGAAGGTTGGACGGCATTGATATTGGCAGCGCAAAGAGGGTATCTTGGTATTATTCAGACCTTGATGGTTGCTGACGCGGATATGAATGCGAAAGGCGCATTCGGTGCTACGGCATTGGTGTTTGCGGCAAATGGAGGTCATCTTGATGTCGTTAAATTTTTGATTGAAGCCGGAGCGGGTGTCGATACTAAGATCGATTACGGTGATACGGCATTGATATTAGCAGCGCATAAGGGGCATCTTGACGTGGTTAAATTCCTGATAGAGGCCGGAGCGGATGTGAATACAAAAGATGAATACGGTGTTACGGCATTGATGAGGACGGCAGAGAGAGGTCATCTTGACGTTGTTCAAGCTCTGATAGTTGCGGGAGCAAATGTGAATACAAAAGATGAATTCGGTGTTACGGCATTGATGCACGCGGCGAAATATGCTCATCTGGACGTTGTTCGTGCATTGATAGCCGCTGATGTTGATGTCAATACCATGTGTAGAAAATACGGTGATACGGCATTGATTTATGCAGTCGTTGCCGAACAACTTGATATTGTTGATGCTCTGATTGCCGCAGGAACTGATGTTAATGCCGTGAATCATCACGGATATACGGCATTGATGGTTGCTTCGAATAAAGGTTCTATCAAAATCGTTCAAGCTCTGATAGCTGCAGGGGCCGATGTTAACGCGGCGGATTATGGTGGTTGGACGGTGTTAATGAAAGCTGTGCAAAACGGTTCTCTGGACGTTGTTTGTGCGTTGATAAAGGCCGGAGCTGATATCAATGTAGCGCGTAATTATGGTTGGACTGCTCTGATGACGGCAGTGGGGGGACGTCTTGATATTGTTAATATGCTGATAGATGCCGGCGTGGATGTAAATGCCGAAGTTGAACTAGGGGGAAGCGCCTTAATGTGGGCAGCTATGCACGATCGTCTTGACGTTGTCCGGGCTTTGATAAACGCCGGCGCGAATGTTGATGCCAAAGACAAAAAAAACGGCTTGACGGCGTTTATAAGGGCTGCTCAGCTTGGTCGTCTTGATATTGTTAATTTCCTGAAGGAGGTCGGAGCTGATGTTAATGCTACGAGCCATCAAGGATGTACAGCGTTGATGTTTGCGGCGCGTAATGGATATCTTGACGTTGTTCAATTCCTGACAGAGGCCGGAGCAGACGTCAATGCAAGAAGCGAAAACGGTAAAACAGCGTTGAAAAAAGCTCTTTGTAACGGTCATACGGAAGTTGCGGATTATCTTCGTAAAAACGGAGCGGTTTGATTATACGCTTCACATAAAAAACGCATTTTAAAAGCGCCGGAGTTTTGTATATTATGGATACTTCATTGGAAACTTTAAGAAAAAAAGAAAACGCTCAAATACTGCGCCATTTGTTCGAAATAAAAGCGATAGCAAAACAAAAAAGTCGCGGTTCCGGTATTGATAAAACGATAGGAGATCTGTTTTTGCAAGGTGTCGGACAATTTCATTTGGAAGACGCTTTGGAAGAATTGAGGCCAATCGGGTATAGACAATCCAAATATTCTTTTGTTCCCCCGAAAACAGAAAGAACCGATGAAACAATACGCAAAGAGAACAGGGATATAGTACGTCATTTGATCGGCGTCAGAAACGTGGTGAATACAAAATGCAGCAGGTGTGATGCGAATTGTATGGGATGTTCTTTTTCTGGAAGAGAGGATTTTAATATCGAAACGGGAATGAGAATAATATTCCTATATGATTGGAAAGCTATTCTTGATGTTGTTTCATTAACGGAAAATGCTTATTGGGACGACGTTTATGCTTTTGTGAATAGTTTGGCGGATAAGGTCGGCGGCGGCATAATGATTCATTTAAAAGACGCTGAATTTGAAACGCACTACTTGCAGAGTGATGCAAGATAAAAATATATTCGGTGCGCTTTTTAAGGAAGTGCTTGTTCTATTTCAAAAGTTCTCTGTCTTGGAAGATTATAATTTGAAATTATTAGATGAGTATCTGTGGCTTTTTGGAAAAGACTACTTTCCGAAGAATTATAGAAAAAAGAAAATATAGAGTAACAAAAAATCCTAAAAATAATCTGCGCGTGTTTTTTATGCGTCATAAATTGACGTGTTTGCCCTGTAATATAAAAACATAAGGTTTGCAGGAACAGATACTGGAGGGATTTTTTCCTTTCGTTTGTTGTTTGTTTACCATTCCCTCCGGTATCTTTTTTACATTGAAAGGATAAGAACATGACAGAAGAAAGGAATAACGCTATCGCTTCGTTGAAAGAAGAACTCGCCAAAAACAATGAAAGCTCTTACAAATTTAAAATTCAGGGGCATCCCGATAAGGAATACGTGCTGTTCTATAACGGCAAAAAAGTCTATACTGCAGATGACCGGCATGATCTCAAAGCGTTTGTGTTCGACGTTTTCGACCATTCACCGAGCGTTGTCGGAAAATGGGATTTCGGCAGTTACAAAAATGCTGAACTGGCAGAAAAATCTGAAACAGAGCTCCTCTTTTTTAAAGACGATTTGAGAATCGATGCCGACAATATTCAGGAAATCGTCAAAGAATGTAAACATGAAAGCGTGTTCAACCTTTATCCGTTTGATGGTAACGAAGAAACCGACTGTTCACGTGAAACTTATGAAATGTGGCATTGTGAACGCATTTTTCCTTCTAATGTCGCGTTTCCGGTCGCAGATCTGGAAATGGAAATCGTCGTGCCGACTTTTATTTCGGCGTTTGAAAAAGCCGGCATTCGTTTCGGGAAACGCACCCAAGATCTTTTAGAAGAGATGATTGACCGTTGTATTCCGTTTAATCTGACCATTTCTCATAAAGGGTTTAATATAACGATCCTTGATACGATGGATTAAAAAAACGAAAATGACAAATAACAACGGAGAATCTTGATGGAAAAAGAAATTTCTTTAAACGCTCAACAAAAAAAGGTTGTTGAAAACATTGACGGATCGTATTTGGTTTTGGCAGGTCCCGGAACGGGAAAAACGACGACTCTTGCCGCCCGCGTCAAATACATGATTGAAAAAGGAATTGATCCGGAAAAGATTTTATGCCTGACTTTTTCAGACGCTGCCGCGAACGAAATGAAAAAGACATTTGATGAAACAATCGGTCGTGCCGCTATCGGAATTGATGTTTTCACATATCACGGTTTTTGCTGTTATCTGATTCAAAACCATTCCGATGTATTTGAGGTGCCGGATAATATCGGCGTTGTTTCCGATTCTATGTCGCGCGCTTTTATCGAAGAATGTATCGAAGAAATCAAACCTGAAGCGTATGTCACGGAAAAAGGCGATCCATACTACTTTATTGATAAAATTCTTGATCAGATCGGGGAAATCAAATCCCACCGTCTAACGAAAAAGGAATACTTTGACAATCTGAAAAGGAATGTCGAATGGGAACCGCTTTTGAAAGAAAAGCAAGACGAAGTCGCGGAAAAGAAAGGAAAAACAAGCACCAAGACATTAGAAAGCAATATTAAAAATTTGGAGAAAAAAATCGCTAAAGCCAAAGAACTTTGGGATTTTTACGAAAAGTATCAGGAAAAGCTTTCGACTAACAATTACATGGATTTCAACGATATGATTTCTTTGGTGTTGGATCGGTTTGAAACGGACGCGGCTTTTCTGGATCAGGCGGCAAACAAATACGAATACATTTTGGTGGACGAATATCAGGATACGAACACAAACCAGAACGAAATCGTTTTTAAACTGACCGAAGCTTTAAAAACACAAAATGTAACGGTTGTCGGTGATGACGACCAGATTATTTATTCATTTCAGGGGGCGCATCTGGACACGATTGAAAACTTTTTGAAAAAGTTTCCGAAGACACAAGTCATTTGTCTGACTGAAAATCATCGTTCGACACAAAAAATACTCGATTTAGCTTATAAAATCGCTGATCAGGATAAAGCCCGTCTGGTCAACAACCCGTTTTTCAAAAAGTATAAAATCACAAAAAGACTGACTGCGGCAAACAAAGACGTAAAAAAATGCAAAGAACTTGTTCATTGCACAAAATATGCAGATCCTTTGCAGGAATATAATGCGATCGTCGACATGATCGTGCAAAAGTCTTTTGAAGGAACTTCTTTCAGCAATATTGCCGTTTTGGCAAAAACAAACGAGGAATTGGCTGTTTTCGCCGAACTGTTGGAAAATCGGGCTGTTCCATATGAATTAAAAAACGGCAAGCCGATTTTTTCCATTCCAGCCGTGAATGTCCTTTGGGATTATATACAGGCTTTGGTAAATCCCGATTTATACGGGGATCGTCTGCTGAAATTCATTTTAAGCGAACCGTTTCAGATTGACGCAAGCGACTATATGGAACTTTGCGAAGAATATTCAAAAAGCGGAAACGCAATAAAATCGTTAAAGTTTTTAGTCAAAGGCGCGGAAAAGAGAAAATCCCCGTTAAACGATTTGCCGAAGTTGAAAAAGCTTTTAGAAGATTACGAATATTTGCAAAAATACAGAACGAATTGCGGCATAAAAAGAACGATTCAGGAAATTTTGGCACGAACGAAGCTTTACGCTTATTATTTGGAAACGGATGTCAACAAAATCGATAATATAGCCGGTATCGCAAAGTTGATTGAAGAAGCCGCCGATTATTCCGCCGTTCATCGTTCCTGTCATTTGGACGCATTTGTCGAATACATTAACAAAACAATTAATGATGGCATTTCGATTTTGACGGACAAAGCCCCGGTTAAAAGAGACGCAGTACAACTGTCAACGTATTATTCGGCCAAAGGACGTGAATACGATATTGTTTTTATGCCAACGTTGATTTCCGATAAATGGGAAAGCGCGAAAGATTACGCACCGCAGATTCCTTTACGGCCTGACAACAGCTCAGATGCAGAGGAAGTGAAAGAAAAGCGGAAAGAACTGAAAATGTCTGACGCGGTTAAGGTAATGTATGTCGGTATGACCCGCGCACGGCGTGAACTGTATTTGTCCTTTATCGATACGGTAAACAACAAAGCGAAAAAGCCGACCAAGTTTATCGCGGATTTTCTTGATAATGAAAACGTCAGCTTTGAAATGGCGCCCGCCTATACGGAAGAGAGCTATGCAGAGGGTGAAAGAAAACTGATTGAACAAAGACCGTATGACTATGAAGCCGATTTTAAGGCGTTGACAGACGGTTATTTTAAAAATCATGTCTTTTCCGTTTCTGATATTAACAGTTACAACGCTTGCCCCAGACAGTATCTGTATTCGAATGTTTTGGAATTGTCCGGCAAAGACGGAAACCCGGACGCGCTTTCTTTCGGTTCCGCCGTTCATAAGGCTCTGGAAAAAGCGGTCGATTATGCCAGGGAAAATCATGTTTGGTGTGCAGAAGACGAGTTGGTCGACTACTTTAAAAAGGCGTTGAAGCATTATCCGACAAAGACAAAGTCTACACGTAAAACGTTGGAAAAAAGAGGCGAAAAAGTTCTGCGGGCATATTATAATACTTTGATTGCAACAGAGCCGTCTATGCTTCAGGAACCGGAATTGAAAATCGAATTGAATGAAGATTTTCCATTTACAGGCCGTATAGATCGTATTGATAAAAATAACGATGGCTCCGTAACAATTTACGATTATAAAACCGGAAATACCAAAAAAGAAGATGACATATCTTTAGGCGGCAAACATTCGGGCTATTATAGGCAAATGTGCGTTTATAAATACGTTTATGAAAAAATAACAGGAAAGAAAGTACGGGAAACGACCTTTGTTTTTGTGGAAAATCCCGATAAAAACGTTACCTTGAATTTGACGGATAAAGAATGTTCCGACATATGGGAAACATTAAAAGAAGATATTAAAAAAATGAAAGAAGGACATTTTGAACCGACTTATGATGAAACTGTGTGCAAGTATTGTACTTTGAAAGAATTTTGCCAAAGGAATAGAGTGTAACGGTAAAAAATATTTTTTTATTTGTATGCCTCGATTTTTGGAAGAAAAGAAAAAGCATAAGCATATCGTTAAAAATATCTGGGGAAAAAGGCTTGGCGAATTATTAAAATTGAAAATAGAGAAAACTTTTTTCAATAACATCGGCTATGCTTTGAACAAATGTAAACAGGCAAAATCTTTCGTAATGAAAACACAGACCTGTCAATGTCTTGTCTCCCGTTGGAAAACTGTTGCGCTAAAGCGGATTTTCCTTTTTGTAAATCGAAATGTCCAAGCCGTTTTTGGTTTTAGAAAAGCTTTAATCGGAAACGTTTTTTTGATGTAATATTAATTTATTCCAGATATTGATTTTAATAACGAAATCGTTTTATCGTATTCTTTCAATTTTTTTGTTTCTATTCCTTATATACTAAGGGATTATTTATGATAGCTGTTTCAAACAGAAAGTGGCATAAAAAATATCCTCGCTAGACAATTCCCTCCGCCCCGGAATAAAAACGGCTTCCTTAATTTTCGCTTTCTGAAACGGTAAAAATATCTTGAAAAGATATCTTGGTCTTCACAATCGTCAGTGTTTGGAACGTAAAGTCAATATCCGTAATCATACCTGTCTTTGTGATATAAGCGTCCTTATCGTAATATGTTATGGATACAAGCTCGTGTCGCCGAAGGTTCTTTAATTTTTCGGATAAGGCTTCAATCTCGTCTTCGGAAAGTTCTTTCTTCGGTTCCAAAACGCGTCTTCGCTCCATTATCATCTGATAATATCCGGTTAAAGCGTTGAACGGCAGAAATTGACGCGCCCGTTCTTCTTTACTCGCCGCCATTGTGTCCTCCGATCAGTTTGTTTCTCACTCTTGCCGTTGCTTTTTCCGTATAACTCATTCCGCGAAGCAAAGCGTTTTTCCCGAATTTTTGTTTTATGGCCAAGACTGCTTCCTGCATTTTACGTTCTTTTTCGTCTTCTTCTCTGGTGGAAAACAAATCGATTTGCAAAGAAACGTGGTCTTCATCGACAATGTTTGTAAATGCAATCGACAGTTTACGTATCGGAGCTGCCCGGCGTGTGGTTCTGCGGTAAATGATTTCAAATTCTCGAACAAGTTTGTTGTAAGAAGACGTTTGCTCCGACAGCTTTTCTGAACCGCCGGTCGCCGGTGCCGCACCACGAGAATAGCCAACACTTAAAGCAATGCCGGAAGCGACCATATGCTTTTCAATCAGTTCAAGAGAAAGCATGTCGACCATTTCTTTCAGGCAAATCAATGCGTCATCAAAAGTATAATCAGAAAAAAGGATTTGGCTGTTTGATATGGAGTTTGTCTTAGATTTGTAGGCTTGAATATCTCGGATTTCACAAGGTTCTCGACCATGCGCGTGATCAATCAGAAATTCCGCATTGACGCCGAACTCTTTATACAAAAGCCGTTCGTCGCAATGGGCGACGCCGTAAAGATCGTAAATACCGTATTTCTCTAACCGGAAGGCAATTCCTTTTCCGATATTCCAAATGTCCGTTATCGGACGATGATGCCATAGCGTTCGCTTAAACTCAGGAATATCCAAATATCCGATATGATCGGGAACATGCTTTGCCGTAATATCCAACGCGACTTTTGCCAGAAAAAGATTTGTTCCGATCCCCGCAGTTGCACAAATTCCCGTTCGTTCCATAACGGCGTTCATTAACATGACGGCCATTTCTTTCGGACTTTTGTTGTAAATATGTAGATAATTTGTCGCGTCTATAAAGACTTCATCTATAGAATACGGGTGAATGTCACTCGGTGCGACAAAGTTTAAATAAATACCGTAAATATCCGCGGATACTTCCATATACCGTTTCATACGCGGTAAAGCCGTAATGTATTTAATTTTTTTAGGTATTTCAAAAATCCGACAGCGATTATGTATTCCTAAATTTTTCATGGCGGGGGAGATAGCCAAACAAATTCCGCCGCGACCACGTGCGGGATCTGCAACAACAAGGTTTGTCTTAAAAGGATCAAGACCTCGTTCGACACACTCTACGGAAGCATAAAATGATTTAAGGTCTATGCATATATAAGTCTTTTCCGGCATATTCTTCTCCGAATCAGACGTTATCAAAATTACTCCCTAAAAACAAGAACAAACAGAGAACGCATATTCAGCCTTTTATTTCTATTGATTGTCAATTCCCTCTGCCTGACGGAAGAAAAACGGTTTCCCCGGCTTTCGCTTCAGTGTTACTGCAAGCCGGGAGATACCCCTCCGTTTTTCTTGGAATGACAATCAGCTTTCTTCTCTCCGACGAAGCACCTCGAAAGGGTTTCAGGCGCGATGCTTAACCCCTTTAACAAGTGCTTTTTACAGAGAAGGAGCTTTCAAAATGACTGATAAAAAAGATATCATCGAAAACATTTCAAACACCATTATCGAACAGCTTGAAAACTTTTCCGGTAAATGGGAAAAGCCTTTTATTTCTTCCTTTGCCCGGAACATCACGACAAAAAAGGCTTATCGCGGTATCAACATTTTAATTTTGAACTTTTCCGCTTTGTTCAACGGAT
>JAZNBT010000185.1:0-13996 GCA_045587165.1 Alphaproteobacteria bacterium | reverse complement strand
CAATTCTTAGAAAGCGGACAGGCTCGTCAGGTTCATCTGTTAACAAAAACGGCTGTTGAGTTGTATGATGCGGCATCTACGGCCAAAGGTGCGCAGCCCGATCCTTCATTAAAAAATGTTCCCGTTCGCAATTTGCAGGGTAATGCAGCGGCTCAAATGTATGCGGATAAATACATCAAAGAAACACAAGAAGCTTTCACCCCGAAAAAAGCCAACACACCTGAAAAAGCCGCCGCTTTTGAAATCATCGCCGACAGCGTTGACGCCGTTGCGAAAATCAATGCGGCCGCCGTTAAAGGAACAAAAGATTTGAACGCCGAAAAAGATCTGAAAGCCGCCAAAAAGCAAATGTACGCAAATATGGCGAAAACATCCAAAACAAACGTGGCGCATTTGATCGCGGCGAAAACGGCGCAACGTTAAACGGTTATAAAACTTAAAAATCCCTGCAAATGCAGGGATTTTTTTTATTTCAGATATTTTTTCAAATACTGTCCGGTATAGCTTTTTTTGTTATTCGCAACACTTTCGGGGGTTCCTTGCGCAACGACGGTACCGCCGCCGCTGCCGCCTTCGGGCCCCAAATCGATAATCCAGTCCGCCGTTTTAATCACTTCCAAATTATGTTCGATAACGATAACGGTATTGCCCTGCTCTACCAACTGATGCAAAACATCCAAAAGCTTGGCGATATCTTCGAAATGCAATCCCGTCGTCGGCTCGTCCAAAATATAAACCGTGCGTCCGGTCGCTTTTTTCGACAATTCTTTTGACAGTTTGATCCGCTGAGCCTCTCCTCCGGACAAAGTCGTTGCCGACTGCCCCAGTTTGATATACCCCAATCCGACGCGTTGCAACAAAACCAAACGATTTTTAATCGCGGGCACCGCATCAAAGAAAACAACGGCTTCGTCAACCGTCATATCCAACACGTCGGCGATGGATTTTCCCTTGTATTTGACATCAAGTGTTTCCCGATTATAACGTTTCCCTTTGCATTCATCGCACTGAACATACATATCGGGCAAAAAGTGCATTTCAATACGTAAAACGCCGTCGCCCTGACACGCTTCGCACCGACCGCCTTTGACGTTAAAAGAAAAACGTCCGGCCTTGTAACCGCGCAGTTTGGCTTCCGGCAATCCGGCAAACCAGTCGCGAATATGCGAAAAAACACCCGTATACGTCGCAGGATTACTGCGCGGCGTCCGACCGATCGGCGACTGATCGATATCAATTACTTTATCGATATGCTCCAATCCTTCGATCCTGTCATGAGCCCCGACGGTCAAACGCGTTCCGTTTAAGGTTTTAACCAAGCCCTTGTAAAGCGTTTCAATAACCAACGATGACTTGCCGCCGCCGGAAACACCGGTCACGCACGTCAAAGTCCCCAAAGGAAAATTGACATCAATATGGCGCAAATTGTTAACCTTTGCCCCGACGACGTTTAAAAAATTACCGTTGCCTTTACGACGATCCGACGGCACGGGAATTTTTTTCGTTCCTGCCAGATAGCGCCCCGTCAGACTGTTCAGATTTTCCGAAACTTCCTGCGGTGAACCGGCGGCGACGACGGCACCGCCCAAAGATCCGGCGGCCGGCCCCATATCAATCAGCATATCGGCGGCGCGCATTGCGTCTTCGTCATGTTCGACGACAATAACCGTATTGCCTAAATCCCGCAAACGGAACAACGTCGACAACAGCCTGTCGTTATCACGCTGATGCAATCCGATGGACGGTTCGTCCAAAACATACAATACGCCGGTCAATCCCGACCCGATTTGAGAAGCCAAACGAATACGCTGGCTTTCACCGCCGGACAACGTTCCCGACGAACGCCCCAAAGACAAATAGCCTAACCCGACATTGATCAAAAAATCCAACCGCTCGTTCGTTTCACGCAAAATCCTTTTGGCGATTTCACGGTTTTGAGGTTTCAGTTTTTCAGAAATCCCGCCAAACCATTCCCGCGCTTCGGCGATCGACATGTTTGTAATATCGGCGATATCTTTACCGTCGATCTTAACGGCCAAAGCCTCCGGCCGCAAACGTTTACCGCCGCAGTGTTCACACACGATATTGTTTTGAAATTTCTGAATTTCTTCACGCATATATTCCGAATCCGTTTCCAAAAAACGGCGGTTCAAATTCGGAATAACGCCTTCAAAAGACGCATTGCCGTATAAAATCGCCCGCTGCGTTTCAAACGGAACGTCACACCAACGATCAGACAAATCCAAATGGAAACGACGGCTTAAACCGGACAACGCCTCTCTGTGCCACGGATAAATTTCTCCGTTTGCTCCGGACCAAGGCGCGATAGCCCCTTCATCCAATCGCTTTGTTTTATCCGGAATGACCAATTCCGGATCGACATACAACTTTACCCCCAACCCCTCACATTCGGGGCAAAAGCCGTGCGGATTATTAAAGGAAAACAATCGCGGTTCGATTTCTTCAATCGTAAAACCGGAAACCGGACAGGCATAACGCGAAGAAAACATCAATTCTTCATGCGTTTCGGCGTTTTCCGCCACGGCCAATCCGTCAGACAACCCCAAAGCCGTTTCAAACGATTCAGCCAACCGGCTTTCAATGCCGGCTTTAACAACGACACGATCGACGACAACGCTTAAATCATGTTTAAAGCTTTTATTCAACTCCGGCGTTTCTTCAATATTGTAAACCGTACCGTCGATTTTCAAACGTTGAAAGCCTTTTTTCCGGAACTCCTTGATTTCTTTTTTATATTCGCCTTTCCTTCCACGGACGACAGGAGACGACAGCAAAAGCTTTGTCCCTTCCGGCAAAGACATCACCCGATCAACCATCTGCGTAACCGTCTGACTTTCAATCGGCAGTCCTGTCGCCGGCGAATACGGTATGCCGACACGCGCCCACAGCAAACGCATATAATCATAAATTTCCGTTACGGTACCGACAATGGAACGCGGATTGTGCGAAGTCGTTTTTTGTTCGATCGAAATAGCCGGAGACAAACCTTCAATCAAATCGACATCGGGTTTCTTCATCAAATCGACAAACTGACGCGCGTATGCCGACAGACTTTCAACATATCGACGTTGCCCTTCGGCATACAGTGTATCAAAAGCTAACGATGATTTGCCCGACCCCGACAGTCCCGTCACGACGACCAACTTGTTTTTAGGAATATCCAGATCGATGTTCTTTAAATTATGTTCGCGCGCACCGCGGATTTTAATATAGTCCATAACAATCCCCGTAAATAAACCACGTTTATCAGATATAAGATTGTTCCGGTTAAAATTAAAGTGCTATTTTGCCTGATTAAAAGACGCGCAAATTGTCGGCTTTGTTTGTTCGATATAGTTTGTGCAGCGCTTGAATTCCTGATCTTGCAGAGCCTGAATCGTCTGAGATACGGCGGGCACGGCACGTACGGCACGCTGAAATGTCATATGCGGATATTGACGGCAAAACTGATTAACTTTTTCCAACAACGTCCATTCATTATCCGTTTCGGACATACCGACCAAACGATTGCCGTAGATATCCTGCAAAGCGGAAACATATCCCATCATAATCGAAGCTAATGACAACATCTCCTGTTCTTCTTGCGCACTGGCGGCAGATGTTCCTAAAACGGCACGGGAATAAACATCCGAAAAATCCAAACATGTCGGCAACGCTTTGACTTCTCTTGCCTGTTGACTGTTACCCTGTTGCGGTAAAGTCCAAAAAAACATGCTACAAACCAACAATACTGCCAGATTTTTTTTCATACCGTATCCCCTCCCCGCCGTCGTTTACTTTTTTGTACAGCGTATACAAAAAAGCAAAAAAAATCAATGCAGCGAAACGATGGTTTCTGATTTGCCTTTCCAAAAGCGAATTTAGACATTTTTCATCATTTTAATTTATTATTTTGTTATGTTGTTTATGGAATGATCGAGATTTATCTATGCCTTTCGTCACAGCTTAAAATAAGTAAAATATGTTACGAAAGAAACGGATAAAAAGATAAGGATTTAAGCTGATGCCTGTTGAAGTCACTTTTTGGGGAGTCCGCGGCAGCATTCCATGTTGTTCCGCCGAACACGCAGTATACGGCGGCGATACTTCCTGCGTTGAAGTGAATTTGGACGGAGAAACGGTTATTTTCGATGCTGGATCAGGCATTCGGGCTTTAGGCCTCAGTTTAGCTCAACGTAAGGTCAAAAATATCACATTGCTGATTTCGCATACCCACTGGGATCACATCTGCGGATTTCCTTTTTTTTATCCGGCGTTTCAGGCGACATCCGATCTGAACATTTATGCCGCTCGACTGCCAAACGGACAAACAGCGGAAGAAGTTTTTGACTTGTTAATGTCAGCACCGTTTTTTCCTTTACCTATGCACATGATCCCTTCGGTTCTGCATTTTCATAATTTCAAAGCTTCTGAAAGCTTTCAGTTGTTTGACGGTCGAGCGACACTTCAAACGCGAACGTTGTCCCATCCGAACGGGGCGACGGGCTATCGCCTGAATTATCAGGGGAAATCCGTTTCATATATTTCGGATTATGAACATTCTTCATCCGGCGGCATCAAAGAATTGGTAGATTTTGTCAAAGACAGCGACTTAATGATTTTTGACGCGATGTACACACCTGACGAATATAAAATTTTCAAAGGATGGGGACATTCCACATGGCTTGAAGCGGCAAAGTTAACAAAAGCGGCAAACATCAAAAAAACAGCATTATTCCACCATGCTCCGCCGCATAACGATGAAATGATGCGTAAAATCGAGCAAGATGCACAAAAAGAAGATTCCCGCCTGTTTGCAGCTAAAGAAAATATGTCGTTAACTCTTTAAAAGTAATTCAGCAAAACCGAAACATCCTGACGGACATAATACCAAATCAACCGGAAAAAAAAGAAAACACCGTCAAGACCTCTTTCCACAAAAGCGAAAACCGTCCCGAATGTCAGGCAATTCGCACCGGGTAAAAAACAAATCGTAAACAAATAACCGGCGACTTTAAAATCCGTTTGACGCGGATGCAATTGTTCGGCGAAAGAACATATATTGTAACATACAGCCGTTCCCATACCGATAAAAGCCCAATCCGGCATATAACCGACAACTCGGCTGACTGCCGAAATTAAAAACATCATGGCGAAGGCTGACAACGGAAAAAAATACGGCGAAAGGGCAATCAGCCAGTTTCCCTTACCGGCGAACGTCATGGCTCCGCCGCCGGTATCAAAAACCTCTAAATGTTGTACAGGATGCAACGTCAACATAGCAAACAACGAATGGGTCATTTCATGTTCCATTGTTTCCGCCGTTCCGCGTTTCATAATAAAAAACACGCGCACCACGGCAAAAAAGCCGACTCCGATCCCGAAATACAACAGATTGTGGCCGTTCAGCTGATCCCTGATGACATAATAGCGCTGAAATGTCTGAAATGCGGCGGGAACGACGAACAACATCGCCACGGCAACCGGCCATTTAATAATCCCTAAAAACCGATTGATATAATTTCTGCCGATTGCAATACGCTTTCCGATCAAAAACATATTTTGCCTTTTTAAGAAAAAGGCGGAGCCCAAGAAATCTCCGCCTCTGTAAAATTATGACAATTCAGGTACCGGCGGCAACTTTGCCAACATTCCCGGCGTCACCAAAACGACCCCTTTTTCAGAAACATAGAAATATTTGGCGTCTTCTTTCGGATCTTCACCGATGACCAACCCGCGCGGGATGACACACCCCTGAGCCAACACGGCCTTTTTCACACGGGCGTGCCGGTTAATGACGCAATTCGGCAAAACAACGGAATCTTCCACCAAAGAAAAGGAATGAACGCGAACCGCCGAAAACAGCAAAGAATGACGCACCGTACCGCCGGAAATAATGCAACCGGCAGAAACCAACGACTTAACCGCCAATCCGGTTCTTAAATCACTTTCAAAAACAAACTTCGCTGCAGGATGCTGTTCTTGGAACGTCCAAATCGGCCAACGCGAATCATACAAATCCAAATCGGGAATAACGTTTGTCAAATCCAGATTGGCTTCCCAATAAGCATCCAAAGTGCCGACATCACGCCAATAAGCTTCATCTGTTTTATTAAAGACGCAACTGTCTTGAAAACGGTGAGCCACCATTTTTTCTTTACCGACGAGCGAAGGCAAAATATCTTTGCCGAAATCGTGCGAAGAATTTTTATCCGAAGCATCCTTTTCCAATAAATCAATCAGGAAATCGGCATCAAAGATATAAATTCCCATGCTGGCGAAAGAACGGTCCGGCTTTCCGGGAATCGAAGGCGGATTTTTCGGTTTTTCGACAAAGCGAATGATATTGCCTTCCGCATCGGCATCCAAAATACCGAATTCATGCGCTTTTTCCAACGGTACTTCGATACAGGACACGGTGGCTTTCGCCCCTGCTTCAATATGCTGTTTAAGCATTTTCGAATAATCCTGTTTATAAATATGATCGCCGGCTAAAATCAAAATATATTTCGGAGCATGAGCGCGAATCGTATCCAGGTTTTGATAAACGGCGTCCGCAGTTCCCTGATACCAGACCTCATCGGATGTTTGTTGCTGTGCCGGCCAGATTTCGACGAATTCATTCAATTCCGGCTGTAAAAAACTCCATCCTTGCTGAATGTGCTTAATCAGACTGTGCGCTTTGTACTGTGTTAAAACACACATACGGCGCATGCCGGAGTTGATACAGTTTGACAACGGGAAGTCAATAATACGGAACTTTCCGCCAAACGGCACCGCAGGTTTAGCCTGTATTTCCGTCAGGTTTTTCAAACGCGATCCCTTACCGCCCGCCAACACCAAAGCAAGAGTATCTTTTCTTGCCGCAATCAAATTTACTTCATCCATGCCGCACTCCCTTAAATAACCGCCAAACGGAAAATATAAATCAACGTTTCTTCTAAAAAGAAGACTTTATGTTGATTTATATTAACTATTTATCTTCGAAAAGCAAAGAAGAAAAACGTTTAGCTTCAAAGCTTAGAACAGATAACGGACTTTCAAAGTCCCGTTAATTGTTTCCAATTCTTTTTGCAAATCGGCGGCATTGTCCAGATGACCGTCCACATCAACGACGACATATGCGTATTCCCCGTCCGTACGCAAATACTGCCCGCTGATATTCAAACCATGTTTGGACAATACGCCGTTAATCGCGCTTAACACACCCGGAACGTTTCTGTGAATATGCATAAAACGTGTCGTTTTTCCTGTTTCCTGAAGGGGTAAAGAAACCTCGACGCAGTTGACGGCGCCCAGCGTGGAGCCGTTATCCGAATATTTAACCAAACGTTCTGCAACTTCCAAACCGATGTTTGCCTGAGCTTCCAAGGTAGACCCGCCGATATGCGGCGTCAAAATCAAATTGGTCATACCGCGCAGAGGCGAAACAAACTCTTCGGATTTATCAGCAGGTTCCTTGGGAAAAACATCCAAAGCCGCTCCGGCTATCTGCCCCTGATCCAAGGCTGATTTCAAAGCATCGATGTCAACAACGCTGCCGCGTGCCGCATTAATGAAGAAAGCGCCTTTTTTCATTGCGAAAAATTCGGCATGCGAGAACATATTATCCGTCTGCGGCGTTTGCGGAACATGCAGACTGACAACATCGGAAACACTCAGCAGTTCGGACAAAGACGCACACGGCTCCGCATTACCCAAAGCCAACTTGTCAACAATATCGTAATAACGCACTTTCATCCCCATCGCTTCGGCCAAAATCGACACCTGCGTTCCGATATGACCGTAACCGACGATTCCCAAAACCTTACCGCGGACCTCCATTGCACCTTTAGCGTTTTTCAACCATACGCCGTCATGAGCAGCCGCATTGCGCTGCGCAATCCCGCGCATCAGCATCACGATTTCACCGATAACCAACTCGGCGACCGAACGCGTATTGGAATACGGCGCATTAAAAACCGGAATACCGTGCGCCTTGGCGGCATCCAAATCCACCTGATTCGTCCCGATGCAAAAACATCCTACCGCCATCAGCTTTTTAGCGGTTTCAAAAACATCCGCCGTCAACTTTGTTCTGGAACGGATCCCGATCATATGTACGTCGGCGATCGCTTTTTTCAATTCTTCGTTGTCCAAAGCGTTTTTCAATGTAATCAAATTGTTATAACCGTGATTTCTGAAATATTTTTCAGCATTTGCGTGCAAATCTTCCAACAAAAGGACTTTGATTTTATCCTTGTTCAGGGACATTGTGGTCATTCTTTTTTCCTTAATCATAAAAACAAACTGATCATTCTATACACCAAGATGATTATTGTTTAAAGTTTTGTTTTTCATGTTTTAAATTATTGCACATTAAAAACAAATCAGTTAAAAACTGAACAATAGTCTGTATTTTCATAAGGGAGTTTAAATTATGACAGTCCGAACAGAACAAAAATTAGCCCAAATGGGAATTTCTTTGCCGGCAGTTGCCGCTCCCGTCGCCAATTATGTCGGTTGGACCGTCAGCGGAAAAACGGTTTATGTTTCCGGCCAATTACCGACTGAAAACGGAAAGCTAACTCACAGCGGACATTTAGGAGCGGAACTGACCGCCGAACAAGGAGCCGAAGCCGCACGTCAATGCGCAATCAATATTCTGGCTCAATTAAAAAATGCATGTGACACACTTGTACCTGCTAAAGGGCTTGACGCCGTCAAAAAAACATTAAAGCTTGAAGGACTGGTTAGCGCTTCACCTGAATTTAAAGATCATCCGAAGGTTATCAACGGCGCTTCAGATTTAATGGTTGATGTTTTCGGAGATGCGGGGAAACATGCCCGTGTAGCATTCGGGGTCGCTTCCTTGCCGTTAGGAGCCGCCGTTGAAGTCGCCGGCATTTTCGAACTTGATATCTAAATATCGGTTTTAAGACAATCACGGACCAATAATAATAACAAGAAAGTCCCTTTTTATGCGTTGTTTTTTATTTTGTTTCGCCTTTTTCGGCGCTTTTTTGATCAATTGTCCCGCAGGGAGGGCACAACAAGATGCCGACCTGACCATTGATTCGGAAATGGTTGAAATATTGAATTCTTTTGACAAAAAAGAAGGTGAAAATCCATATTCCGTTCCAAAATTGTCAGATATTCTGGAAGCGAAAGGGACGCTTGTTTTTTTCGACAATACAAACTCTTCCGGAAAAAAACCGACATTAGGCGGCAATATTAAAACAAAACAATCCAACGCCTTGCAGCGCACTTTAAGAAATGCCAAACAAAGATTGTTCGGACGAAATAAACAGCAGCAACAGGAACAACAAGAGGAAACGGCTCCTGTTTTTTCCGATCGTACACGACAGCACGATTGGTTTGCGGAACAGGCACCGAAAAAGACTCAGCCGCGTTTTTTATCCTTAGATTATAAAGGTGAAAAAACGGTGGCGTTAATCCCGCCGGAAACATTTATCGAGGTCCCCTACTTGAAACATATCCCCTACTTTTTCAGTCGAATAGAAGTTCTGGGGAACGGATCGATCAAAGTTACGGAAACCATTGAACGGGTTGTCGAACAGAATGAAACCGATTTTTACGGCATTGAACGGTATTTTTCCAAATATCACGCGGATCGTACGGGGAAAAGACACAGGACAAGCGTAACGGTACTGGAGGCTTTTTTAGATAACAAACCGATTCAGGCCAAACAAACTCCGGATATAAACGGCATAAAAGTATCTTTGCATTCCGACGCTCCGCTAAATGCGGGGACACACATATATCAGGTAACGTATTTGTTCGCCAACAAAATCGCCGAATTTAAAAACAATGCCGAAGGGGCGCAATCGAGCGACTTTAAAGAATTGATTTGGGACGTCACCGGTTCGCATTGGGACATTCCGATTACACGTGCGGGCGCGGTCATCATTTTTCCGCCTGAATCGACTTTATTTTCTCAAGCAGCGATCACCAGCGGCCCCGACGGATACGGACACAACTATAAAATAACAAAAGATAAAGGAAACGATCTGTCTTTTGTCATCACTTTTCCGTTAGCCCCTTATGAAGAACTGACCATTCTGGCAAACTGGGCGGAAAAGAATTCCGCCCCCTTGTTCCAAAACGGGAAATTGGACAGATTTATTATTGAACACGGGACGACCGGGGTTGCGTTAATCGCTTTCCTGTTTATTTTATCTTATTATCTGGCGACATGGTTCAGTCTGCGTAAAAATCAAGAAAAACAAGATATTAAAGCGACCCCCATACAAAAAGGCGATTTGACCCCCGCGGTTTTAAATTATGCTTTAAATAAAAAAATATCGCCGAAATCATTGTTCATCGTTCTGTTAAACATGGCCGCCAAAAATTTTTTGGCTTTTGACGAAAAAAATGACGGGACTCTTATTTTAATCAAGCTGACGGACAAAGAAACGGGTCTGACGCCTTTGGAAAAAAGAGTAGCCGATAAATTATTTATCAAAGAAAGCACTTCTTTTTCCCTGACAAACGCAAACGTTCTGCGATTAAAAAGACTGATGACCGACATTGAAAAAAGCCTGTTAAAAGAATACCGCAAAAAATTCACGGTATTTCCGCATACTTATTTCTTATTCGGTATTTTAATGGCCGTCATCGCCGTTGCGGCGATTTCATCAATGTCTTTATTTCCGTCCATAACGGCGCTGACATCGGCGGCTTGCGCAGCCTGTTTAATTCCGACAACAATCATTGCGACAAAAGTATATATGCAGATACGGGAACAATCATTCAAAGAATACAAAGGACGCTTGTTTAAATCGATTCTGATTATGCTTTTACCGATCATTGTCATGTCCGCATTATCCGTTTATTACAGCATTCAAACGACACCGGCGACGACAATATTCTTTTTTGCTTTGCTGGTTTGCATCGGCGTGTTCAAAGTATTGTTACGTTCTCCGTCCGTTTTAGGAAACTCCATTTTGGAAAATATGGAAGGATACAAACTGTATTTGTCTTCTCAGGACGACACATTGTTAAACGTCATGCGCAATGCCGAACAAAAAATAAAATCGTTGTACGGCAAACACGTACCGTTTGCCGCGGCAATGGGATTGGATCAGTTGTGGACACGTCGGTTTATCGCTTTTTCCGAAACGGAAAATCAGTTGAAACCGGATTGGTACAAGGGTAAACTCCCCTTTACCGACACATTTATCGAGGCTTTGTATACTGAATTTGCAAAAGCTTTTCCTCAGGAAAAGCCATCAAACGGAAACGATCGCAAATCACGCTTTAAAAAGAAGCTCTCATAAAAAACAGGAATGAATACGAACGACTATGTCTGACTTATTTAACAAACCCTCCGTTGAAGCCGTCAACGAATATTCTGCCAAAGACATCGAAATTTTAGAAGGCTTGGAACCGGTCCGCCGCCGTCCCGGAATGTATATCGGCGGAACGGACGAAACGTCTTTTCACCACTTGGCGGCCGAAATTCTGGATAACGCCATGGATGAAGCCGTTGCAGGTTTTGCCAGCGTAATCGAAATAGAAATGAATGCGGACGGTTCTTTGCGCGTCAAAGACAACGGTCGCGGCATCCCTGTCGATCCGCACCCGAAACATCCTGAAAAATCCGCATTGGAAGTCATTATGACTTCTTTGCACTCCGGCGGAAAATTCAGCGGCAAAGCATATACGGTTTCGGGCGGTTTGCACGGCGTCGGCATGGCCGTCGTGAACGCATTATCCTCTTCTATGACGGTAGAAGTCGCACGCGACAAATGCGTATGGATGCAACAATATTCCCGCGGAATACCGACAACGCCGTTGCAAAAAATCGGCCCCGTATCCAATCGACGCGGGACAACGGTCATATTCAAGCCGGACACAGAAATTTTCGGTGAACGCCTACGGTTCAAGCCCAGCGTTTTATTCCGTATGGCCAGATCAAAGGCTTTTTTGTTCAAAGGTGTGGAAGTTCGTTGGAAATGCGATCCTTCTTTACTGTCGGGCGAAGATAAAACGCCGACCGAAGAAATTTTAAAATATCCGAACGGATTGGAAGATTTCTTAAAATATCGGTTAAAAGACGAAGTTTGCGTTACGCCAAAGCCTTTTTCAGGACGCGCGGAACTGTCAGGCGGACGCGGACATATTGAATGGGCGATGACTTGGTTGGAAGATTCCGACGCCGGCTTTATCGGATCCTTTTGCAATACGATCAGCACGCCGCAAGGCGGTACGCACGAAACGGGATTAAGGACGGCTCTGACGCGCAGTTTGCGCAGTTACGCCGAAATGGTCGGAAATCGTAAAAGCGCGGAAATCACGGCGGAAGACGTCATCGGTTCCGCAGGAATTATGCTGTCTTTATTTATGAAAGATCCGCAATTCCAAGGACAGACGAAAGAAAAACTCGGCTCTCCGGAAGCTTCTCGTTTAGTCGATTCCGCAATCAAAGACCAATTTGATCACTGGCTGTCCGGCGATACAAAAACAGCGACGGCATTATTGACGCATGTTTTGGAACGTTCGGCAGAACGTCAACGTAAGAAGAAACAGACGGAAACCGCGCGCGCCTCGGCGACAAAGCGCCTGCGCTTACCCGGGAAACTGGCGGATTGTTCACGGACGTCGCCTCACGGTACGGAAATCTTTATTGTCGAAGGGGATTCCGCCGGCGGCTCCGCCAAACAGGCCAGAAACAGAGAAACTCAAGCCATTCTGCCTTTGCGTGGAAAGATCTTAAACGTAGCCAGCGCCTCAACCGATAAGATTCTGGCCAACGAAGAAATCAACAATATTACAGAAGCCTTGGGTTGCGGTCGACGCGAACATTTCGATGAAAATGCATTGCGTTATGAAAAAATCATCATCATGACGGATGCCGACGTTGACGGAGCACACATTGCATCTTTGTTAATGACGTTTTTCTATCGCGAAATGCCGAAGTTAATTCAACAGGGGCATTTATATCTGGCTGTACCGCCTTTGTATCGTTTGGCTCACGGCGGCAAGGTCTTTTATGCGATTGATGACGCGGATAAAGACAGAATCATCAAAAAAGAATTCAAAAACGCTCAAAAAATCGAAATCAGTCGTTTTAAAGGGTTGGGAGAAATGCCGCCGGCTCAGTTAAAAGAAACAACGATGGCTCCGGAAAAAAGATTGTTGTTGCGTGTATTAATTCCAGATCCGCGACGGGAAGAAGATCAACACGAATCTCAGTTGACCGCGGATTTGGTTGAACAGCTGATGGGATCAAAACCGGAATTGCGTTTCCAATATATTCAGGAACACGCGAAATTCGTGGATGATTTGGATATTTAACCCTAAAAAAAGACAACGGCAGAAAAAAATTCACTTTCTGCCGTTTTTTTTGAAAATAAACTGTTGACAGCGTAAAAAAAAAGGATATATTTCATTTTGTTTTGAGTGCCCTTGTGGCGGAACTGGTAGACGCGGCAGACTCAAAATCTGTTGTCCTTACGGACGTGCTGGTTCGATTCCGGCCAGGGGCACCATAAAATAAAGCCTTGAGAATTCAGGGCTTTTTTTATTGCCCGAAATCTTTACCGTAAAAAGAACCTTCCTTTGAAAAATCACCGTTGCCCCCCCTTTGCGACCCATTTATTCAATCGTTGTAGCGCGCAAGATGATTTTAACCGAAACGCGATTTAGTTTTAACTTTTTTAAGTCGGTTCTTTTATCAAGGCGCAGGATAGATTTAATTTAAAATTATCCTGCGTTTTCTTGTCAAGAGAGAGAAAAAAAGGCGGTTTTTATCGACTGCCTTTTCAATCACTCGCAAATAAAAAGCGCATCACATATTGCAAGTTATATGAACATACAAAACAATTCATCGGAAAGTTTTAATTTCTTTGTTTCCAGCGTAAAAAAACTGGCCGGTATTCCTTAAAATGAAGAAAATATTCCGTCGATTTAAAAATTCAGTTGTCGCAAATTTTGCGACAACTTGACTTTTAACTTCAATGTTTTAAAATATACAAACTATAAAGCTAAGAGT
>JAZNBT010000184.1:0-13303 GCA_045587165.1 Alphaproteobacteria bacterium | reverse complement strand
GCTGTGAATTTATTTTCTATGACGCATGACTTCGATACCAAAAGTATCGAAGTCTTTTTTTGCGTTAATTAAAAGTTTTTATCATATGGGAAAACGCCGTTTTGCCATATTTTCCTTTTAGATGCCGTTGATAAAATTAATCCGATCGTAAGTTTTCAATGAGGCGGATTTTAATGACGGCGGTACGGGTGTGTTCTCGTAAAGAAGAAATTTTTAACACGATTACGCATGGAATCGGTGTTTTGTTCAGCATTACCTGTTTGACGTTGCTTGTCGCGCTTTCTTCTAAGTACGGAAATGTCTGGAGTGTCGTTTCGTGCTGTATTTTCGGTTTCTGTATGATGTTGATGTATACGTCTTCAACCGTTTATCATGCGGTTTCGGATGAGGAAATCAAAAAAATATTGAAGAAGCTGGATCATATTTCGATTTATTTTTTAATCGCCGGAACATATACGCCTATTATTCTGGTTTTAATGCGTAATTCTACCGGTTGGGCAATGTTGGGTTTCATTTGGGGATTGGCGATTGTCGGAACGGCGCTGAAGTTGTGTTTAAAAAATATCGACGGGCGTTTATGGTCGGTATCGTTTTATTTGTTAATGGGCTGGTCGATTATCGGTGCGTTAAACTCTTTTTTGGACGTTTTGCCGTCAAAAGCGCTGATCTTTTTCTTTTCCGGCGGGATATTGTATACGGCGGGCGTGTTCTTTTATATTTGGAGAAGCCGTCCGTACGCACACGTCATTTGGCATTGTTTTGTGTTGTCCGGTTCGGTGATGCACTTCTTTGCGATTTTATCTTCGTGCGTGTTTGTTTTATAGCCTTTACCTGTTATGGAAAATATGCTTTATTTTCCAAAGCAGATAAGAGGTTTTTTTATGTCTTTACCTGAGTTGAAAGTATTGTTGACTTCTCCGCGCGGTTTTTGTGCGGGCGTAACGCGCGCCGTACAAATCGTGTCAATGGCGTTAAAAAAGTTCAGGACTCCCGTTTATGTCCGTCATGAGATCGTGCATAATAAATATGTTGTGCAAAGTCTGGCGGATGAAGGGGCCGTTTTCGTAAATGAATTGGATGAGGTTCCCGACGGAGCCGTCGTTATTTTTTCGGCTCACGGTGTTCCGCAATCCGTTATTGATGAAGCGCAGCGACGGAGATTGACGACAATTGACGCAACGTGTCCGTTGGTCGAAAAGGTGCATAAAGAAGCGCGTAAAAACTATCAGGAAGGGCGTAAAACGCTTTTGATCGGTCATCAGGGGCATCCGGAGGTTATCGGTACGATGGGGCAGGTGCCGGCCGATGAAATGAAATTGATTTCATCGATTTTTGATGTCGATGATGTCCCGAATCAATGGGCCGATCGTTTGGGGTATGTGACTCAGACGACGTTGTCTTTGGATGAAACGGCCGATTTGTTGCAAGCGTTGAGCCAGCGGTTCCCGAATATTGTCAAGCCGCATCAAAACGATATTTGTTATGCAACGACAAATCGGCAAAAAGCGGTTAAAGCGATCGCCGCGCAGTGTGATTTATTGATGGTTATCGGCGCGCCGAATTCGTCTAATTCCAAACGATTGGTCGAGGTCGCTAAAGAAGCCGGCTGCGCGCGTTCCATTTTAGTGCAACGTGCCGCGGATATTAATTGGAATGAATTGGACGGTGTGAAAACTCTCGGTATAACGGCGGGAGCGTCCGCTCCCGAAGTTTTGGTTCGCGAAGTGACGGAAAAATTGATGCAAAAATTCAATATTTCCGTTTCCGAATACGTTGAAACAGAGGAAAAAGTCAGCTTTCCTTTACCGGAAACATTACGGGGGTAATCATGGCGGTTTATACAAAGGTTTCTTTGGATGACTTTTCCCGTTTTTTGAAGGATTACGATTTAGGAACGGCGGTGGCTTTGCAGGGCATTTCCGAAGGTATCGAGAACAGTAATTATGTCGTTGAAACAACGGTGGGAAAATTTATTTTGACGTTGTTTGAAAAGCGTGTTTCTCCGCAGGAATTGCCTTATTTCATGAATGTGATGACGCATTTGCGTAAAAACGGAGTTGTCTGCCCTTTGCCGGTTGCCGGCAGAGACGGAAGTCCTTTGCGTGATTTAAACGGTAAAAAAGCCTGTCTGACTACTTTTTTGGAAGGAAAGTCCGTTAAGGAGATATTGCCGCTTCACTGTGCCGAACTTGGCCGCGGAATGGCTGAAATGCATTTGGCCGGGGCAGATTTTCCGTTTACGCGGAAAAATGATTTGTCCGTTGACGGCTGGAAGACGTTGCTGGCAAAAATCGGGCCTTCCGCCGATACGGTGACGGACGGTCTGTATGATGAAATGGCGAGAACGTTAGAAACGTTAAATGACGATTTTCCCGATCATTTACCGAATGGGATCGTTCATGCCGATTTGTTTCCGGACAACGTATTTTTTCTGAACGATAATCTGTCCGGCGTGATCGATTTTTATTTTGCCTGTAACGATGCTTTTGCGTATGAATTGGCGATTTGTTTGAACGCATGGTGTTTTGACGCGCAAAACTGGGATTTTAATCCGGTTAAGGCTAAAAGCATGATAGATGCTTATCAGGCAATCCGTCCGTTAAGCGAAGACGAAAAAAAGGCTTTTCCCCTTTTGGCGCGAGGCAGTGCTTTGCGGTTTTTGTTAACGCGTACGTACGATTGGCTGAATCGGGTCGAAGGAGCCTTGGTTACACCGAAAAATCCGTTGGAATATCTTAAAAAACTGCGTTTCCATATGACGGTTGAAAATTGGAATGAATATTTGACTTAAAAAAGCTTTTTTGTTTTTTTTACCATCATTTTTTATCGTTTCGTACTTTGTTAATCTTTTTTTCCCGTTTTTTAAGACTGGAATTTCAGGAAAAAAGAAAGTATCTTTATGATAACTTGAATAACAATAAAAAGGACGAAATAATGGCTGATGCTATTCGTTTTCTGTTAAACGGAGAGAAGCGCGAAGTACGTGATGTTCCCCCGTTTATGACGGTTTTGCAGTATTTGCGCACTGTTGAACATATGACCGGTACAAAAGAAGGCTGCGCCGAAGGTGACTGCGGCGCATGTTCCGTTGTGATCGGCGAAGTCGTCAACGGTAAAATGCGTTGGCGTGCGGCGAACAGTTGCATTCTGTTGTTGAGCAGAATCGACGGTCGGTTTTTGCTGACGGTCGAAGGGGTGAAAAATCCCGACGGTACGTTGCATCCCGTTCAGCAGGCCATGGTCGAAATGCACGGTACGCAGTGCGGTTTTTGTTCGCCGGGATTTATTATGTCTTTGTTCACGCTGTATCATTGGGAAGGTGAAAAACCCGCTACGGACGAGGACATCTTTGACATTTTATCCGGCAATCTGTGCCGCTGCACGGGGTATCGTCCGATTTTGGACGTTGCCCGTAAAATCGCCTGCGGTAAAAAAGACCGTTTTACCGATAACGAATCTGCAATCGTCAAGGAATTGGAATCCATGCAACGCACGATCGGTATGGAATACGAATACGATTCATGCAAGTTTTTCGCTCCCAGATCGTTGTCGGCGTTGACGGATTTGTTGGAAGAATATCCCGAATCCCGTTTGGTCGCCGGCGCTACGGATTTAGGCTTGGAAGTCAGCAAGAAATTTAAAGAATTTCCCGTTTTGATAGGGTTGAGCGAGGTGCCCGAATTAAACAAAATCGAAGAAACGGCGGACGCTTTGAAAATCGGAGCGGCCGTACCTTTTACGACATTGACAAAGACGTTGGAAAAATTATTCCCTCCCTTTGCTAAAATCGTTCGTCGAATCGGTTCCAATCAGATCCGCACGGTCGGTACCGTCGGCGGAAATATCTGTAATGCGGCACCGATCGCTGATTCCATTCCGTCTTTGATGGCTTTGGGGGCGACTATCCGTCTGCGTTCGAAAGAAGGCGTTCGCGAATTGCCGATAGAGGACTTTTATGTCGGCTATCGTCAGACGGTCTTAAAATCGAATGAATTTTTGGAATACGTCACTGTGCCGAAATTACCGGCGGATCATATTTTTAAGGCTTATAAGCTGGCTCGTCGCCGTGATCTGGACGTTTCATCGATTACGGGAGCCTTTAACATCAAGGTTGATGAAAAAGGCGTCGTAACCTTCGCCCGTTTGGGATACGGCGGCGGCGGAGCCGTGCCGCAGTTGGCGACAAACGCTCAAGACGCTTTGATCGGCAAACCGTGGACGGAAGAAGTCGTCGATCAGGCGATGGAAGCGATGGTGCAGGACTTTATCAAGCGTCGACCGAAAGGCGATTACCGTTCGGATATCGCGTTGAATCTGTTGAAACGCGTTTATGTCGAAACGACGTCACCCGATACCGATTTGGAGGTTTGGAAATTATGAAAACTTTAATCAAAGGCGGCGTTCGCCAATCCTTACCGCATGAAAGCGCTCATTTGCACGTTACCGGCGAAGCCGAATATGTTGACGATATTCCCGAATTGCCCGGTACTTTGGTCGCATATATTTTAAAAAGCCCCAAAGCGCACGCTAAGATCAAAAAAATCGACAAGACAAAGGCTTTGGCTTTGAAAGGCGTGCATGCAGTTTTGGACGCTTCTGACATTCCGGGGCATAACGATATCGCGCCGATTATTCATCCGGAACCGTGTCTGGCCGCCGGTGAAGTTAATTACGTCGGTGAACCCGTCGCGGCCGTTTATGCCGAAACAATGGCAGTTTGCCGTAAAGCGGCCGCTTTGATCGAAGTCGAATACGATGACTTGCCCGCCATTTTGACGATTGAAGAAGCTTGGGAACAAAAAAGCTTTTTAACCAAACCGTTGATCGCAACGATCGGTGATCCGGAAAAAGCTTTGAAAGAAGCCAAACACCGCATTAAAGACGAATTTACGATCGGCGGTCAGGAACATTTGTATCTGGAAACGCAGGCGGCTTATGTCATTCCCAAAGAAGACAAGCAGTACATGGTCTACAGCTCGACGCAAAATCCGTCTGAAATTCAGCACGGCGTCGCCGATTTGTTAGGCTTGCCCTTAAATATGGTCAAAGTCGAAAACCGTCGTATGGGCGGCGGCTTCGGCGGTAAAGAAAGTCAGCCTTCCATTTTTGCGGGCGTTGCCGCATTGGGGGCGTGGAAAACCGGTCGTCCCGTAAAAATCCGTCTGGATCGCGATGACGATATGATTATGACCGGTAAACGTCATCCGTATATCGTTTCATACGAAGTGGGATTCGATGATAACGGTCGTATTTCCGCCATGGATGTCGACTATAAAGGCAACTGCGGTTGCGTGATCGATATGTCTTTGCCGGTCGTTCAAAGAACGGTCTGTCACGGCGAAAACTGTTACTATATTCCCAACTGCGTCATTCGCGGGCATTTGTGCAAAACAAACACGGTACCGAATACGGCCATGCGCGGTTTCGGTGCTCCGCAGGGAATGGTCGGCATGGAAGGGATTATCGAACGGATCGCGTTTTATTTGAAAAAAGATCCGCGTGAAATCCGGCGTATCAATTTTTACGGTATCGAAGACAGAAACGTAACGCCGTATCATCAAACAATCGAAGACAACGTCATTCAGGAATTGTTTGATCGTGTCGAAAAAGAAGCCGAATACGACAAGCGTCGCGCGGAAATCATCGAGTACAACAAAAAATCGCCTTATGTCAAAAAAGGTTTGGCGATGTCGCCGTTGAAATTCGGCATTTCGTTTAACAAGGTTAACTTGAATCAAGCGGGGGCTTTGGTCTGCGTTTATACGGACGGAAGCATTTTGATCAATCACGGCGGAACGGAAATGGGGCAGGGCGTGAACACGAAAATGTGTCAGGTCGCGGCCGAAGTGTTTTCCGTTGACGTCGAGCACGTCCGCGTAACGGCGACGGCAACCGATAAAGTGCCGAATACTTCGGCAACAGCGGCTTCGACGGATTCGGATATGAACGGCATGGCTGTTAAAAACGCGATTGACAATATTAAAAAAACGCTTGTCGAATGGGCCGCAAAGCACTGGGATGTCGCGGAAGAAGAAGTTTTGTTCGAAGCCAATACGGTTTATATGGGCAAAAAAGCGAAATTATCTTTTACCGATTTTGTCAAAGAAGCCAACCTGAACCGTGTTCCGTTGTTTTCTTCGGGATTTTATAAAACGCCGAAGATTCACTTTGACGCGGCCAGCATGACGGGACGTCCGTTCCTGTACAGCTGTTACGGTGTTTGTATGGCCGAAGTCGCCGTCGATTTGTTGACCGGCGAATCTCACGTATTGCGTGCCGATATGATTTACGACGCCGGTATGTCGTTAAATCCGGCAATCGACATCGGTCAGGTCGAAGGCGCATTTATCCAAGGACTGGGTTGGGCGTTGTTGGAGGATTTGAAATGGGATAAAAACGGTAATTTGACGACCCATTCCCCGACGACATATAAAATTCCGACAGGACGTGATTTACCGAAAATCTTTAATGTTCAGTTGTTGGAAAAGCCGAACAAGGAACCGACGATTTTCAATTCCAAACCGACGGCCGAACCGCCGTTGATGTTGGGAATCGCCGTATGGTTGGCGGCGCGTGATGCGGTGGCTTCCATCGCGGATTACAAACTGCGCGTCAATCTGGACATTCCCTGCACCCCGGAAAGAATGCGTACGGCCATCAAGGATATTCAATCCCGAATGGCAAAAGATGCAGAATAACAAGTAAAGCCCTCTTTTGAGGGCTTTCTTTTTACTGAGACCGATTTTGAATGTATTGTGTCATTTTTTCAACGGCGCGATTTTCGATTTGACGGACGCGTTCGCGGGAAATTCCCAGCCGTTCGCCCAAAGCGTCCAGCGTATCCGGATTTTCGGATAATCGTCTGGCATGAATGATGATTTTTTCGCGTTCGTTCAATCTGTCCATGGCTTGTGCCAGTAACTGCATACGGATGTCGCTTTCCTGACGATTGGCCAGATCTTCTTCGATATTTGCATCATCCGTTAAAAAGTCTTGTCGTTCGGTGTACCCGTCGTCAAATACGGGAGAGTTTAAGGATACATCGCCGTTTAAACGCATGTCCATCGCGGTAACGTCTTCTTCGGGGACGTTCAGACTTTCCGATATTTCTTTGATACTGTCGGCATCCAAAGATGAATCTCCGTACAATCCCAGACGTGCTTTTATTTTCCGCAGATTATAAAATAAACGTTTTTGCGCCGCGATCGTGCCGATACGTACCAATGACCAGGATTTTAATATAAATTCGTTGACGGCCGCCTTGATCCACCAGACGGCATAAGTTGACAAACGGTTGCCTTTGTCCGGTTCAAACCGTTTGACCGCCTGCATTAAACCGATATTGGCTTCGGAAATCAGGTCTTCCAACGGCAGGCCGTAAAAACGGTAGGAAAAAGCAACCTTTGCCGCTAAACGCAAATGGGCGGAAATCAATTTTTTTGCAGCCGTTAAATCGCCGTGATCGCGAAATCTGTTCGCCAACATATATTCTTCTTCCGCGGATAAAACCGGAATGCGGCGTATGGATGCCAGATACGATTGTATGCCGTTTTGAACGACAGGCATTAAAGATGTTGTCATCGTCATATCCTTTCATAAGCAACATGACATTCACACATTGAAAGAACCTCTCTTGAGCATTCTTACTGAAATCATATTAGAAGAAAATATATCAAAAATAAAGTGGTAAAAAGGTTATTTTAAACAAATCGAATTTATATAAACAGCCTGTATATATTTTCTATTTTATCTGATTAATCAGCTTTTCTATATAGGCGTTTATTTTTTCTTTTGTTGCATTGTTTAACGGATAATAGCGAGAGATTTTTTCCGTAAACCTTTTTGCCGTCAAGCTTCCTTATTGAATACTCTGGATAACAACATATACAGGCGACCGGCTTCGGATCCTAAAAGAACGCCTGTTAATACATCGGACCGTTCATTTTCCTGAGCACGCGCCAAAACGTTGTCAAATTCGGCGACGTAACGCGAAACGTATTCTCTGAATTCGCTGTTTTCCGTAAACATATCCGTCATTTTGCGAACCTGATGTTTGTCGATAACGCGGGATAAGTGACGGATAAAGGCGCTTCTGTCGCCGGAATAATAGCGTTTCCAGAGGTCTTCTTCGACATTCGGCGTGTAAATACGCGCCATGTCGACCCCCAAAGACTGCAGCTTCTCGATGATGAAAGATGCTTCACGCATAAAACGTTCGGTGTCCGCGTCTTCTTTTTTCTTGTCCAACGCCGAAATATATTCCTCGGCGGATCTGGATGCGGAAATCAGAGCCTGAACCTGTCGGTTGAACGCTCCCCCCAACTTGATCGACTGTGCGGAAATCTTTTCGCCTGAATCATGAATTTCTTTGGCGTTGTCGCGCATAAGAGTTAATAAATCCTGCAAACGTTTCAGAGCTTCTTCAGCCGCAATTGATAATAAATCCGACTGATCTACGAATTGTTCGCCGGACTTGCGGACTTCCACGGCGATGCGTTCGGAATTGCCTGCGACTTCGCTGATCATGGCGCGCAAACGTTGGCCCGCCAGGTCGATTTGAATAACGCCTTTGTTAGACATTTCCTCAAATTCTTTGCCGATTTGTTGAACCGTTTCATTCAAAGCGTGAACGCGCGCTCCAGCATTTTCGGCGGTTTTGTTAAAGTCGACGGCGCGTTCGCGCATCACGACGCTGAAATTTTTAATCGCTTTTTGAGATTCTTCGGAAATACGCGTCAATTGATGCGATTGAACCAAGAATGTTTCTCCGGTTGCTTCGATTTGTTCTCGGGCGATTTCTCCGGCCGCTTCAATTCTGTTCGCTTGTGCGGAGAATTCGCTGCCGGCATTGTTTAAACCGTTTATAATTTGCTCCGTCATACCGGCCAATAAGTTTGCTTTTTCTTCCAAAAACTGAGCCGCTGTCTGTGAACGCGTCAAACTGTCTTCCGCCGCTTTGGACGCTTCTTCGTTTCGGCGGCGCAGGTTTTCACCCATGGCGTCCAATTCAAATCCGATACGCGACGAAGCAGTCAACAAATCGTTTGTATTTTTGCGCACGGCTTCGTTGATGTTGCGGATATGAGTCATGACGTCTTCCGCGGATTCTTTAAGGTAATTGATTTGATTGCTTAAAGAAGCTTCGCCCATGCGCGATTGCGTGGCGACGATATTTGCGACGTCGCCCAAATCAATGATATGACGTTGCATCGAATCGCGAATCATAACGGCTTGCTGCGTGGATTTCGCGGATTGTTTTTGCAATCCGTCCGTTTGTTCTTCGATTTCGCTTTGTAATGCCGTTATGCGTTGCATTAATTCGTCCGCGGATTGCTTGAAGTCGTTTTGTTTGTTTTCCAGATCCGTCATTGACTGAATATTACGCGCGCACGATTCCTGCGTAACCGAAGTTAATTTTTGCGCAGCCTGCATCATGATGCTTTCGGCTTCCGTAATTTTTGATTTTGCCGTTTCGCTTAAAGTGTTCAAATTTTCCGTTTGTTTGGTTAATGCCGAACCGACGGTTTCCAACTGAGATACCGTCATTTCCGAAGCGCTGGCCAATTCTTTGGTTTGAACGCTGAGGCCTTCCTCTATCAGATGAATACGGGATATCAGACGTTCCAAATCTTTGTCCGCCTGCTCGGATTGTTCGCGCAACATCGCCGCAACCTGAGAGCTTCGTTCCGCCAGTTTGTCAGAAACGGCGGCCAAAGTTGTATTTTGACGGTTAAATAAGGTTTCGACTTTTTCCGATTGATCCGCCAATGTTGTCGAAGCGTTTTGTGTGCTGTCCAACATATTTTGAGCGTCTTCGGTCAATTTTCTGAATTGTTCGTCAAGCTGAAGAATCACTTTCTCGGAACGTGATTTGATCAATTCGGAAGAAATATCCATTTGTGTCGTTTGACGGGTGATTTCGGCGCTGAGTTCTTCAGCGTATGTTGATATTCTTTGAGCCGAAGCGTCCAACAAAGCTTTGTGATGTTCCAATTCTTCGCGCAAAACGTTGTTTGCAACGACTGTTCGTTGTGAAGATAAATCAAGCGCATTGATTTTATTGGACAAGAAACCGTCAATATTATTGATTTGATCCGTAATTTTGTCTGCTTGTTTCAGTGTGTCTTCCAGTAAACGGGACAAACGCTGAACCGTTTCCGCCGCTCGCGTATCCAACAATTCGGCAATGCTTGTCAGATCGTCGGCCTGTTCTTTTAAAGCGATTTTGGTCGTTTCCAGTTTTGCAGAAGCATTTGAAATGTATTTTTGCTGCTGAGCCAACGATGTTTCCGTTACAATCGCCTGAGAAACCAAAGCCCCCGTTAAATCGGACAATTCACCGGCCTGCTTGATCAATTTTTGGCTCGCCGTTTCCGATTTTTCTTCAACATTCGATATGTTGGCATCGATTTCGGAAATACCGCTGCGGATATTTTCCTGCATAAACGTCAGTTTTTCATCCGCGGCATTTAAAGCCGTAGCTAATTTCTGCGTATGTTCCGTTAAAGCGTTTGATATGGTTTCCGCATTCGAACGCAGATGTCCGGCCGTTTCGATCAGCAGAGCCGTACGTTTTTCCATTTCTTCGTCAACAGTCGAAATTTCCGTACGTACGGAGCTTCCCGCTTTGGCGATTTGTTCTGCTTTGCCGTCCAAAGAATCTGAAACGAAAGATATTTGTTCCACGGCGGTAGATGAAGCGGCATTGATTTCATTCACATAAGTATCCAATGTCGTTTCGATCGTTTTGAAACGGGCAACGATTTTTTCGGCTTCCTGATCTAAAAGGGAGTTTTGTTCTTTAAATGTTGTCTGCAGTTTTTCGGATGTTTGCGTCAATAAAGCGTCCTTATCTGAAATAACGCTGTTTTGACGTTCGAAGATTTCCTCCAACGTTTCAATGCGCCGTTCCAGTCCGTGCAGCATTTTTTCCGTATTGGTCCGAGCCGTTTCAGCGGCTTCGCTGAGCAATACCGTCTGTTCTTCCAATTCGGCGGTGATGGCGGATATGTTATCCCGAGCTTCTTTGCCTGAATCGGAAATTCGAGCTGTTTGAATCTGAATGTCCTGTTTTATTCTGACGGACTGTTCGTCCAACGTTTCATAAACGTTGTTTCCGGCTTTGACGATCATTTCCGTTTGTGTCGTCAACGCCGCCGCGGCAGCTGCCGTTTGGCGCGTCAGAATGTCGCACGCGTTTTCGGACGCACTGCGCAATAATTCGTTTTGTTCTCTGATTTCCGCGGATAAACGCATTGTTTTATCCGTTAAAATGTTGCCCGTTTCCTTTAAGACATTTGCGTCGGATTGCAGTGAAGAGGTGATGGTCGATAAAACGTCTGTCGTCGTGTCCGCGGCCTGTTTGACGGCGCTTAAATTTGTTTGCAGCAATTCGATGTTGCGGGTTGTTTGGTTTTCCGCTAAATCGGCGGAAGTTTTTAAATCATCGGTTCTGTCTTTGATTTTTTGAGTGGATTCGTCAACGCTTTGTTCCAGATGACGTGCAATTTCCTTTAAATCGACAACGCGAGCGGATAAAGCAAAGCCGGCATCCGCGGTACATTCCTTCAACTGATCGTAAACTTCGTTTAAATCGGCCGTTTGCCGGCGCAGATCGTCCATTAAAGTTTTGATGTAGGATTTGTTTTTGGTGTCCGGATACATAAATCCGGAAATATATGCGCGCAGTTTTCCCGCTTCCCGAACATATTTTCTTTGTGAAGAAAAATAGGCCGCGGCAACCCATATGAATGCAAACGGAGACAGCGCGCCGGCAATAAAGCTCATAAATTCCGGCGGCGTCATTTCAAAACGCGCGTCCCACCAGCCGGAGGAGAGAGCGTAATCCGCAACGATAGCACCCCAAATTATACTGAGGATCAAACCTGTGACGATACTGAAGTCTTCGTACCATTTCGGCTGTTTCGCGGAATGCCCGTTTTCGGAAAAGATCATTCTGCCGTCGTCGGAAAAAGAATCCGAGCCGTTTTCTAAATCGATATCCTGCGCCATATTTGTTTCCTGTTCGCGTTAAAGAATCAAATTCATATAAGAATCACGTAAAATGTCTTTGTCGTCAAGGATTCTATTGACAATATTTGCTATCCGTTTAAAAAGCTTTATATACGATAGGGTGTTAATTGCAACTGAAGTGGAAAACGATGACGGAAAAAACAAAATATTATCCCGAAATTCAGGCTAAAGCTGATTTCCCCGCCTTGGAACAGGAAATTCTGGATCGCTGGCGTACGAACGACACGTTTAAAAAATCCGTTGCCAACCGCGCAGCCGGTGAGAAAGGATCCAATGAGTACGTTTTTTATGACGGTCCTCCGTTCGCGAACGGTCTGCCGCATTACGGGCACTTGGTAACAGGATATGTGAAGGATATTATTCCTCGTTATCAAACGATGCGCGGTCGCCGCGTCGAACGTCGGTTCGGTTGGGACTGTCACGGTTTGCCCGCGGAAATGGATACGGAAAAGTTTTTGGGCATTTCCGGTCGCGCCGCCATTTCGGAATTCGGAATCGGCAAGTTTAACGAAACATGCCGCGAACGTGTGCTGATGTACACGAACGAATGGGAGCAAACCGTTACGCGTCAGGCACGTTGGGTTGCCTTTGACAACGACTACAAAACAATGGATCTGCCGTATATGGAATCCATTATTTGGGCCTTTAAGGAATTGTATGATAAAGGTTTGATGTACGAAGGCGTTCGCATTTTGCCGTACAGCTGGGCGGCCGAAACGCCGGTGTCGAACTTTGAAACGCGCATGGATAATTCCTATCGCGAACGCGAAGATCCTTCCGTAACCGTTATGTTTACGTTAAAGCCGGTTGATGGTGAAACAAAACCCGTCAAAGTGTTGGCTTGGACGACGACGCCGTGGACGTTGCCTTCGAATCTGGCCTTGTGCGTTAACGGGGAAATCGATTACGACTTTTATGAAGAAGACGGTATTCAGTATATCATCGCTTCCGTTTTGGCCGGTAAGTATAAACGCGAATTGGCCAAAGCCGAAAAAGTCAAAACGGTCAAAGGAGCCGAGCTGGTGGGACGTACGTACGAACCTTTGTTCGATTATTTCAAAGGGACGCCGAATTGTTTCCAAATCATTCAGGCCGATTACGTTTCAACCGAAGACGGTACCGGTATCGTTCATATCGCCCCCGGTTTCGGTGAAGACGATATGATCGCCTGTCAGCCGTACAATATTCCGGTAATCTGTCCGGTGGACGGCAAAGGCTGCTTTACCAAAGAAGTTCCCGATTATGATGGAATGCAGGTTTTTGAAACCAA
>JAZNBT010000183.1:0-4598 GCA_045587165.1 Alphaproteobacteria bacterium | reverse complement strand
ATGCTGCACCCGATTATGCCGTTTGTGACGGAAGAATTGTGGGGAAGATTTGAACATGATCAGATGCTGATCGTAACGCCGTGGGGTAATTTGAACGATTTGATCGATTCTTCTGCGGAAGAAGATCTGGATTGGGTCGCCGAACTGGTTGCGGCGGTTCGTTCTTTGCGTTCGGAAATGAATATCGCTCCGTCCGCGAAAATTACAATGTTATTAGGCAAAGCGTCTGACATTGAACAAGCCAGATTAAACAAATTCAACACATTGATCAAAACGTTGGCGCGTTTGGAAAAGGCTGAAGTATCCGTTTCCGCTGATGATGCAAAAGGTGCTGCGCAGACTGTTTTCGGTACGGCGGAAATCCTGTTGCCTTTGGCCGGCGTGATTGACGTCGCGAAAGAAACAGAACGCTTAAACAAAGAAAAAGCCAATCTGGAAAAATTGATTTCTTCAATCAACGGTCGTTTGGCTAATGAATCCTTTGTTGCCAAAGCGCCGGCAAACGTGGTTGAAGAACAAAAAACAAAATTGGCCGAAGCGCAAACCGCATTGGAAAATATTGCGAATGCTTTGGAACGTTTAAGCTCTTTGTAAAAGGATACGGCAAATGAATAAAACGGGATTGTTTCTGTCAGTCGGTTTAATCTTGGGTGTTTTTCCTTTAAAAGCTCAAGAACTGATTAAGGTGGAAACTCCCGTCGCCGTCGCTGTCGAAGAACAAACTCCTGATGAAATAATGAAGGATTTCTTTCGTTCGGAAGAAGCGAGAGTTTGTTCCGAGTTGCGTGCATTTGCCAAAGAACAAATCTTTGCGGATAATGATTTCATGGCGGCGGCTCAAGACCGCAATACGCGTGCGGTTGCCAAAGCAACGTCAAAATATGCAACGGCGTTGGCAAGGGATTTTGATACGGACTTTGTTTTCTATCATCCGAATACGCGCTTTTTCGTACGCATAAATGATAAAAATTATCGCGGCAGAATGCGTTTACCGACAGATTTAGCCGCTTCGTCTTCTTCTTGTTTTTGGGAACGTCTGCCTTCTCAGGATGTTGTGTACAGCGTTTTGATGAAAATTGACGGGGAAAAAACGGGATATTTAAAAATGTCCAAGAAATTAACGCGAATGGCGGACAATATTCCGGATGTTTTATCGCAATTCGGAAAAGCGCGCGTTTATACGGCATTGGATAAAACGGGGTTAAAGAAAATGGCCTGGTTTAAGATACGCAGACGCGAACCGAACAAAACAAAATATTCCGGTTGGTGTACGGCGGATAATCTGGCTTTTTTAACTGTATCCGGAACTGGAGAGGTTTTGGGGAAAAAACAGCAAAAACGACTGTTGTCATTGTCTGATCAAAATGATCACTTTACGTTGCCCGAAACAAACATAACGGGCGGAGTGTTGTCTTTACCGGATTTAAACGGGCAAAGGTTGGGAGCGGTCGTTTATACGTTGGATTCATCAACGCAAACAGAACCGGCCGAACCAACAGAGGAAAAAGAAGATCCTGCAATCGAGGAAAAAACGGAAAATATTCTTTATCGTTTTTTTGATTAACGTTAGACGTTTTCTTTTTCAGCCGATGTTTCCTCTTCCTCTTTTTTCAGAAAAGCTTTAACTTTTTTAACTCGGAAGCCGTCCGTTTCTAAAATTTCAAAACGGCATAGCGGACAATCCACCGTGTCGCCTTTTTTCGGTTTTCGCGCCAACAGGTTGAAGACATATCCGCCGACAGTGTCTTCTTCTTCATCGTTTAAAGGCGGCAACCCCATAAATTCCATAGCTTCATCCAATAAAGCCATGCCTAAAAATTCAAAGGTTCCATCGTCCAGACGTTTTTCATAAACATCAATCGTCGTATCGTGTTCGTCTTGAATGTCGCCGACCAGTTCTTCCAAAATATCTTCCATCGATATTAAACCGGAAGTGCCGCCGTATTCGTCAACGACGATAGCCATATGGATACGCTGTTTTTTCATGGTATGAAAAATTTCGGCGACGGACAGACTTTCCGGAAAAAACAAAACTTCGCGCAGCATTTTTGTGATGTCTTTTTCTTCGCTTTTCATCAGAATATCACGCAGATGCAGCATGCCGACGATATTGTCTTTATCTTCATCACAGACGGGATAGCGCGTATAGCCGGTAGATTTGACGATATCAAAGTTTTCTTCGTAAGTGTTTTCCAGATATAAACATTCCATGTCTTGGCGCGGAACCATGACTTCTCGCGCGGTTTTTTCCGAAAAATCAACGGCGTTTTTAATGATCTCGCTTTCCGTTTTATCGATGACGCCGCAACGTTGCGACGCTCCGGCGATTTGTTTAAGTTCTTCTTCCGAATGGATCAGATTCTTCTTGTTGATTTTAAAAGCGACTAAAGAACATAAATGTTTTAAATATGATGATGAACTCATCTTTCCTCTCTGTTATAAAGATAAATCGCAACGAACCGGCGCGTGATCGGAAGCCTTTGGCGCACCGCGGGTTTCACTGTCAATGTTTGCCGAAATCAGTTTGTCCGCCCATGCGGGCGATAAAAATAAATGGTCAAGTAAAATACCGTTATTTTTTTCCCAAGCACTGCCGCGGTAATCCCAATAAGAATACATCGGTTTGTCGGGAACAACCGTTCGGCGCAGGGCGTTTGTCAATCCCGTGTAATAAAAAGCGCGGAAACGCTGCCTGATCGGAGAAATCGTAAACGCCGAATTTTTAAAATCAGCCGGATCATAAACATCGTTATCATATTCGATGACGTTAAAATCGCCGCCGATAATAAACGGATCATCCTGCAAAGCCAATTGTTTTGCATAAGCGATCAATGCGTCCAACCAGGCCAGCTTATATTTCAGTCTGTCGGTATTGTCCGGATCCGTTGCCGGAGGTTCTCCGTTCGGGACGTAAACGCTGATTATTCGTGTTTTTAATGCCGGACAGTATGCTTCAATAAAACGGGACTGTTCTCCGTTGTCCGGAGCACCGGGCAGGGTGTCTTTGATCAATTCCAACGGTTCTTTTGCCGCCAGAGCAACACCGTTATAGCTTTTCTGTCCTTTGGCTAAGGAATAATATCCCATTGTTTTTAATTCAAATGACGGGAAATTTTCCGTTTCCGTTTTTATTTCCTGCAACATGATGACATCCGGTTTCCTATCCTGCAAATAAGTCGTTAAAATCGGCAGACGGGCTTTAATAGAATTGACATTCCATGTCGATACGCTGATTGTCCTTTGTTCTTTCTGAACAAAAGAAAACGAAAGCAGGTCACTATTGTCAGGAGCATCGCTCATTTTCGGAAAAATAACCTTTGGTATTTATTTATTTTATTTATACAAGAAAAAACAAAGCGAATCCATAGGAAAATAAAGAAATGAAAGGATTGTTTTTTTTATGACTCTTTGTTTTAATGAATAACGGTTTTTCGGGAATGAAACATGAAAATCAATCTGATCGTTTGCATATTGTTTTTATTCGTTTTTGCCGCTCCGGTTCGGGCGGCGCAAAAAATCAGACGAGCATTGCCTGTCGTTGTGGATGCTTCCGATGTGACGGAAAAACCGAAAATGGCTGTTCGAATTGATGAAGGCAGACCGGTGTATATTCACTCAAACAAAAAATTTGATTGTTCCGGAGCCGTTAATCATGGCGGAGGATGCACGCGCGTTGTTTTTTTTGCCGAAATTAACGGTATAAAGTTGACGCCGGCGGGGACTGTCAGCGAAATAGGACTGTTGATCGGATTAAAAAATATCGAAGTGGAAGTTTCATCGGAACTTCAAAAAGGATCTTGCCTGTTTGATGCCGTTTTAAAACATGAATTGACACATTTGGCTTTGCACAGGCGAATATTGTCCCGTTTCGCTCCGGAAATCGCCAAAGCCGTTTTGAGTGTGGTTGAAACTCTGTCTGCACCGCTGACGCAGCTTCAGCTCGATAAAATTAATAAAGTCCTGCTCGGTTTCGTTGACCGTATGATGGCCGAAGATAAAAAGCAAAACGAACTGATGGATACGCAGGACGCTTATATTCATCTGCAAAATCAGTGCCGGAAACAATAAAATCTATCATAAAGCCTGTGTCGGACGGACGAAAATCGCTTTATTTTAAAAAACGATCTTGGTAAAATAAGGGGGGGGGAGGCTTTGAGGTCTCGGAAAGACTGAAAAAATGCGCAAAAAACTATCACTCTTTTTATTTTTGTTTATATCGTGCGGTTTTATTCAGCCCGTGCCGCAGGCTTTTGCCGCCAAACAAAAATATACCCGCCATTATCAGAAAAAAAAGAAGTCGGTTCAAAAAAAAGATTCCTATTTTCAAAAAAAAGATTTGCCGACCGCTAACGCATATTTGCAAGTCGATCGAAAAAAACCGTCCGTACAAATAAAATATAATCCCGGTGATGCCGTGTTTAAATCAGAGGCGGGCGCTATCCTTTGCAACGGAAAACTTTCCGCCAGTTGCACGTCGTTTGCCGTTTCTTTTTCGGCATCCGCCGATTGTGAAACATCAGTCGTTGTCTTAAATGTTTCTGAAAAACAAAAAATGACGACATCGATTTCTTCCGAATATCAAAAGGGAACGTGTTTGT
>JAZNBT010000182.1:0-18559 GCA_045587165.1 Alphaproteobacteria bacterium | reverse complement strand
ACATGGCTACGATCCGACTTGCCGTCGGAGCCGAGTTGTTTGTTTTTGACGGAAGAAACGGCGAGTTTGCCGCGGTGTTGTCCGCATTGAACAAAAAGGACGCTCAAATCCAGATCTGCCGTCAATTAAGACCGCAACCGGAAAAACAGGATGTCAGGTTGTATTTTGCGCCTTTGAAACGCGATTGTACCGAATGGGTCGTGGAAAAAGCCACCGAGCTGGGAGTGACGCAAATCGTTCCTGTAATAACGCAATATACGTCGATGAAACGGGTCAATCTTGACCGTCTGAATGCTGTGGCGATAGAGGCGTGCGAACAATGCCGTCGTTTGGATGTGCCTGAAATTCTGCCTGCCGTCGAATTGCCGGAATTGTTGAACGGACAGGATGAAAATCAACCGCTGTTGGTTCATTTGGATGAAACGGGGCAGGGGAAACGTGCCGCGGAAATTTTTGCGGGATTGACTTCGGTCGCGTTTTTGACCGGACCGGAAGGGGGATTTTCAGAAACCGAAAGAGCTTTGATTGCCAAAACGCCTCATACGGCGGGAATGGATTTGGGCGAACGGATTTTACGCGCGGAAACGGCTTCCGTTGCGGCGTTGGCTTTGTTTATGTGCCGATAATTTTGATTGTAAGGATAATAAAATGAAACATGAATGTCATTGTTGCGAACACGATCACGGTCACGAGGAATGTTCCTGCCGTCATGACGAAGCCGAGGACTATTCGCCGATCGATGCGATGTTCGGGTTGAATGACGGCGCACCGGATGACGCGCTTGCTTTGTTGCAAACGGAAATGAACGAATGCGACGATTTGAGCGAATTGTTGGGATTGGGCAGATATCCCGATGTGGACGATATTTTAAGCGAAGCGATCGCCGAATTGTCGCCGAAAAAGAAAAAAACGCTGATGAATCTGGCCGTTATTTTGCACGATTATCTGCCGGATTGATTGAGAGAAAAAGCCCCGTAAACGGGGCTTTTTTTTACCATCTGATTTTTGCTGTTTTTTGCTGTTTTTCAATAGTGTGATGTGCCGTACCAAGAACTTTTGTCGTTTTAACTTCGACGATTTGCAAATCAAAAGTGTATTCTTGGAAGGTTTTATTGCCGATATCGTGTCTGTTGCCGGAAATAATGCCGGTGATTAAGGTGTCGGCACCGCTTTTCTTCGCAGCGGAAACAATGTCATTTATATCGACAGAACCGCGGCGTTGACGACCGATTTCTTTGTTAATCGCTTTATTGTCAGGATCAATGACGCTGAAACCTTCGGCTTCATTGATCAGTTTTTCTTTTAACGCGGCGTTCAAAGCGACACGAGCCGCGTCCATATCAGATTGGTCCGTTTTGTTTTCCAATTCGGCCAAATAAAGTACCGTTTCCTGATTAGGACGCTTTTGGATATAAGATTGTATTTTTTTGCCGTTGATGATTTTATTGACAATAGCTGCGGCTACTTCATTTGTATCGCGCGTTGTCCATTCGGCGGTTGCGATTTTATCGTCTTTGCTCATATACGGGTCTATCGAAGCGCAACCGGATACGAAGCCGATAAGAGTTACTGCAAAAAAGAGTCTGATTTTTTTCATGATCATTCCTTTCGTTCTAAAATGAAAAATCACCGATAGAAGCTGTTAATTCCTGTTTAAAATCGTTGGTGACTAACGATAAAACCTGATCGACGTTTATGCCGGCTTCACTTAAAGATGTTTCAAATAACAGAGTCTGTTTTCCACTGAGGATGTCTTTTGCATTTATTGAAAAAACAAGGGTATATTTTTTCAAATCCGGAACGTCAAAAAGTTCCTGACGGGATTGCATGGAAACGGTTATTTTGACGGAACAGTCGTTTGAAATGGCATATCCGTTTGATTTAAAAATATTTTTGACGACACTTTTAAATGCGCCGTTTTTCGTGCCGACAAAATTCAGACAAATATCGTTTCCTTTTGTCTTTTTTTTGCGATTTTTAAAAACGTCGGCATACGAAAAGCTTTCCAATACACCTTTGCCAGTCAAAACAATCATCAATTCATTTAATTTTTGACGTTTTTCATACAATTTTTCGGCTTTACGGGCGGAAGTCGCTTCGTCATCATTGATAAAAGCGTCCATTTTTGAATCAATGTCGTCAATTTCATTGGCAACGATACGAGCCGCCTTTTGCTTATCTAAAAAAGCTAGAGCATAAAAAGTATCCCCTTGTTGAAAAGAGTGCTTTATTTCAACGGTTTTCAGTAAAACGTCGGAATCTTCGGATAAGCTTGTTCGGGCGGAAGATAAAACGTTGTCATTGTTTGATTCAATCGCGGATGAAAGTGATGATTTGACATGCGCTTGGAATATTTTTCCGATTCCTGCACGCGCTTGTGCCGCAGCAGAATTCAAACTGTTTGCCGATCCCGCCGCGCAAAAAGCTGTTTCGTCACAAACGGAATAAGGGTTGGATATCCATGCGGGAGGTTTGTCCTCCTTTGCCTGAACGGCAAAGGAGGTGCAAATCATTCCTGCGGTTAATAAAAAAGCGGAATGTTTTTTCATTAGTCAATCCCTTCAACGGAATCTGAAATATTTCCGGTTAAGGGGGAACCCGCTTTGATTAATCCGATCGTTGCATCAACTGCGGCGTTCATAGCGGGGCTGTCGTCTTTTGCCAGCATACGCATCGTTTTGGCTTTATAGGCTTCCAACGCTTCGGCTAAAGCGGCGTTTGTTATGCGGACGGCGACATCGCATTTGTATCCCGTTTTGTTGTCTTCGGCTCCCATTTCTTTTAAATATTGGCGTTTTTCCCAATATTTTCCGGTCACGGATACACCGTGCAGATTGACTTGGATGTTACGTTCCAATTCATTTTTGACTTTGCGAGTGGAAACATCATCCTTTGAGTTGGCGTTTTCTTTGAATTTGCTCATGATTTCCTGAGCAATTTCGGAAGCCACCTTTTGAGTCGCTCTGCTTTCGGCCAGATTCAAGCAAAGGTTCTGATCGGGATTTTCGGCATCGCTTACGTAATAACGGGAAATCTTTTTATTTGCGGAATCGTCGCTTTTATGAGCTTTTTTCTGGACGGTCCAAGACGGACGGCTTTTTTCCGAAGCGTCACGTACAACGTAATCCGGTTTAAAACCGGCACAACCGGCCGCAGTTGCGGTTAATATCAATAAGGAAAACAATCTTTTCATTTTTTTCTCCATGATTAAATGTTAGGCAAGAAAATGTCGATTAAAACAGGTTCGTTGTTTTTAATTTCAACCTGTTCGGAATGCAGGCAATTTCCGTTTTTACTCAATTCAACAGTGTATGTTCCGTCTTTTAACGTTGATTTTTGTTGATAGATGTTTGCTGGTAAAATTTCCCAGTAACGTTTGTCTGCATATTCTGTTTTCGCAATGACTTTTGTCGCCAATTTAAAGGCTCCGACGGCAGCGGCGTCTTTAAATGCGGGTGCGTTGTCATAGGCCATTTTCGCCGCTTTAAAGGCTGCCGCATATTTTGTTAACAAACGGACGCTTTTTACTGCAAACCGTTTCTTTTCAGAATCTTGAAACTGTTTGTATGCCAGTTCGGACAACGGTGAGATTAATGCCATTTTCTTTTTTTGAATAACATTCCCGCCGCTGTCTTTGATCGTTAAATCAAAGCTTTCCGCCGCTGTAGGTTTGTCCATCGAGGTTATTTCAAACATTACGCCTTTATCGCCGATCAGAATCTTAAATAAAGGATGTTTAGTCAGTTCACCTAAAGGTAAAGAAATTTCTTTTGCTATTTTCGGCTGAATTAAGCCTTGTTTGAAAACGATATGCAAATTTGCCGTTTCCGCCTCTTTGACATTGGTCGTAAACGCCTGAAAATCTTTTGCGTTTTGCGTTCCGTTTTTCAAAGAATCCAAAGTTGAATAGGCGTCTTTGAATATTTTGTTCATATCTGCATATAAACGGGATGCTTTCTCAGGACTGACGATAGTCATCCAAGATTTCTGCATCATATCCAAATATGTTTCTTCGGCGTTATTGACAAAAGCGTTCCAGTCTTTGGCCGTTGCCAATAAACCGTCAGCGTATTTTGTGTTGTCGGCGTCTTTCATGTGCAGTTGATAATTTGTCAAGGCGATCATAAAGCGCAGCATGGATGTTTCGTATTTTTCACCGGAATAATCGGCAACGCCATCGCCTACAAGCTGAGCCGCCGCGGTTTTCGTCAGGCTTTTGGCACGCTTCTCCAAACTGATCTTTTTTGCGTTTTCAAACGCGGATAATGCAGATTTATAGTCTTTGTTTAAATAAAACATCATGCCTGAATCTAATGCTTTTAGCAGCTGATTCGCTCCGGATTCATAAAAATTTTCTTCCTGAGTTACCTTTAATGCCGCCGGATAATCGTTTCCTTTGACGGCAGTCAGCATCCGTGTCGGACCGTCGCCGACAGTACCACAAGCACTGAGGATCGCTGTCAGGCAAAGTGTGGTGATAATTCTTTTCATAGATAACAACTCCTTTGAGGTTAAAAAAAACCGCCTAACAGGCGGTCGGGGAGTTGAAAGATCATATCCTATGAAATGATATTTTGATCTTTAGGAATATCCCGGCATTGAGGATAAGGCGGAAAAATTCCTTGGACATACATCAAAATCTCCCCGATTTTGAAAAATCAAATTTTTTCGGGGAACGGTTTTTAATAACCTTTTGAACTTAAATAAAAAATCCTGTCTTATTTGTTTTTTGACTTTTTAGAAACCTTTTCCAAGGTAACGTCCCGGTAACAATCCCGAAGCGTGTTTTATCCTTTGAAAGCAACCTCTGAAAAACGAAAACCTTTTCTGATTTCCGCTTCGTTAAAAATGATACGTCTTTTTACCGCGGAAAGCAATTTGAGAAAAACTTTATTCCGTTTTTAATCGTTTCCGATCGACATCAATTAAAATCAATGAGAATCAAAAAACATATAAAAATCAACAAGTTGATTTCCTTAAACAGACTTATTATCCTTTTTTAAGAAAGAATAAGAGGGAAAAGATGACAACCGGATTTGAAGAAATAGAAATACCGATAAAACCGACCTGCACTTTGCGGGAAGCGTGCGAATGGGTGGCGTTCGGTTATCCGCCGACCGATGAAGAATTCAAGAATGTTTATCGCAACACCTATCCGCATCAAAAAAAGTTTTTACCGGCGGCGAAAGACAAATTGAAAGTACTGATTAAAACGCAAAAAGTCGCCATAACCGGACGTTACGCTTTCTTTTTCGGAGCGGACACGCTGACAATGTGGATTTTCACGCGCATTTTAATGTTATTGCTCTGTTTTCTGATCGGCTTGACGCGGTTGTTTCACCCGAAAACGAAGATCCCGGTCAGATTTTTGTATTACGAATGGTTAGAAAATCTTCAGGCGTTTCATTTCAACGGCGTCTGCCGGAAAGTGTATCATTTTAAAGCGCGATATTGCCACAAAGCGGGACGTTTCGATTTCGAGTGTTCCGATCCCGCCGCCGAGTTTGAGGAAGGCGATATACCCGTTCCCGATTGGCAAACTTTACGATTAAAGCGATACCGCAAACTGTTCGGCAAAGAAACTTCCGTTGAAGACGCGCGTTATCCGATCATCACTTACGGAACGATGGGTGCGATCGCTGATTTCAAGCTGGATTTGAATCGCAACAGAATAACCCGATTTTTAAGGGGCTTTGCGGAAATAGAGGTCGATACGAAAGAGCTGATGCGCGTTTGCCCGCCAGTAAATCCGCCTTTATTCAAATACGAAGAAGCTAAACCGAAGAAAAAGAGATCCGCCTTGCCGCCGTTACTTGCCCTTGTAGCCGAAGTGATAGAGGAAAACAGCTACACCGCCGACAACATTCCGGAAAACAAAGTTGTCGAACGGGCTTTGATTAAAAAAGCGAAAGAAAAAGGATTCGAATTCGCTTCCGAAAATCAGATACAGGAAGCTGCGCGACTGGCGAACGGATGGGGAATTCAAACGGTCGGACGGCGCGGCAAAGGCAGACCCGCCAAACGATAAAAGAGCGATTATCTGTTTGGTTTATCACCCAACATCCCTCTTAAAATTGACGCCATGAAGCGATTTTATCTAATAAAAATTGACATAACAATACTGTTTTACCCTCTGAAAAATGTAAAATCATGTTGATTTTTTTCTTAAAAAAAGCCATTCTTTCCGTGTTCTGAAAGGAAATCCCATGAAACGATACGCTCTGCAACATTTGAAAGATTGGAAAGAGAATAAACAGCGCAAGCCGTTGATGATTTACGGCGCGCGGCAAGTCGGCAAGACGTGGTTGATGACGGAATTCGGGAAAACGGAGTTTCCGGATTTTATCTGCATCAATCTTGAAAAGAACTCCCGTATGGCGGCTTTGTTCGAAAGCACGCTTGAACCGGGCGTTTTGTTGCGCGGTATGGAAATGGAAACGCACAAAAAAATCACGTCGGAAACGCTGATTATTCTTGATGAAATACAGGCGTGTCCGAAAGCGATTACATCGCTTAAATACTTTTGCGAAGATTTTCCCGACTATCATATCGTTGCCGCGGGAAGTCTTTTAGGCGTCGCTTTGCACAAAGGCGTTTCGTTTCCGGTCGGAAAAGTAGAATCTCTGAATATGTATCCTCTGACTTTTTGCGAATTTTTAGACGCGATTGGCGAAGAACAGTTATGTGAAGCGATCAACGACCGTCAATTCGATATTCTGAAAGCGTTCAAGGACAAACTGACGGATTATTTGAAAACGTATTTCTATGTCGGCGGGATGCCGGAAGTCGTTTCTGATTTTGTCGCAAACAGGGATTATCAAAAAGTCCGCACCATCCAGAACAGGATTTTAAACGATTACAAACAGGATTTTTCAAACCATATCCCCGATAATATGCGCGATAAAGTCACCAAACTTTGGGATTCCATTCCGCAACAGTTGGCAAAGGAAAACAAGAAGTTCGTTTACAAAGACATTTCCGGAGCCAGTCCGCGTTCCAAAGAATACGATCCTGCGATCGAGTGGTTGAAAGACAGCGGATTGATTTATAAAATCTGCCGTGTTTCAAAGCCGTCCCTGCCGATAGAAGCGTATCGTCAAGACAATATCTTCAAGTTATATGTTTCGGACATAGGGTTATTGGGGGCAAAATCGAAAATGGACGTGCGCGTTCTTTTGGAAGGAGCGCAGGTCTTTACGGAATTTAAGGGTGCGATGACCGAACAATTCGTTTTACAGGAATTGAAGACGAACGCTGATATTGATATGGCATATTGGGCAAACGAGAACGGACAAGCCGAAATCGACTTTATCGTTCAGACATGCACAAAAATTATTCCTTTGGAAGTAAAAGCGGGTATCAATTTAAGAGCTAAAAGCCTATCAATCTATCAAGAAAAGTTTAAACCGGAAAAATCGGTCAGAACGTCGTTAGCGGATTATAAACAAACCGGCGATTTATATGATATTCCGCTGTATGCCATAGAATTGTTTGATAAAATCTGCTGTTCATAAAAAAGAAATCTCCCACTTTTCTTTACATAACGGTTTTGCCGGAAAACACGGGAAAACATTTCTCAAAACATTGAAAAACAAAGGGACAAAGAGGCGGGCAGGATACGCGATTTGTCGGACAAAATCGCACGGAGAATCCCGCCTTCCGCCTCTTTGCCTTACCGGTTTTGTCCCGATCTGGTAAAGCCTGTCCCTTTTAATCCGATAATCTGCAAATTAACTCCTTTTAGTTTCAATAAGATATAACTCATTTTCGCGCTTTTCCGGCGGAATTTGCACATTTGCAAAATTGCCAAACGGCCAACGTCGGTCTTTTCTGAAAGTGTTCCGTCAAAAGGCGGTCATTTTTACGAAAGGACACCAAACTATGAAAACATATTTAACACGCAAGGAAGCTTCCTCTTATCTGATGGAAAAGGGATTGAACCGGACGCCGGCGACGTTGGCAAAATACGCGACGATCGGCGGAGGACCTAAGTTCCGTAAGTTCGGTAAAACGCAAGTCGTTTACGATGTCGCTGACTTGGATGCTTGGGTAGCGGAACAGCTTTCCACACCCGTTCGTTCGACTTCGGAACGGAGGTGAACGGTATGGCGAAAGTAAAGATTGCTTTACGATTGCCGCCAGAACACAAGGCGATGCTCGACAGGTTCGACAACCCGTCGGGCGTCGCGAGAGCGTTCATCGCGGCGGGATTGGCGAAAGCGAATGTTCCGGGGACAAAAGAAATCGAAAAGTTGACGGAAATCCGCGAAGAACTCCGACGGATCGGCGTCAATCTGAACCAGATCGCCCGCGCGTTGAACGGCGGTGCGGAAGCGGAAAATCTCAAAGAACACTTGGAGCGTCTTGCGCTTTTGCGGGAAAGGATTCTCCGCTTGTTGAGGTATTACTATGGTTAAAAGAAAACATCATTGGCTTGACGAGCATATCCGAGGCATCCGACAGGAACGACCGGAACTGCCTTTCCGTTACGCGCCTTTGGAAAAGCACATTATCAGCCTATCCAGTTCTCGTCCGTTTGAAGCGGTGTTCAAGATTGTCGGTTACGCCAAAAGCGTCGGCACGGTTTGCGCTATGGCGGAATATATCGCGGAAAAATCAAACGGCTTGGAAGAAAAACTGACTTTGACGGACGAAATGGAAACACGTTTGACGACGCAGGAGTTCAAGGAAAAGCTGAACGAGGAACAGGAAAGCAAGCGCAAAAACGGTCGGTGCGCCGTTCATTTTATCGTGTCTTTCCCGAACGGGTGCGGTATGGCGTCAGAGGATTTGGAAGCGTTCGCGACCGAATATATGCGGCCGTTCGCCGAAAACGGATATTCGTATGTGTTTGCCGCGCACCGTCATCAACGGCACAAACACATCCACTTTATTTTGAAACTGAATAACGGCTTGAAACGGTTGGAGTTCAATCGGCGAGAAATCGAGCAAATGCGCTTGCGCCAGTCCGAAATCGCCAGACGGTTCGGCATCGAATTGCAGGCGACGCGGTTCCAAGACAGGGACTTTTCCCTGACGCAAGTCGTCATTCCGCGCAAACACAAAACGCTTGAACAGCTGAAACGATCCCGCGCTGCCTCCAACCATCTCAAGGCCGCAGAACATTCAAAAGAAAGAGGTATCGAACGATGACGGTTTACGGATATATCAGAGTCAGCACGGATAAACAGACGACGGAAAACCAACGCTTTGAAATCGAGCGTTTTTTAGAAAATAAAAATCTTGCCATAGATGTATGGATCAATGAAACGATCAGCGGAACGGTCGTTTTCGCAAAACGGAAAATCGGTCGAACGTTAAAGCGACTGAAGAAAGGCGACGTCGTGATTTGTTCCGAACTGTCGCGGCTCGGACGCAACATTCTGGACGTGATGACGATTTTGAACGTCTGTATGACGAAACAGGTTCAAGTCTGGACAGTCAAAGAAAATTACCGCTTGGGAGCGGACATTCAATCGCAGTTGTTGGCGTTTGTGTTTTCCATGGTCGCGCAAGTTGAAAGGACGTTGATTTCCCAAAGAACGAAAGAGGCGTTGAACCGCTTGAAAGCCGAGGGAAAACACCTTGGCCGCAAAAGGGGAAGCCGCAACAAAAAGCACGTTCTTGACGGCAAGGAAGACAAGATTTTAAGGGATTTGTCAAACGGTCTGTCCGTCATTCAAACGGCAAGAAAATACGGCGTCGGCAAAAGCTCGATTTACAGGTTTCTTTCCCAGTCTGACGTTCGTTAGACTGAAGTTTACTAAACGTTTCCAGCAATATCAACTTTTTAAATATTCCGCCGCTTTCTGCGGAATGGATTTTTCCCGACCTAACGAAGGTTAGATTGGGAAAGATCAGAAAATGCTTACTTTCAATAGAGTTTTGGAAAAATACCGCAAAGAAAGTTTTTCGGAACGGGATAAAGGCTACAAGTTTGAAAAGCTGATGAAAGCATACTTGCAGATTGCTCCGGAATATAACGGTAAATTCAAGGAAGTTTGGCTTTGGGAAGAATTTCCCTATCGTAATGATTTCAGCGGCAAAGATACCGGCATAGATTTGGTCGCTTTAACGGTTGAGGGCGATTATTGGGCGGTTCAATGCAAATGCTATTCGGCAGCCTCCCGGATCACCAAAGACAGCGTTGATTCTTTTTTGGCGACATCAAGCAAAGAGTTCCGCAATGACAAAATGCAAACGACACGATTTGCATACAGATTATGGATTTCTACAACAAACAACTGGAATGGCGAAGCGGAACGAACCATTCAAAATCAAAATCCGCCGGTATTAAGAATAGGCTTGTCGGATTTGGAAGCCGCACGGATCGACTGGGATAAACTCGTCAACGGCGACAAAGACGCGCTTTTGGCAAAATACCCGCTGAAAGAACATCAACAAACCGCTGTCGATAAGGTTCATAAATATTTTGAAACGGCAGACAGAGGCAAGCTGATTATGGCTTGCGGAACGGGAAAAACCTTCACGTCGTTAAAAATTGCGGAAAAAGAAACAGACAGTAACGGATTGATTCTGTTTTTAGTGCCCTCAATCGCTTTATTGGGGCAAACTTTACGGGAATGGACGGCGCAAGCGGATAAGCCGATTTACCCGATTTGCATTTGCTCCGACGCCAAAAGCACACAAAAAGAAGAAAACGACGGTAGTATCGTGGATTTGGCTTTACCTGCGTCAACAGATCCAGCAAACATTTCGAAACAATATGTCGCTGCAAAAAACAAACAAGCTGAACACGGCGGAATGATTGTTGTGTTTTCGACATATCAATCCATAGACGTTATTTCGCAAGCGCAAACACAAATCAACAGACGGGAAAAGGATTCATTCATTTTCGACTTAGTTGTTTGCGATGAAGCCCACCGGACGACGGGCGTCATATTAAACGACAAGAAAGAAGCCGCTTTTACCAAGATACACGACAACACTTGTGTCCAAGCTAAAAAACGCTTGTATATGACAGCTACGCCCCGGTTATATACGGACGCCAGTAAACAAAAAGCACAGGAAGGCAATGCGATTCTGTGTTCTATGGACGATCCCGTTATTTACGGTGATGAAATATACAGAATAGGTTTTGGCGAAGCCGTTAAACGGGATTTGTTGTCGGATTATAAAGTCTTGATTCTGACGATCAAAGAAGATCAAATCCCCGTAGCGTTGCAAAATGTCATCAAAGATCAGAATAACGAGATTGACACGGACGATATCAGCAAATTGATCGGCTGTATAAACGCCCTATCCAAAAGAGTTTTGGAAACGGACGAATCTTTTAATGATGATAAAGCCCCTATGCACACAGCCGTAGCATTTTGTCAGAACATTAAAATATCAAAAAAAATCGCAAATATGTTCAATCAGCATAAGGACGATTATTATGATTCTCTGACGCAAGAGGAAAGAGCGAAACTTGTCGGAGTATATGCCGATCACATTGACGGCTCTATGGGGGCAAGCGAAAGAAACAAGAAATTGGATTGGCTGAAAAACGTTTCGCACGACAGTCAGGATTGCAACATTCTTTGCAATGTGAAATGTTTGTCCGAAGGCGTTGACGTTCCCTCTCTTGACGCGGTGATGTTCCTTTCTGCAAAAAACAGTCAGGTTGATGTTGTCCAGTCGGTTGGTCGCGTAATGCGAAAATCCAAAACGACCGATAAGAAATACGGCTACATCATCATTCCAATTGTCGTTCCCGCCGATGTTTCCCCCGAAAACGCTTTGGACGATAACGAACGATACAAAGTCGTCTGGTCGGTATTAAACGCTTTGCGTTCGCATGACGACAGATTTGATGCGGAAATCAATCAAATCGACCTGAACAAAAAGAAAAGCAAACGCGTCAGAGTGATCGGCGTTAGCGACGGCTCAAAGAAGAAATCTGATGATGACGATGACGGACAGCTGAATCTGCCGTATTTGGAAGAGTTGCAGGACGCGATGTATGCCAAAATGGTTAAGAAAGTCGGCAACCGTATGTATTGGGTGCAATGGGCGCAAGACGTGGTGCATATCGCGGAGCGATACATTGAACGCATTAATAGACTGATTGAAACGGACGGCAAACACAAAAAGGCGTTTGATGCTCTTTTGAAAGGATTGCGCAAGAACATCAATCCGTCGATTACACCTGATGCTGTTGTGCAAATGCTTGCTCAACACTTGATTACGCAACCAGTATTTGAAGCACTATTTGAGAACTATTCTTTCGTTGCAAATAACCCTGTGTCAAAATCATTGCAGAAAATGGTTACACTGTTGGAAGAGCAATCATTTGACAAGGATACAGAGTTCTTAAACAAGTTCTACGACTCTGTAAAAGAAAGAGTTAAAGGCATTGATAATGCGGGAGGTAAGCAAAAAGTAATCGTGGAACTATACGATAAGTTCTTCAAGACAGCATTTCCAAAGGTTGTTGAGCAATTAGGAATTGTTTATACACCTGTTGAAGTGGTTGATTTCATCAATCATTCTGTTGCAAAGGTCTTGAAAAAAGAATTCAATCGCAACTTATCTGATGAGAATGTGCATATTCTTGACCCATTCACAGGCACAGGAACATTCATCACACGCTTGATACAGACTGGTCTTATTGATAAAGAAGCACTACCAAGGAAGTATGCAAAAGAATTGCACGCCAACGAAATAGTATTGCTGGCGTATTACATTGCATCAATCAACATTGAGAACGCTTACCACGATGCTGTTGGTATGGATAACGGATATAAGTCGTTTAATGGTATATGTTTGACCGATACTTTCCAATTAGGTGAGTCTGATAATGCAGATGAACTCTTCTCTGATATGCTACCACAGAACTCACAGCGTGTTATGGAACAAAAGAAGTTACCTGTTCGTGTAATCATTGGTAATCCGCCTTATTCTGTAGGTCAAAAGTCTGAAAATGATAATGCTAAAAATCAGTCATATCCTAAATTAGATGCCAAGATTGCCGATACTTATGTAAAGCAATCAAATGCTGTTCTCAACAGAGGGTTGTATGATAGTTATATCAAAGCATTTCGTTGGTCTTCGGATAGAATTGATAATGAACACGGAGGTATAGTTGCTTTTATTACAAACTCTGGATGGTTAGATTCAAATGGAATGGATGGTTTCCGTAAATGCTTGGAGAAAGAGTTTAATTCCATCTATGTGTTCAATCTTCGTGGTGCTATTCGTGGAAAATCAAGAGATGCAGTAAAGAAAGAAGGTCAAAATGTCTTTGATATTATGACGGGCGTTGCTATCACAGTTCTTGTGAAGAATCCTAAACAACACACAGACAAAGCAACGATATATTATCACGATATTGGTGATTATCTTAAACGCTCGGAAAAATTAGAACTCTTAGAAAAATACGATAGTATAAACAATAGCAAGATTGAATGGAAAGTTTTGAAACCTAACGAACACGGAGATTGGTTAAATCAGCGCAGTGATTTATTCAGTTCATTGATACCATTAGGTGACAAAGGCGACAATACAAAAACAATATTCACGATTTACTCTGGAGGTTTATTAACCAGTAGAGATAGTTGGTGTTATAACTTTTCAAAAGCGAAGTTAGCAAAGAATATGAATGCTACAATTGATTTCTACAACCAAGAGAGGGAAACATATCAACAAGTTTTCAAAATGAGTAAATTAAAGAATGTTGAAGATGTAGTAAATAACGATAGAACAAAGATTAGTTGGTCAAGAGCATTAAAGAATAATATTAAAAGAAACCTCCCACTATCTTATAACAATGAGAGTATTACAATTTCAGAATATAGACCATTTATACAACAATATGCTTATTTTAATAAAGATATAAATGAGATGCTATATCAACAACAAAAATTGTTTCCAACAAATAAACATCATAATTTATGTGTATGTTTATCTGGAACTGGAAGTAATAAAGACTTTTCTTGTTATATGACTTGTATCCTCCCTTGTTATGATATGGTTGAGAAAGGTCAATGTTTCCCTCTCTATTACTACGATAAGAATGAGGGCAATATTGGAACATTGTTTGACAATGATAATGAGAACTATGTCCGCAGAGATGGTATTACAGATTTCATCTTTGAACAATGCCGCGAAAAATACGGACATAGAGTAACCAAAGAAGACATTTTTTATTATGTCTATGGTTTGCTTCATTCCAAAGACTATCGGAAACAATTTGCAGCAGATTTGAAAAAAATGTTGCCGCGCATACCGCTGGTTGATGTCCCTGCCGATTTTTGGGCTTTCAGTAAGGCGGGACGAGAATTGGCGGAACTTCATTTAAACTATGAAACAGTTTCGGCATATCCCGATGTCAAAGTTGTCGGGGTGGAAACGGAAAAATTCCGCGTGGAAAAATTGACCTTTGGCAAAAAGGGCAAAGAAATCGATAAATCCGTGCTGATCTATAACTCATTCATTCGCATAGAAAACATACCTTTGGAAGCGTATGAATACGTCGTCAACGGCAAATCGGCGATTGAATGGATTATGGACAGATACCAAATCAAAACGGATAAAGATTGCGGCATTACCAACGACCCGAACGATTGGGGACTGGAACACAATAAGCCGCGCTATATCCTCGACTTAATTTTGTCCGTCATCACCGTCAGTATGGAAACAAACAAGATCGTCAAAAATCTGCCGAAACTCTATTTTACCGACAGCTTCAAGAACTAGGTTGGAACATCGTCGTCATTTGGGAATGCAAGATTAACAAAAATTTTGAGAACACAATAAAAAGCTTATTAAAATGATAACTAATCGAAATTAAATGCGGGGATTTTATCCCCGCATTTTCCTTTTTTCACACTCCGATAAATTCTGCAATTTTTTCGCTGACAACGTTGGCGGCGTCAACGACGACCTTTTCCGTCAGGTGTGTGTAACGGTTCGTAATCGTATTGATGTGATGCCCTAACAATCCCGCGATGATGTTGTCAGAATATCCTAACGCCGCCGCCATTGACGCAAAGCTGTGCCTTAACGCGTGCAGGCAAAAGCCCGTTATCCCGATTTCCGGCTTGACGTGCGTCGCAAAATACGCCGGCATTTTCGCCGTTACGGCCGGTTTGAAAAGAAATCCTTCCGTCGGATCGCCGCTCCGTTCTTTCAAAAACAGCAGATACCTTTTCGCCGCGCTTCCGAACGGACGGTTTTGCGCTCCCGTCTTTGTGTCCGGGAAACGAAACGCCTGATTGTCAAAATCGACATATTCCCACTTCAACGTCGTGATTTCGCTTCTGCGACACCCCGTCAACGCCAACAGAATAAAAATGCTCCTGACCGTTTCTTCCCGCTCGTGCTTGATTTGAAGAATGTTCCCGAACTTCACGAACCCTTTTTCGTCAAGGAAGACCATTCTTTTCGCCGTCGAAAGCGTGTCCAGTCTGATTGCCGGATTCATATCCGCCCAATCGTTGCGAATGGCGAACTCATACATCGAGCAAAGCGTCTTTCGCGCGTGATTTGCCGCCGCGACAAACTTGTGATCCGCCGGATAACCACGCCTGTCCATATAAGCTCCGCCCACCATATCGTTGTAAAACTTCTGAACATCGGCGCGGCGCAACTCCTTGATAAAACGGTTCCCGAAAGCCGGTAAAATCTGACTTCTGACGGATGCCGAATACACGGCGAAAGAAGAAGCTTTGATGCGCGGCTTCCGGTCAGTCAGGAACTTGTCGGCAAGATCGGCGACCGTCATTTCTTTGCGCTTTTCGATTTTGTCGGAAGCGGGATCTTTGCCCTGAACGACCAAAGCCAGTATTTTCTTGGCTTCGTCGCGGGCTTGCGCCGGAGCGATCTGCGTCGTCTTGGCAATCGTGATTTTCTTTTGCTTGCCGTAAACGTTCCGATACATAACGATATAGCTTGCGGACGATTTGCCCACCCGCACGCCGAAACCTTTTAAAACGTCGTCAAAATAAGTCTTTTCCACGCCGTCAAACGTCAGGGAATTGATAAAAGTCTTGTTCAAATTCATAGCTCATTACCTTTCATACCGCGGTAACGCCACGGTAACTTTGTGAAGAAATCGACTGAATGAAACAGCCTTTTCCCGAACACGCTTTCAAAGGAAATGAAAACAAGATATTCCAATAAAATCAATATGTTGGAAAACACTTTCCAACACAGTAGAAAACAAATAAAAACAAGAAATCTTTTCTTTTCAAGAACTGCCCGACCTCTATAAAGAGTTCGGGGATATTTTCCGTTTTACCATCAATAAAACGGCATAACGACGCATATCTGCGCCGCATAGGATAAAAGAGCCTTTCACAACTCCGCGCCGCTAAGCGCTAGCTTTGTTATCCGAAAGGTTAACAAAGCTTAAATATCAGGATATAGAAATTCTTGTCGATTTCAACATTTTTATTAAAGAAATATAAAAATCCCCTGAATCTCAGGTTCAGGGGATTTTCTTATATTTTACCCAATCCTTTCAGGATTTTTTCAGGCGTGAACGGCCATTCGCGAATCCATACGCCGCATGCGTCGTGAATGGCGATCGCCAAGGCCGGCGCCGCGCCGTTCGTGGCCAATTCGGAAATCGATTTGCCGCCGTAAGGACCGTCCGGATCTTTCGTAAAGATCAGCGGAGCTTGGAAATCTTTGGGCAAATCGTAAATTGTCGGCGGGTTGTAATCCTGCAGGTTGTCGTTTAACGGTTTGCCGTTTTTATCCAGAATGATGCCTTCGTACAGCGAGTGTCCGATCGATTTTAAAACGCCGCCGTAAACCTGTCCTTGCGCCAATTCCGGATTGATCGGCGTACCGCAGTCCAACAAAGCGTAGAATTTGCGTACGTCAATTTCGCCGGTGCGCGTGTTGACGGCGACTTCGGCAAAGTTCGCGCCGTAAGGAATGGCGTGGTTTTCCGTAACGAACGAACCGATGCCCTGCAGTTGTCCCGAACCGTGTCCGCTTGTCGTGTTGTAAGCGATTTCTGCATAGGTGATTTCGCCCTTCTTTCCTTTGACTTTCGCGGGATAGTCAAGCGTACAGTCTTCCACCGGTTCGCCTAAGTATTCGGCCGCTTTTTCAAGGATTTTTTTCTTCATGTCTTCGGCGGCCAGACGGGCGGCGTTTCCGGAAAAGAACGTTCCCGAAGACGCGTAAGCCCCCGTATCAAACGGTGTGTGATCGGTATCTCCTGATAAAACGGTGACTTGTGACAAGGGGACGTTCAAAACTTCTGCTACGACTTTTGCCATAACGGTGTCCAGTCCCGTACCGATGTCGGCTGCCCCCGAATGTAATGAAAATCCGCCGTCGGCCAGCATCAGGATGTGCGCGTTGGAATGATCCAGACCGGGCAGGCCGGATCCTTGTTGAATGATCGAAACGCCTTTGCCGATTTTAATGTCGGGATCGTCGGAGGTTTCTTTTTTGCCCCAATCGATCATTTTTGCGCCGACTTCCAGCGCTTTTTCCAAACCGCAGCTTTGAACCAAAGCGGGCGTTCCTTCGCGTCCTTCGCCCAGACATTTCAGAATGTCCAGAACGGCGCCTTCATGCACCATGTTTTTGCGGATTAATTCGATTTGATCCATGCCTAATGTTTCGGCCAGTTCGGCCACGGCGCTGTTTAAAGCAAAAGCCCCTTTCGGCGCGCCGTATCCCTGATAGGCCCCTGTCGGCATGATGTTCGTGTAATAAATCCGGACGGTGAAATACATGTTCGGGCAAAGGAACAACGGCAGGTTTTTCGCGCATGCGTTCATCGGAACGGTTAAAGCATGTGCGCCGAACGGTCCCGTGTTCGCTTCGTTGTCCATTTGAATTGCGGTGAACGTCCCGTCTTTTTTCGCGCCGATTTTAACATGAACACGCATCGGTTTGCGCGTCGAACAGGTGTTGAATTCCTGATTGCGCGTATAGCGGTAATAAACGGAACGGCCGGTGGAATAGGTCGCATAAGCGGCGACGTCTTCTAAAATAACGTCCTGTTTAGAACCGAAACCGCCGCCGACGCGTTCTTTTACCACGTGAATTTTTGTTTCGGGAATGTTCAGAATTTTGGCGACGACACGGCGCAAATGGAACGGTACCTGTGTCGATGCGTGAATGACCAGACGATCTCCCTGCATTTTGGTAAACACGACGTGCGGTTCCGTCGGTGTGCATTGAATTTGCGTCGTGGCAAACGTTCTGTCAATGATGATGTCCGCATCTTTAAATCCTTGTTCGACGTCGCCGATGCCGCCTTTGACGCTGGCGGCCAGATTGTGATGCGGGTCTGCTCGCAACGGGAAGGGGTAATGGATTTTTCCGTCGCGCGGATCGGCGTTTTTATTGTATTCGTCCAATCCGTCGGGCGCGCCGACACCGTACGTTACAAAAGATTTGTGAATGATCGGCGCATCTTCGGTCTGAGCATCGTCCCAAGTGAAAATCGGTTTTAAAACCTCGTATTCCACTTTGATTTTTTCCAAAGCCTCATCGGCGGCTTCTTCGGTTTCGGCAACGACGGCCGCGACACGGTCGCCGACATAGCAGAGTTTTTGATTAAAAAGCTTTCTGTCGTGCGGGGAAG
>JAZNBT010000181.1:0-18030 GCA_045587165.1 Alphaproteobacteria bacterium | reverse complement strand
TTTATACCCAAAAAACACAATGCACGCATTATTTTTTTCCGATTAAAAAAATGACGGGTTTTCCGATATTTAGTCGGAAAACCCGTCATTCGGCGACGAACACAAAAGATCAGCCGACGATTTTCAAATTTTCGGCAGAACTTCTTCCGTCTTTACCGGGCAACAGATCGTATTCGATACGCTGTCCGTCCTGCAATCCGCGGATCCCCGCTTTTTGCACGGCAGAGATATGAACGAACACATCTTTTGATCCGTCAGAAGGACAAATAAATCCAAACCCTTTTGTATTATTAAACCATTTTACTGTACCAACACTCATTTTCATCTCTTTCATAAAAAATTCAGACCTTTTATTTCAAGTAAAGGCAGAATATCACGAAAAAAAAATGGCGTCACTTTATCCATTGGTCGAGAATTCCGTCGCAAAATGCTTATAATTAACCGATTTATTCACTTTTTCCTTTTAAATTTTGTCAAAATTGGTATAACTGGACAAAAGAACGTTTTTAAAGATATCCCTTTTACAGGAGAATAAGTCTATGATGGAATTTTTCGAAAATGTCGATTTACCGCAACGTGTTGCTTTTTTGGGAACGATTGCCCATTTGGCACGTGTCGACGGCGAATTTGACGGCAACGAAAAACAGTTTTTTGTTGATCTGGCTAAATTATTCAATCTGACAAAAGAAGAAGCTAAAGAAGCCAGCCGCCCCAGAACCGAAGAAGAAGCGTTGGAACGGGTTAAAACAATTACGGAAAAAGGGTTTGCCTTGGTTTTAATTCGTGAAATGTTTTATTTAGGGTACGAAGACGGTGATCTGTCGGATTCCGAAATTCTGTTCATTTCAAAAGTCGGCATGGCATTGAATATTTCCTTGGAAAAAATGGAACAAATCAGTAATTGGGTCATCAGAGGCATCGAATGGGAAGAAGAAGGCGCTGAAATCTTTTCGGATTACCAATCTGCCGATATGTCTGAAGACGAATTGGATGCTTATGAGTTTTAACGGCTTGTCTTTTCATAAAAAAAAGCGTATATAAGCGTCCTGTCTTTATTGTAAGGAGTCCTTTATGGCAAAAGAAGAATTATTGGAATTCAGCGGAACCGTCGTAGAAAAGCTGCCCAATGCGATGTTTCGGGTAAAACTGGAAAACGATCATGAAATTTTGGCTCATACGGCCGGAAAAATGCGCAAATTTCGTATTCGCGTCATGGTCGGCGACAAAGTGGACATCGAAATGACGCCTTATGATTTGACAAAAGGACGTATTACGTTCAGACACAAAACGCCGGTATAAAAAAAGCCCTCCGAAACGGAGGGTTTTTTAAACTTTAACACAACGCATCAATAATGCGGCGGCGGCGTTTCTTCGGACAACGGACGAATCATACCGCCGGCATCAAAATTCTGCGATAAAAAGAAAACCTCCCGTTGCAGCCGATCCATTTTTAACGCCTGTTCTGCAACAATCTGATTTAAATCTTTGATCGTGCGTTCGTATTCGGCGACAATACTTTCCAAAACAATAAAACGGTCTTCGATTTCGTTCATATCCATATGATTTCTCCTTCAAGCGGATTTCCGGTTGATTAAACACCATATTGCTTATTGAGTAAATGTCCTAAAAGGAATACCCTTTTAAAAAATCATTTTTTCAAAGAGGACTGTCATGACGGAATTAACAGATTTATTTTGCACCTTGGCGCGCATACCTTCGCCTTCCATGCAGGAAGACGCCGTTGCCGAACAAATCGTTTCTTATTTCCAACAAAATCATATTGCCGTACAACGTGATGATTTCGGAAACATTTATGCCGAGATTCCCGCGACGGACTTCTCTAAATCGCCTTTGATGTTATCCGCGCATATGGATGTCGTCGGGGATTCGAGCCCCGTCAATATCGTTTCCGACGGCGATATTTTAAAAACGGACGGGAAAAGAACTCTGGGCGCAGACGACAAGGTCGGCGTTGCCGAAGCCATGTTGCTGGCAAAAACGATCAGTGCGGATAAAAATTCAAAGCACGGCGGACTGGAAATCGTTTTCACCCGTGACGAAGAACAAAATATGAGCGGCGTAAACGCTCTAAAATCCGATCGCTTCAAATCCGAATATATTTTGGTCTTGGACGGCGACCGTTTGGGCGATTTTCAAATCGCCGGCGCGGGTTATACAAAAATGCTGTTAAGCGTCAAAGGTGTAAAAGGCGGACATTCGGGCATTGACATCGACGATACGCAACGCGTCAACGCCGTCAAGCTGATCGCCGACATAATGGCCGAACTGCCGCAAGGCGTTTACTGCAAAGACGACACCGGAGTCATTACATCCATCAATGCCGGCGCGATCGTCGGAGGCGGCGTAAAAAATATCGCCACGGAAAAGCAAGGAGCGGACTTCGCGTTGTTTTTAACTGAAAAGGCCATGTCCAACATTATCAACACGGACGCTTTCGCGCTTTATTCCATTCGCAGTTCGAACAAAGCCAACGAAGCGGAATTAATCGCCGGCATAGAAAAAACGATCAACGCCTTTAATCAAAAATACGAAGGAAAAGCCGTCTTTTCCGCCGTATTTGAAGAACACATGCCGCCGTTTGAAAAATCAGATGACACGGCGATGATCGAAACGGCGCGAAAGGCCGCCGAAAAGATCGGATTGAAATTAAACGTGTCGTCTTTTCACGCCGGAGCCGAAACCCATGTTTATGCTCAAAGAAAAAATGCCGCCGGAAAACGATTCAAACCGTATCTGGTCGGCGCGGCAAACATATACAATATGCATTCGGCCGCCGAATACGTTGAGATGTCGTCCATGGAAAAAGGATTTAAACTGATCAAAACCATTTTTTACACGTTCAATAACGTTTAGAAAATACACGTTTTATTAAGAGCTTTTTCTTACAATATGTATTCTGCAAAATAGGATACGTATCGATGAAACGTCAGATTTTACAAAAAGAAATAAAAAACATAAACAGTTGGATATTCGATCTGGACGATACGCTTTACCCGCCATCAAACGAAATTTATTCGCAGATGGCCGAACGCATTCGAAATTATATCATGCGGGTATTGGATATCGACGAAGAAACGGCGACAACCGTTCAAAAGACTTATTATAAAAAATACGGAGCCACCGTTCACGGATTAATGGTCGAACACAATATTCAGCCGGAAGATTTTACAGACTATGTTCACGATCTCGATTTGTCATCAATTCGGGAAAACCCGCAGCTTAAAGCTTGTTTACAAGCTTTACCCGGCAAGAAACACGTCTTTACGAACGGAGCGTATCACCACGCCGAACGCGTGTTAAAAAGACTAAACATATACGACTGTTTTTCCGGTATTTTTTCAATACGGGAAGCTGAATACGTCCCCAAGCCCGCGGAACAAACTTATTTGAAAATGATGAAAACTTTTAACGTCACACCGCAGAAAAGCATGATGTTTGACGACAGCCCCGTCAATATATTAGCCGCTAAAAAAGTAGGGTTGCGTACCGTTTGGATTTCATCAAACGTCGTAAACAACAAATATTGCTCCGTTGATTCCAAAGATTTTTGCGACTATGAAACTCCGGATCTGACGGATTTTCTGTCTTCGCTGGTTTTGGAAAAAAGCGCTTAACCGATCACAAAAAATAGAAAAGCCCGTCTGTAAAAGACGGGCTTTCGGTTTGCGTTTATTTTTTCTGCGGCGAGAAAACTTCCAATTCATCAACGATCAGAAAATCGGGATTATCGGAAAAATATTCGACTTCGACACGATCGCCCGTTTTCAAATCGGTTATCGTAATGTCTTCATCAAACCAACTGCTGTTCTTTTCCATTTCGGTAGCTTCGTTGACGTTAAACAAATACGTATGTCCGTCATCGCCTTTCAGCGTAAAAGTGTTTTCTTCAACGGCAATCGCATCAATCGTACCGAACGTTTTTCCTTTATCGGAACCCGCCAAAACGGGGGACGCCATACAAGACAGAATCAATCCCGTCAAAAGTATTTTTTTCATGGTTCTCTCCTTCATAACAAACGATGCCTGATTATACCAAGCCCGCCATTGTTAAAGAAGATCACCAATCTGCTAGTCTTCCGCGGGAATAATGCAAACTTCAACCCCCGCTTCCTGTAAAATCGATTTGGCCAGATTGAAATTTTCCAGCCAACGGTCGGGGATCGGTTTATCTTCGACGACAACGCGCTTTATTCCGGACTGAATAATCGCCCCTGCACAGCGTGAACACGGTAAATACGGATAAACGTAAATCGTACAGCCCGAAACCGATTTCGGTGCGGTCAGAATGGCGTTGGCTTCGGCATGAACGATCAATTCGTATTTCAATTCACGTTTGTTCAACCGGTCCTCCGTATCTTCCACCCCGATCGGCAAACCGTTAAAGCCGACGGAAACGATCCGTTTTTTATCATCAACGATAACCGCCCCCACCTGAGAAGAAGGATCCTTCGACCACGTCGCGACCAAACGGGCCAAATCAAAAAATCTTTTTTGCCATTTATCCATTTCCTGTTTCCTTTCGAAAAGATCATATCAATCTTTTGCACGACCGACAAACAAAAAGACTTAACAAAGCGACTTTGCGCCGTTACAGTATCGGAAATATTTTTTACAAGGAAACAGAAATGAAACCGATTATCGCCGTGTTGTGTCCGATGCCCATGGAATTCGAAGCCGCGGAAAAGGCTTTCGGAAAATTGGGAGAACCTTTGGAAACCGTTTTTGAAGAAAAACGAATTGATTTTGAAAATCTGGATGTCATTTTGGCGCGTTGCGGGGTCGGCAAAACGCTGGCGGCGGCAAAAACGCAAAAAATCATTCAAATGTACGAACCCGATCATATTTTCGTCTGCGGCGTTGCCGGAGCAATCGCCGAAGAATTAAACGTATTCGACGTCTTTGTTCCGAACCGCATCGTCCACGGCGATATTCGTTTCGGCGACGTTTACAGTCCGACGGACGTAACGGAATCTTCCTTGCCTTTGTTTGAAGGGAAGCCGGGCTTTTCGCAAACGGCTTATTTGCCGGAACGGTTAAACGCGCCGTATAAATCGGGAACGCTGGCAACGATTGATTTTTTTGCCGAAGAAGCGGAAAAAGATTTTCTGGAAGAAAAATTCAACGCCGCCTGCATCGATATGGAAAGCGCGGCCGTAGCGCAAATCGCCACGTTATGGAACATTCCCGTCACCGTGATCCGGGCCGTTTCCGACAACAGAAAACATTCTTTCGGCGATTTCGAAACAAACGCTCCGAAGGCCAGTGACATTGCGGCACAGGCCTTAATCGAGCTGTTAAGAAAAATCTAAAGATCCGAAGAATAAATAAAATTCATCAATCTGACCGGTCGAGTGCCCAATTGCGTCCACGCTTCCCTCGTTTCCAGACATGCCAGCGCGGACGTCGGGAAACCTTCGGATACGCGGTGATTTTGCGCTTCGAGGGATTCCGGAGAATCTTCGCAGATCATCGGCAACACATCCTGCAATCCGGGATTATGACCGATAACCAAAACTTCATGTTTTTCGGGACTCGTCTGACGCAAAATGTGCATCATTTCTTCGGCGTTCGCCAAATACAGATCGTCGACGAAAACAACCTCCGTCGGAACAAAGGCTTTCCTTAATTTTTTCAACGTTTCCATTGTCCGTACACTGGGCGAACACAAAATCAGATCAGGCTGAACGTGTTTTTCCTGCATCAGATTTCGGATTTTTTTTACGTCTTTTCGTCCTTTTTTCCCCAACGGACGTAATGCGTCTTCGGTACTTTTTTTAGCTTTTTCCGATTTTCCGTGACGCATCAGGTATAAATGACGCGGTTCGACGGATTTTTCCTCAGTTTTATTCGTTTTCTTTTTGACGGCAGTTTTTACCATGCTAATCCCCTTTCAAAATAACGGATTAACAATAAAAAGATCCGATTGAAAAAGATAGATGTTCAATCGGTCTAACCTCTTTTTATGCTTTTAATTTAGACAAAAACATATTACTGATTAAATAATTGTCTTTTTTATGAAGGGTTATTTTTATGCCTGCAGATCCGATTGTTTTTTCTCAACCCGTTTCGATGGATTCTCCGTCCCGTTTCTTTAACCGCGAGCTGTCCTGGCTTGCTTTTAATCAGCGCGTATTGGAAGAATCGATGAACAAACGTTATCCCTTATTGGAACGTTTGCGCTTTTTGGCTATATCCGGATCAAATCTGGACGAGTTTTTCATGGTGCGCGTTGCCGGCATACTGGCACAGATCTACGCCGGCGTGACGACGCGTTCGGATGACGGATTAACACCTCAGGAACAGTTGGACGCGATAAACGAACGTGTCTCCGTCTTGCGTAAAACGCAGGATGAATACTTTCATATCCTGAAAAAAGAATTGGAAAAAGAACAAATCTTTTTGATTTCACGCGGTCAACTGTCCAAACAGGATTCAAAAGCGCTTAAATCCGTATTCGAAGAATCCGTTTTTCCGGTTTTAACGCCGATCGCGTTGGATCCTTCCCACCCGTTTCCGTGGTTGGCGAACTTGTCTCATTCATTGATTCTTGCAATGAAAGACAAGGAAGGAACGGAACGAAAAGCTTTGATCCCTTTGCCGTCCAGTTTGCCGCGTTTTATCCGTCTGACAAAAAAGCCTGCTCGATTTATCGCGTTGGAAGACGTCGTCATGCAGTTTATCGAAACGATTTTTCCGAATTTCAAAATCAAGCATGCCGGTCTGTTTTCCATCGTTCGCAACAGCCTTTTACAGGTTGACGAACGAGCCGAAGATCTGGTCAGCCAGTTCGAAACGGCATTAGCGCAACAAAAACGGGGCGATGTGATTGCTTTGGTCATGAATCAGGATATGCCGCAGGAATTGGCTGCGTACTTAACGCATAAACTGGATGTCGAAAGTTTTGGCGTCGTTCGCAGAAACGGCATTTTAGGAACGCGTTCTTTATCGGCTTTGATTTTATCGGAAAGAAAAGACCTGCTGTTCAAACCCTACAAACCCCGTCAGCCCGAACGCGTCCGCGATTTCAAAGGCGACCATTTCGCTGCGATTCGCAAAAAAGACATGGTTATTCACCATCCTTACGAATCTTTCGAAGTCGTCGTGAAATTTCTGCGTCAGGCCGCAAAAGATCCCGATGTCGTTTCAATCAAACAGACGCTTTACAGAACGAACAAAAATTCACCGATCGTCAAAGCGTTGATTGATGCCGCTCATGCGGGTAAAGACGTGACCGCGGTTGTCGAATTGCGTGCCCGTTTTGACGAAGAAGCGAATATCAAATGGGCAAAAGACATGGAAAAAGCGGGCGTCCATGTCGTATTCGGATTAATGAATTACAAAACGCACGCCAAAATTTCGTTGGTAACGCGCAAAGAAAACGGCAAAATGAAAAGCTATGCCCACTTCGGTACGGGAAATTATCACGAAGTCACCGCCAACCTGTATACAGACTTGTCCTTCTTTACCTGTGACAAAGATCTGTGCAACGACGCGGCTTTGGTTTTCAATTATCTGACGGGCTACGCTCAGCCGGAAGGATTGAAAAAACTGTCCATCGCCCCGTTAAATCTGCGCGACCGGTTATTGAATCTGATTGATAAAGAAATTGCTTGCGCTAAAAAAGGCAAGCCTGCCAATATCTGGGCAAAAATGAATTCGCTGTTGGATGACAAACTGATTGATGCTTTATATCGCGCATCGCAGGCCGGCGTAAAAATCACGTTGGTTATTCGCGGCATTTGCGCTTTACGTCCCGGCATCCCCGGTTTTTCCGAAAACATCAAAGTCAAAAGCATTATCGGACGCTTTTTGGAACATGCCCGCATATTCTGTTTCGGAGCCGGCAACAAACTGCCTTCTCCAAAAGCCAAAGTTTTCATTTCTTCTGCCGACTGGATGCAGCGCAACACGATGCATCGGGTGGAAACTCTGGTTCCGATCGAAAATGAAACCGTGCACGAACAAATCATGGGACAAATCATGCAAGGCAATATCAAAGATGAAGCCTTAAGCTGGACTTTACACCCCGACATGACATACACCCGTGTTTCGGAAAGTCCGCAGGCGTTTTCCTGTCACCAGTTCTTTATGACGCACCCCAGCCTTTCCGGTCGCGGTTCCGCAAAATTGCGCGGCATTGTCGCCCGCCAGAAAAAAGCCGTCAGAAAAGAAGAAAAAACGGCCGTGCAGACGCCTCGTACGACGAAAGCCAAAACTTCCGCCGTCCGAACAGTCAAAAGAACGCCCGTCAAAAAACAGAAAAAAATCGTCAGAAAATCTTTAACGCAGGCGAAAAAGGATTAAAACGTCATGACCCATCATTCCGAAGAAGACGATATCGAACTTGAAGCCAATTTTTCCGGCAAAGAAGAAGCCGAAATCCGTACCCGATTGATTTCTTTACAGGAAAAAATACGGGAAGCCAACGTTCCAGTCATCGTGTTATTATGCGGCGTAAACGGTTCCGGAAAAAATGCCGCTTTGGGGACTTTGCGCGACTGGATGGATCAACGCCAGTTGGATCTGCACGCCTATGAACGCCGCGACATTCAAAAAGATCCGATCGAATACCGCCGTTACTGGTGCGATACGCCGATCAACGGCAATACCGGCATTTTCGTCAGTTCATGGTATTCCGATCCGTTGGTATCCCATGCCTACGGCAAAATCAACGATGACGAATTATATAAACGGCTGGACGAATGTAACGATTTCGAAAAGGTGTTGGCTGATTCAAATGCCATTTTCTGCAAACTGTGGTTCCATAAAAGCAAAAACGATCAAGAAACTTTTTTGCGCACGTTGGATGACGATCCTTATGAAAAATGGCGCGTCATGCCGGATGATTGGAAGAACTGCTGCATGGCGGAAAAATTTGAAACCACAACAAAAAAAATCATTCGATATACAGATAAAGACTACGCACCATGGTTTGAAATCGATACGGAAACGTTTACGGAGCGTCTGCGCACGGCTTTGGACGTTTTCTGCACTCGCGTCGAAAAACAAATCGAAGCATATTTAAAATCAAAAGAACGGGAAAAGAAAAATGATGCCGCAAAGGATAAAAGCGACAAACCGAAAAAGCCCGACTTTGTTAAAACGTTAAATATGAATGCTTCGCTGTCCAAAGAAGAATACCGCGAAATGCTGCCGTATCTGCGCGCCAGACTGAACGCATTGTTAATGGAAGTCAAAAAACGTAACAAAAAAGTCATTCTGGCTTTCGAAGGTCCGGACGCGTCCGGCAAAGGCGGCGTCATCAGTCGTCTGGCTTCATCGATTTTCGTACGTGACTGCGACATCTTTCCGATTGCCGCCCCGACAAAAGAAGAAATAAATCATAACTTTTTATGGCGTTTCTGGACACGCTTGACAAACCAAAAACTGCTGACCGTTTTCGACCGTACATGGTATGGTCGCGTTTTAGTGGAACGGATTGAACACTTTGCGACGGACAAAGAATGGAAACGCGCTTATGACGAGATCAATTATTTTGAAAAGCAACTGAGCGATGGCAGAAACATCGTTGTTAAATTTCTGTTGTATATTTCAAAAGACGAACAAATGGTTCGCTTTAAAGCACGCGAAGAAACGTCCTATAAAAAATGGAAGATCGGCAGCGAAGACTGGCGCAACCGTGAAAAATGGGATCAGTACGACGAAGCTTTCGAAGACATGCTGAAAAAGACAAACACCAAGTATGCACCGTGGTTTGTCGTTGTGGATAACAACAAAAAATACGGACGTATTCAAGCCATGAAACTGCTGTGCGAACACTTGGAAAAAGTTTTGGACTATAATCCCGAAAATGATATTCCGCCTCCGGTTTTTGAATCGGAAAACGAAAAGAAAAAAAGCAAAAAAAAGAAAAACTGAACGAAACGCATTCCTTTAAAAAAAAATCAATGCTATAAAAAGTCATAGACATTTGTTTTACAAACTTTCCTTTTACATTTTATAGCGGGGTTTTTAATGAGAGAAACTATTCAGGTTAACCAAAAGCTTCCTTTTTTACAGGGCTTTCCTCTTTCTTTGCAGCATTTGTTCGCCATGTTCGGCGCCAATATTCTGGTTCCTATCTTACTGGGCATTGATCCGGCCGTCGTGTTGCTGTTCAACGGTATCGGCACATTGCTTTACATGGTTGTAACAAAGAAAATGATCCCCGCTTATTTAGGGGCGAGCTTTGCTTTTATTGCCTGCGGACAATTAGTCATTACCAAATACGGTTACGCAGACGCCTTGGGCGGTTTTATCGCCGTCGGCGTCGTGTTTTGTATCGTTTCCGCAATTATCGCCAAAGTCGGTTATCAATGGATATATGCGATTTTACCGCCGGCAGCCATCGGTGCGGTTATTGCCGTCATCGGTCTGGGATTGGGGCCGACTGCTGCAAAAATGGCCGGATTAACCGCCGAAGTCATGGATCCGGTAACGGTTTCGATTTCCATGGTGACATTGGGAATAACGATTATAGGATATGTTTTTTTCAAAGGTTTCCTTTCGATCATTCCGATCTTAATCGGTATCGTTTCCGGTTATATTTACGCTGTTTTGATGGGACGCGTCGATTTCTCCCTTGTGCAGGCGGCTCCATGGTTTTCTTTGCCGACTTTCACAACGCCCGTTTATAATCCGGCTGCCGTCGCTATTATTTTACCCGTCGTTTTCGTCGTTATCGCGGAACATATCGGCGATCTGATCGTCATCGGTTCCGTTGTCGGAAACGATATGTTGAAAAATCCCGGTCTGCACCGATCTTTCTTCGGAAACGGATTATCCATGATTTTATCGGGCTGTTTCGGATCGACACCGAATACAACATACAGCGAAAACGTCGGCGTTTTGGCGATCACTCGCGTTTTCAGCGTTTATGTCGTCGCAGGAGCCGCCGTCCTGTCCATCGTATTATCCTTCTTGGGAAAATTCGCGGCATTGATCCGTACCGTCCCCGAAGCAGTTATCGGCGGCGTTTCCTTATTACTGTTCGGTGTAATCGCCACATCCGGCATCAGAACGCTGATGGAACAAAAAATCGATTATTCCAAACCGGTTAATTTGGTTCTGACTTCCGTCGTTTTAGTCATCGGCGTATCAGGCGCACGGATATCCGTCGGCGGCGTCGTATTCGAAGGAATGGCTCTGGCGGCTTTATTCGCCATTGTGTTGGGATTGATTTTCAAACTGTTTAAAAAGATTTGAGAATGGATTTCAACGCACCGCTTTATTCGATAAAAAATGCACACTTACAATTCGGTAAACAACCTTTGTTTACCGGATTGGAATTGTATTTGAACAAAGGAAAAAAATATTGTCTGGTCGGCCGTAACGGATCGGGAAAATCGACTTTGTTAAAAGTCATCGCCGGACAAACGGAAGCCGATAAAGCGGAAACTTTTTTACAACCGGGAACGATCGTTTCCTATATGCCGCAAGAAGACGAACTGAACAGTTTTTCTTCTTTGCGCGACGTTGTTTTATCCGGACTGGGACAGCATCAAGCTGAAGAGGCATATAAAGCCGACATACTGATTGAACAATTGGCGATCTCCGCCGCGGCCGATCCTCGGACGGCTTCGGGCGGTGAACGCAAAAAAGCGTCGTTAGCTCGTGCATTAGTCAATGACCCCGATATTTTATTGTTAGACGAACCGACCAACCATCTGGATATTGCGACAATTGAAAAACTGGAAGAAGTTATTTCAAAATTCACAGGGGCTTTGATTGTCATCAGCCATGATCGGGCTTTTTTAAAACATGTCTGCGACGGGATCATATGGCTTGATCGCGGAATCACACGTATGTTAAACAAAGGTTTCGACGCTTTTGAAGATTGGCGCGATACGGTTTACGAACAGGAAGAAGCCGAACGGAACCGTTTGAATAAAAAAATAGAATCCGAAACCCGTTGGTTGCATAAAGGGGTAACCGCGCGCCGCAAACGTAATCAAGGCAGACTGCATAAATTATATGATCTGCGCAACGAACGTCGCGAACAGATTAAAAAAAACGGATCGGTAGACTTAAATATCGACAGCGGTTCGATACAGTCAAAACAAATTATTGATGCCAAACATATTTCTAAATCTTTTAACGGTCGAACAATCGTCAACGATTTTTCTCTACGCGTTATGCAAGGTAATAAAATCGGCATTGTCGGCACAAACGGCGCGGGAAAAACGACCTTAATCAAATTATTGACCGGACGTATGACGCCTGACTCTGGACATGTACGTTTGGCAAAAACAACACAGGAAGTTTATTTCGACCAAAACAGAGCCGTTTTAGACCCTTCCAGAACAATCAAAGAAACTCTGTGCCCCGAAGGAGGGGATCATGTTTTTGTCAAAGGAGAACCGCGACACGTTTATTCTTACATGAAAGACTTTTTGTTCCCTCCGGAACAGGCGAACACGCCCGTTTCTGTTTTATCGGGCGGTGAAAAAAACAGATTGATTTTAGCGCGGGATCTGGCTAAACCATCCAATTTTCTGGTACTGGACGAACCGACGAATGACTTGGACATGGATACGCTTGATTTGTTGCAAGACGCTTTGGAAACATATAACGGTACCGTTTTAATCGTCAGTCACGACCGTGATTTTTTGGATAATACGGCGACATCTTTATTGTACATGGCGGGCGACGGCAGTGTAACCGAGTATGTCGATTCCTGTTCGGATTTATTAAAAAAGAACAAAGAAAAAGAAAAGAAAAATCCTTCTGCCGTAAAAGAAACTCCAAAAAAAGAAAATCGACGGGGTCAACAACCGAAAACGATCAGAATGTCTTATAAAGACAAAAGAGCGTTGGAAATGTTACCCGACGAAATAGCGGCCTTGGAACAGCAAATCAAAATAAAGGAAGAAAAGCTGGCCGAAACCGATTTTTATACAAAGTCTCCGGCAGAATTTGAAAAAACGGCAAAAGAGTTGGAACAGTTAAAATCTTTACTGGACGAAAAAGAAACCAGATGGCTGGAATTAAATATTTTAGCTGAAGAAACCGCCAAGGATTAGCCGTTCAAATTAAATCCGAACAGAACAAAAAAGTTTTTTAACTGGTTATGCTTTTTCGTTTTTGATATACTTCTTTTGAATTGTTTAAATCAACAATTCAGGGCGTCAGAAACCCTTTTAAACCTAGTCGTATAGCATATAGCGACTTTAAATATTTATGCCGATTTCTGCCACAGGCGGATGTCGGCTGAATACGGCTATCTGCCCAATAGGTCGAGCCGTCTTAGGTTTATACGGTTTCTGATTATATGGACAAGAGAATTACTCAGTACCGTTTGTTTTTCCCTCTCTTTTCTTATTGTCTTCAACGTATTGATATTCCTTAATAAATCCGCTTTTCTTCCTTTGGCGGTTAAACACGGACGTTTTCTGTTTTGAACGTATTTTTTATCCGATTTGTTACCCGTGTGTTACCCCGACAAAGGAGAAAAAACGATGAATATCAACAAATCTTTCTTAAATACTCTGAGCTTCAACGGTTCCGAAAAAACATACTTTGATGATTCTCTAAAAGGTTTCGGCGTCCGCGTTCGTAAAGATTCTGCAAGTTATATCGTAATGTATAGGAACGCTTACGGAAAACAAAAGAAACTGACGATTGCGAAAACGTCCCAAATCACACCAACTCAGGCCAGAAATGAAGCAAAACAAATTCTTGCTCTTGTCGTACAGGGAAAAGATCCTCAAAATGACAGAATCGAAAAAAGAAAGGCTTTGACGGTTTCGGAACTGGCAGACGATTTTTACGAAAAAAGGAAAATTCGCATTAAACCGAATACGCGTACCGATTATGAAAACCATATCCGTAATCATATCAAACCATCTATCGGCAAGATGATCGTCAAAGAAGTCTTGCGCGGCGATATTCAGCAGCTTTACGATGAACTGCTTTCAGGAGCATATGTTAAAGAACGTTTCAAGCGAGAAAATCATAAATTTATTGCGACGGCAAACAACTGCCTGTGCGTTTTGAGCGGTATGTTTGAATACGCGATTGACAACGGCTTGATGGAACATAATCCGTGCCACAGAATTAAGAAATTGCCTAATAACAAACGAGAAATCTTTCTTGATGAAAACGGTTTAAAACGACTTGGAGATGCTTTGGATCAAAGCAATTACGTAGATAAGTACGCTTTAAATTCCGTTCGGTTATTGGCAATGACGGGATGTCGATGCAACGAAATTATGACATTGAAATGGAAATATATTGATTTTGAAGCGCAAGTGTTCCGATTTCCTGATACGAAAACGGGAGCACAAAACCGTCCTTTCGGAATTGCGGTAAAAGAACTTTTGTTAAAAATGAAAACGGAAATCCGTCCTGAAAGTGATGAGGAATTTGTGTTTCCTCGCGTAAAGAAAACGGCGGATGTCGCAAAGAATATTTTTAAACGAACCATCAAAAAATACCCCGGACTGGAAAACTTATGCGCTCATGCTTTACGTCATTCGTTTGCATCCATGGCGGCGGCATTGGGATATTCCGATGCGATTATAGCGGGACTGTTGGGACATAAACTCCATACCGTTACCAACCGCTATACACATCTGACTGACAAGTCTTTGATACAAGCTGCCGATACCGTCAGTGAAAAAATCGCGGAGCTGATGGAAGGATAGGAAAAACACTAAAAAAACAATTCCATTTTGCAGATATCTTAAAACAAAACTGTATGTAAACGGACTTGGAACGCTTTGTTCTGTATCATTTCAGTCGAAAATAACAAGTATTTTTCCCGCTTCCTTCCTTTTGAAGCTCGCCTGAAGCTACCAACTTGCGAAAAGCCCCTTCAATGGAACTGTCACTCAATGTCGGACAAAGTTCCCGAATATCCTGTTTGTTGAACCGTCCGATTTTGCGTTGGCTTGCTCTTTTTACAATTTCAAGAGCGGACATCTTTGTTTCCACAAGAGCCATCCTTTCTGCAAAGTCTTTGTAAGCGGAAAGTATCGTTCCGAGAATATACTTGATGAATGGTACAACGTTTTCTGTTCCTTCGTGCCATCCTTTTTGCGCTTCCGCAAGTGCGTCATAATAGAGGTCTTTATTCTTCGCGATTTTGGTTTCAAGAGAGATATATCTGCCGACATAAAACCCGTTACGATACAACAGAAGAGTTGTCAGCAGACGGCTCATTCTCCCGTTTCCGTCATTAAACGGGTGAATGCACAGAAAGTCATGGATAAAGACGGGTATCGCAATTAGCGGTTCCAGTTCCATATTTCCGATTACGCGGTTGTATTCCTCGCATATCCTGTCGAGAGCTTCCGGCGTTTCATAAGGAGAAAGAGGCGTAAACAAGGTTTCGATATGACCGTCGGGATGCGAGGCACTGATATAGTTTTGGACATTTTTCGTTTGTCCCGCCATCGGATTGTTCGCATAGCCGTATAAAATCTTGTGAATCTGAAGGATATAATTCCGCGTTACGGGAAGAACTTCAAAGTTCTCATGTATCAGTTTCAGTACATCTCTGTATCCGCTGATTTCCTTTTCACTACGGTTTTTTGGGGTTGCTTTTTCCTCGACAAGCTGACGGACGCGAGAGCTTGTCGTAACAATGCCCTCGATTGCGTTGGAAGCTTCAGTGCTTTGCACTTTGGCGATTTCCACAAGTTTATCGAGTTCTTCCGGACGCTGCTTCAGATACAGCTCCTGTTTGCCCGCTTCCTTATATATGGCGGAAATCAGCCCGAGAAGTTCCGAATCCCATTTCTGTTCTTTGATCGCGGAATAGTTAAAAGCCCTCATTCCCTTACACCTATCTATTTTCCCTTAAATTATATCATAAAATAAGGGAATGACAAGATTTTGAGCGAATTTGTGGTATTTTTTGATACTATTAATACGAACGTTTGCGCTCGTATTCATTCCCACTCGCTCCTGAAAAATAAATCTTAAACAGATTTGCTTATGGGATTTAGCTCGGATTATTTATATTATTTTCATTATTCAGATAGTATGGGCTATCTGATTTTTTGTTGCCATTCTGTTGCCACGAAACCTAAGATCAACGGGTGGATTTTATGGCTCTTCCATCATCATTTTATAGTGAGCTTCGTGTCCCATTTTGACAAAGATTTCTTTGAATATCTGTTTATATCGGTCTATCGAATCTGTGTAGCTGTCGATATACAAATCATCGGGAATGCTATGTGAGCCGTCATTGATCCAACTCAACAAAGAACGGCAGATCATTTTTTCTTCTATAGTTGAGAAAGAATCTACGATTGTGTCATCCTTTGTTTTACCAAGAATACTAAAGTAGTTTTCTAAAATTCTTCGCATAATATTTTGGGTTGTAATCAGCGAAGCGTTTGTGTTATTTTTTAATTCTTCCCACAGCAATTCGTACGACGTCTTGATAGGATTATTTCTTTCGTATGCCTTGATAGAGGATATATTATTGTCCTTGCTTATAATCCAAAAATGTATATCATTGCAAACTTCGGTTCTACGATCAATAAAAGCGGTTTCCTTGTGGAAAAACACATTGTGAGTGAGAATGAAAATCTGCTCTACATCGGAATTGCCCTCACGAACATCTTTTATTAAGCCTTTAACCAAAGAACTGACTATGTATAAAACCGTACTGTCAAGGCTACAGATTGGGTCATCTAATACCAAAACCTTACGATTAGATACTTTTGCAACCTCAACGGAACCCTTTGCAAACTGTAAAAAATACAAAAACGATATAAATGTTTCTTCGCCCTCGCTTAATGTATTGGTAGCAAGGGTGCCATCCATACGCTGTATTTGATATGCGTTTGGTTGAACTGGAGATGGTACAATTTTGAAATTAGTAAAACCATAGCTTTTCAAAGAGCGATTGATCTCATCAACTGTCGGCTGAACGCTTGTTATGTTCTTTCCAGCTTCAATAATTTTGCCATCCAGATCATCCAGCTGTTGCTTGCATATGTCGAGTCCTTTTTGGATTCCTTTTTTAGCTTTAGCAAAGGTTTCGATATCATTCAAATACCCTGCAATTAACGCTTCGTTTTCATCCATTAAAAACGTCCAAATATCAGCGACAAGAGCGTTTTTCTCGGTCGTATAGTTATCAACCATCTCATTGTGCTTGGTAATAGTTGCATTTCCGTCAACAACCAATTGTTTCATTGAACTTATCGTCGAGGTTGTATCGGTAAGAGAAAGAATTCTGCCAGGTTCTTTTTCTTTGATAAGCATTTCTGCTCTATTCTTGGAAAAATATCCATTAAGCACATCTATCAATGAATCAAGTTTGCTTGTGTTAATCCCGGCAGCAGGGTAAGCGCCAAGGCTTGTCCGAAGAGTATTGATACGTCTCAACAGTTCGTCAGTATATACACTGTACTGGCTAATAAACTGTTTTATTTGGTTGACATCTTGCTCGTATTCTCCACTAAAGAAAGCATCAAGCTGATGTCTCAGTTCCTCTGTAATTGTGGGCTGTTGACAGAACGGACAAATTCCATCCTCTCCCAAATGCTTTCTTCCTTGGTTTACCCAGTCTGCATTATCTAAAACATCTATAAGCCGTCCGATAGGAAGGTCTTTATTGCCGACAATTATTTTACTCCAAATCGTTGAAGTTTCAATTTCAGCAAGCCGATCAACGACATCGTCAATGGAAAATGAGATAATTGCACATTTTTCTGGCTTTTGTGCGAACAAGGTCTTAGCCCGCAAAAGCAGGCTATCTCTTGCTTCGACTGAAGTATGTGAAATTGCGTACCGTCTAAGCACTTCGTCTCGGAAGCGTTCTTTATTGTTTCTGAAACCGCTGAAAGCCTCTTGGAAATCTGCTTCATTGGGCTTTAATATTCGTTCCCATACAGTATCTCTAAACGTTGCTTTGTATGCGACTTCTTCTTGAATCTTCTTTTGGAGTGTATTGCTTCGTGTTGTATAGTCTTCGCTCTTTTGGGTGCGTTGCCCTTTCATTTCTTCAAGGGCTTGTATATCTTCGATTGTTGCTTGACCAAGTGTAAATAC
>JAZNBT010000180.1:0-6744 GCA_045587165.1 Alphaproteobacteria bacterium | reverse complement strand
GGCTCACAGAACGACATGGCTACGATCCGACTTCGTCCGGTCAATTTAAAGGAAATCACCTGAATAATGACCGAAAATGTTTCCAAAACAAATAATCCGCCGGCGATTGCCAGAACGATTTCATGTTTCGTTACGACGCTGATCGTTCCCAATGCACCGCCCAACATTAAAGACCCCGTATCCCCCATAAAGATTTTGGCGGGAGGGGCGTTGAACCATAAAAATCCCAATCCGGCTCCGATTAAAGCACCGCAAAAAACAGCCAGTTCACCGGTTCCCGCAATATAAGAAATCTGCAAATATGCGGCAAAAGCGGCATGTCCCGCAACATAAGAAATAATCAGAAAAACAAAAGACACAATCATCGCCGGAACAATGGCCAGTCCGTCCAATCCGTCTGTCAGATTGACGGCGTTTGACGAACCGACGATGACAAACATCGCAAACGGGATATAGAACAGACCCAAGTTGACGGACAGGTTTTTGAAAAACGGAAACGTCAATGTCGTCGCCGTCGGTTCCGCGGTTGCTTTTGTAATCAGCCATACTGCGATAAAAGCGAAAGAAAATTCAAAAACAAGTTTCAACTTTCCTCGCATGCCGTTGGAGTTTTTCTTGGACACCTTTAAATAATCGTCGATAAATCCGATCAGGGAAAAGACGATCGTTAATCCCAATACCACCCAGACGAACGTATTTTTCCAATCAGCCCATAATAAAGTGGAGAGGCTTAATGAAATCAGAATCATCAGCCCGCCCATCGTCGGCGTTCCTTGCTTTGTTTTCAGATGAGATTCGGGGCCGTCTTCGCGGATCGGCTGACAGGCGTGTTGTTTGTCTTTTAACCAATGGATGATCATCGGACCGGTTAAAAAGCAAAATATCAGTGCCGTGAAAATCGCACCGCCGGTTCTGAATGTCAGATATTTAAAGATATTTAGAACCGAATACTGATCCGAAAGAGGATAAAGAAGGTTGTAAAGCATATGTTTATTCCGAAAGTTAATGGAAGTCTTTTAAAACTTCGACGATTTTCGTCATTTTACTGCCGAAAGATCCTTTGACAAGCACAATATCGTCAGCCGCGATTTCAGAACAAATCAAAGTCGCCAATTCGGCTGAAACCGGTTTTTTAATGCCGCGCATTTGTTCGGGTAAAATATCAAACATGGCGCAACTGTTCGCTCCGACGGCGTAAACGCGATCGATTTTATTTTCAATTAAATCTTTGGTCAGATTTTTATGAATGTTTTCCGATTCCCCGCCCAATTCCAACATATCGCCGATAATCGCGATTCTTCTGCCGTCGTTTGCCGGCGTCAGGCCGCCTAAAACGCGAATCGCGGCTTGCATGGATTCGGGATTGGCGTTGTAAGCGTCGTCGATTAACGTAAACGTTCCGTTTTGACAGGCGATTTGGAAACGTTGTCCGCGACCTTTCAGCGGTTTCAGTTGTCCTAAAGCCTGAAGAGCGTCGGGCATGTCGACGTTTAACGCTTTTAAAATGCCGACAACGCCCAGACTGTTTTGAATTTGATGACGTCCCGACAGCCCGAACGTATAGGTATATGTTTCATTGCCTGTCTTTACCGTTACTTCGGACATGTCCGTTTTTGGTAAAATATTTTGAACGGAAATATCGTTTTCCGATGCCGAACCGAAAGAACGGATGTCAATCAAACCGTTCTTTTGCGCTTCTTTTTTCAAAAGGGAAAACTGATCGTCGTCGGCGTTTAAAAATACGATCCCGTCCTTCGCCATGCCTGTGAAAATTTCCGCTTTGGCGTAGGCCGTGTCTTCTTTTTTCTTGAAAAATTCACGATGAGCCGAACCGATCATCGTAATAACGGCGATGTCCGGCTGCGCCAGACGGGTCAATTCCGTCATTTCGCCCGTATGATTCATGCCCATTTCAATTACGGCGAAATCCGTGTCGGCAGGCATGCGTGCCAAAGTCAGCGGCATACCGATATTGTTGTTTAAATTACCGATCGTCGTATGTGTTTTTCCTACGGCGGTTAAAGCCGTTTTCAGCATTTCCTTCGTGCTGGTTTTACCGGAACTGCCCGTGACGCCGATAACTTTGGCTTTGCCGCGTCGGCGGGCATGCAACGCCATGGCTTCCAATGCTTTTAAAGGATCGTTGACAACAATCGTTTTTTCAACGGGAACGTCCGTCGGGATATGGGAAACCAATACGCCGGCCGCACCTTTCTTTATCGCGTCGGCGGCATAATCGTGACCGTTAAGGCTTTCTCCGGTGATCGCGACAAACAAATCGCCTTGCTTTAGAGTGCGCGTGTCTATGGAAATGCCGAAAACGTCAAAATTTCTTGTCAGTTTTCCTTCGGCGACTTTTGCAATTTCCTCCGCAGTCCATAACGGGACGTCCGCTTCGTTAATAGCGTCGCGGGCTTCTTCCCGATCGTCAAAAGGATGCATGACGTCTTTGATCAGCTGTCCCGTTTCATGTCCCTTGCCGGCAATAACCAGAATGTCGCCTTCTTCCAATCCGGCGACAGCCGTTTTAATGGCTAAAGAGCGGTTGCCGATATCGATTCCTTTCGGACAGGCGGGCAGAATGGCGGAACGGATCAAAACGGGATCTTCACTGCGAGGATTGTCATCGGTTACATAAACGACATCTGCCAATTCATTGCAGACGGCTCCCATTTGCGGACGTTTTCCCGCGTCGCGGTCGCCGCCGCAACCGAAAACGACGTGTAAGCGCTTCTCCGTGTGGGGACGCAAAGCCTTTAATACGGTTTCCAAAGCGTCCGGCGTGTGTGCGTAATCGACATAAACGGACGCGCCGTTTCTGCGTTTGCCGACGAATTCCAATCGACCGGGGGCTCCTTTGATCTTTGATAAAGCGTTCAGCGCCCGATCGGTATCTTCACCCGATGCGATGGCTAATCCCAAAGCGCATAAAGCATTCATCGCTTGGAAAGTGCCGGCCAAGGGCAGGGATATCGTTTTCTCCGAACCGTTGATTTCAAGTGTCAACTGTTGGCCATTCGTATCCATTTGAGATTCTTTTAACTTTAAAACGGATGCTTTTTTACCGTAATCGATGATTTTTAATCCTTTGGATCGACAGAAATCGGCGATCTGATCGTATTCGGGAATGTCGGCGTTTAAAACGACGGTTTGTGAAGACAAGGGACGATCGAATAATTTCAGCTTGGCATTCAGATAATTTTCCATGGTGCCGTGGTAATCCAAATGATCGCGCGTTACGTTGGTAAATGCCGCCGCCGTCAATCGGATGCCGTCAATGCGATGTTGTTCCAAACCGTGCGATGAAGCTTCGATCGCGGTGTGTTGATATCCTTTTTTCGCCAGATTTTGCAATTCTTTGTGCAGGGTGACGGAATCGGGAGTTGTTAGTGAGCCATAAGTGGTAAAATCATTCGCGATGACGCCCAATGTTCCGATGCAGGCCGGTTTTTTTCCTGAAAATTCCCAGATTTGACGGGTGAAGTTCGCCGTTGAGGTCTTTCCGTTCGTTCCCGTAACGGCAACAACCTTTTCCGGTTGAGGGCCGTAAAAAGCGGCGGCCATTTTTGCCAAAGTCAACCGGACGTCATCCGTAAAAATGCCGATCATCGGCAGATCGGGAATGACGGCGTTTTTGGGGAAAATTGCGGCGACGGCGCCTTTATCGCAGGCTTCCTGTAAAAAATCCGTCCCGTTTGTTTTAACGCCGGGCAGGGCGGCAAATAAAAACCCCTTTTCCACTTTTCTGGAATCAGAGGTAATGCCTGTAATTTCAATTTGTTCATTCATCGCGGGTAAGCCGCAGGCTGTTAAAATTCGATCTAAAAGCACGGGTCGCAATCCTTCCTTAACGCGCGTTTAAAGCAGCCTTTACATACGGAGCGATCTGTTTTGCTTCATACGGTCTGGGGGTGATTCCCAGCTGAGGCGCAACGGTCGCTATAATTTTTTCCGTTGTCGGAACGACGTTCCAGGCCGCGGTATTTAAATTGTACGTTTCTTCGATTCCTTTGGGCGCGTCCAACATAACCATTAAAACGTACTGCGGGTTGTCCATGGGAAACGCGGAAATAAACGATGTGCGCAGTGTGTTTTCAACGTATTTTCCGTTGATCAGTTTTTGCGCGGATCCTGTTTTGCCGCCGACTTCGTAACCGGCGACGTTGGCTTTATGTCCCGATCCTTCCGTTACAACCAAACGCATAATACCGCGCATTATGTCGGATGTCTTCTTAGAAATGATTCTTTCTCCGATTATTTCATCGCCGGGACGTTTCATGATTAATGACGGGGGATTGTATATGCCGCCGTTGACCAATGCCGCCGTCGCCGCCGCAATATGAACGGGGGTTAAAGCCACGCCGTACCCGTATCCGGCGGTTGCCGTGTTGACTTCGCGCCATTTCGCCGGCAAAAGCGGGCGGCCTTTTTCGGGCAATTCGATGTCGACCGTTTCAAAAAATCCGAATCGGCGGAAAAATTCCTGCTGTTTTTCCGTCCCGACGGCCAAAGCGATTTTGGCTGAACCGATGTTTGAAGAATGAATTAAAATTTCGGGAATGGTGACGACCCGGCGCAGTTTGGGAACATCGTTAATGGTGTAATTTGCCAGTACGACCGGATGCGAAGCGTCGATTTTATCTTCAATCGAAATTTTTTTGGTTTCAAGTCCGATGGCCGTGTTGAACAGTTTCATGATGGAGCCGACTTCGTAAACCCCCAAGGAAACAGAGTTGAACAGATTCTTTTTGCGGGCGTTTTTTAAATCGTTCGGGTCGTAATCGGGCAGGGATACCATGGAAACGATTTCGCCTGTTTTCGCGTTCATTAAAACGGCGGCGGCTCCTTCGGCCTGATATTTTTCAATGCTTTGTTTCAATACGGAACGAACGGAATCCTGAACGCCGATATCTAAAGATAAACGAACGGTTTCTTTGTTGTCGGACAGTTTTTTATTAAAGGTTTTTTCCAGACCGGCTATTCCCGCATTATCAACGTCGGTCGTGCCTATGATATGAGATGCCAGAGCTCCTTGAGGATAAATACGTGTTTCCGTCGCTTGGAAATTCAATTGAGGAAAGCCCAAACGGTTGACGTCGTATTGTTCTTTCGGAGTCAGGTTGCGTTTGATGTAAACGAAATTCTTTTTGCTTTTCAGCTTTTTTAATAAAGGTTTGTATTCCAGATCCGGAAGGGTTTGAACCAATGCAGCCGCAATCGTTTCAGGATTTTTTATTTTTTCCGAATCGACATACAAATCTGCCGACGGCAGGCTGGTCGCCAGCAAAACGCCGTTGCGGTCGACGATGTCGGCACGGTTCATTTTGATATCCAGCGCATAAGTTTTCGTATTGTTGCTTTTAAAATGTTCTTCAACCGGCCGGTTCAGCAAAGTTACATCAACCAAACGTACGGCGATGACATTGAATGCGATAAAAAACACCAACATGGTGCATAACAGTCTGTTTTTTCCGCTTTCCAAGCTGGCGGAGCTTTTTTTATCGGCCAGACTGATTCTGTCGGGCAGGGGAATTTCCTGTCCGGGCTTATAAAATATTCCGCTTTTTTTGAAAAGACGGAACATGGGCGTTACTCCCTCGCTACGGAAGCAAAAGAAACCTTGATGATATTTTTGTCTTCAGAGGTTTTTGTTTTAAACGGAATGGCGGAAAAAGAAATAATCTGTTCCGCGCGCAACGGTTTCATTTTCGCATGACGGGAAGAAAGAGAACGAATTCGTGCCGGATCGTTTAAATAAGTCCATTCAGCTTTTAAAACGTGCAGGGCTTTTTGATCGTCCTTGATGCGCGTATTGATTTGTTCCAGATGATTTTCCAAAGCAATGACTTTGTTTTTAATGACAAACATGCTTGTCGCCATTGCCGCAAAAATAACAATCAAAGCTAATCGTGCCATGAGAAACTCCTATAAGCGTTCTGCTGATCTGAGACGGGCGGAACGTGATCTGGGATTTCTTTGACATTCTTCTGCAGAAGGAAAAATCGGTTTTTTTGTTAAAGGGATCAGGGTCGCCGGATTGTCCCGCCGTTCGGGCAGGTGTCGCGACGGATTAGCGGTTTTGCCGCTTTTTTCCTGAATAAAGTTTTTGACGATTCTGTCTTCTAAAGAATGGAAAGAAACAACAGCCATTCTTCCGCCTTTTTTAAGGAGCGCTTCGGCTCCCGACAAACCGGAACGCAATTGCCCCAATTCATCGTTGACGTATATGCGCAAAGCCTGAAATGTCCGTGTCGCCGGATCAATGTCGTCCTTTTTATGCGGGACGACCGACCGGATGACATTGGCTAAATCCAGTGTGGTTGAAAACGGTTGTTCCCTGCGCCGGGAAACAATCGCCGCGGCGATGCGTCTGGAAAAACGTTCTTCGCCGTATTGATAAATAATGTCGGCAATTTCTTTTTCGCCGTATTTGTTGACAATATCTGCCGCGGATAAACCGTCCCGGCTCATCCGCATATCCAGCGCGCCGTCTTTTTGAAACGAAAATCCGCGTTCGGGTTGATCGATCTGCATTGACGAAACGCCGATATCCATCATTACGCCGTTAACGAATTCAATTCCTTCGTTGTTTAAAATTTCCCGCATATGACCGAACGTGCCATGCAACAACTTTAATCGGTCGGCATATTGTGTTGCCAAAGTCTGTCCCGCGGCAATTGCATCCGGATCGCGATCAATGGCGTAAACCGTGCAGTCGGCCGCATCCAAAACGGCGCGGGAATA
>JAZNBT010000179.1:0-20706 GCA_045587165.1 Alphaproteobacteria bacterium | reverse complement strand
TCCATTCCGACCAACCGGGCGGAAAAGCGCCGACCTGATACCCGCCCAAACCGATATCCCACGGTTCGGCCATCATTTTAACACGTTGCAAAACGGGATCCTGTTGCACCGCGGTCAAAAATCCCGCCTTGTTTGTAAATCCGGTTCCCGTTCTGGCCAAAGTCGGCGCCAAATCGAAACGGAAGCCGTCAACATGCATCTGTTCCACCCAGTAACGCAGAGAATCCATAACCAACTGAATAACGCGCGGATGTTCCACGTTAAACGAAGCGCCGCATCCTGTCGTATCTTCGTAATAACGGGGATTGTCATTGCGTAAGCGATAATAAACGGCGTTATCGATCCCGCGATAGGACAACGTAACCCCCATTTGATTACCTTCGCCCGTATGGTTGTAAACGACATCCATAAAAACTTCGATCCCCGCATCGTGAAATACACGGATCATATTCTTTATTTCATCCAGCCTCTGCCCTGCCATATATGTCGGCTGAGGCGCGAAATAACTGATCGGGTCATATCCCCAGTAATTATGCAGTTTTGCTTTCAACAAATGGTTTCCGGTAAAGAAAGCCTGTATCGGCAAAAATTCAACGGCGGATATCCCCAGATTTTTCAGATAATCAACCGCCCGAGCAGTCCCCATGCCGGCGAATGTTCCGCGAACCTGCTCGTCAATTTCCGGATGACAAAAGGTAAATCCTTTTAAATGGGTTTCATAAATAATCGTTTCCGACCACGGGGTTTGAGGCATTTTATCCCCGCCCCATGAAAAAGTATCGTCAACAACCCTGCATTTCGGTACGAACGGCGCACTGTCGCGGCGATCAAAGGACATATCCGCCTTAGGGCTGCCGGATCGATAACCTTGCATGGTTTCATGAAAAACCAACGGTCCCGTAATGGATCTGGCATACGGATCCAGCAACAGTTTATTATGATTAAATCGATGTCCGCGTTCGGGATCATACGGACCGAAAACGCGATATCCGTACAGTTGGCCGGGCTGAACATCCGGCAAATAGACGTGCCAGACTTCGTCCGTTCTTTCGGGCATGGCGACACGCTGTATTTCGCGCGTTCCCGTTTCATCGAAAAGGCACAGCAAAACTTTTTCGGCATTTGCTGAAAACAAGGCGAAATTGACGCCCCTGCCGTCCCAAGTCGCCCCTAAAGGATAGGGATGACCCGGAAGCACACGTATACCGGTAGGCATTTGTACAGTTTACTCCAAACTTAAATCAGCGCTGCGGCACAAACATCACAGTGGACAAAGGCGGCACGGTGATCGACAAAGAATACGGCCGTCCGTTGGCGGGTTCTTCCTTGGCGTCGACGCCGCCCATATTTCCCATACCGCTGCCGCCGTAAATTTCGGCGTCAGAGTTAAACACTTCGACATAGCGGCCCGCCGAGGGAACGCCGATCTTAAAGTTTTCACGCGGTACCGGCGTAAAGTTGGAAACAACGACGACCGATTCGCCCGTTTCTTTGGTTTTACGGATAAAGGAGAAAATGCTTTCATCCGCGTTATCGGCATCGATCCATTCGAAACCTGCCGGATCGTAATCCAGTTCAAACAAAGCCGGAGATTCACGATAAATACGGTTCAAGTCACGAACGGCATTCTGAACACCGCGGTGCATCGGATCGTTCAACAAATGCCAGCTTAACGACCCGTTGAAATCCCATTCGCGATCCTGAGCGAACTCACCGCCCATAAACAACAGCTTTTTACCGGGGAAACCGTACATAAAACCGTAATAAGCACGCAGATTGGCAAATTTCTGCCAACGATCACCTGACATTTTGTTTAATAAAGAACACTTGCCGTGAACAACCTCGTCATGACTGAGCGGCAAAACAAAGTTTTCGTTATACGCATACAACATACCGAACGTCATTTTGTTGTGATGATAACGACGATAGATCGGATCTTTGGCCATATAGTCCAACGTATCATGCATCCAACCCATATTCCACTTATAACCGAAGCCCAAACCGCCCATATATGTCGGACGGGAAACCATCGGCCACGCGGTAGATTCTTCGGCAAAAGTCGCCGTCCCCGGACAATTTTCGTACATCAGTTCGTTCGTGCGTTTCAGAAAAGCGACGGCTTCCAAATCTTCGTGACCGCCGAATTCATTCGGGATCCATTCGCCCGCTTTACGGCTGTAATCCAAGTACAACATGGACGCAACGGCATCAACGCGCAAACCGTCAATCTGGTATTTCTTATTCCAGAACATCGCGTTAGACGTCAGGAAATTATTCACTTCGCGACGACCGTAGTTGTAAATTTTGGTTCCCCAGTCTTTGTGTTCGCCGCGGCGCGGATCGGCGTGTTCATACAAAGCCGTTCCGTCGAAATCCGCCAAACCGAAAGAATCTTTGGGGAAATGCCCCGGCACCCAGTCCATAATCACGGCGATTCCGGCTTTATGGAAAGCATCGACCAAGGCGCGGAAATCATCGGGTTTACCGAAACGGCTGGTCGGAGCATACAACCCCGTCGCCTGATACCCCCAAGATCCGTCAAACGGATGTTCGTTTACCGGCAACAATTCAACGTGCGTATAGCCCATATCTTTGACATAATTGACCAATTCTTCGGCCATTTCCTGATACGTCAAATAGCTGTTGTCGTCAAAATGACGTTTCCAGGATCCCAGATGCACTTCGTAAATCGACACGGGAGCATTCAAAGCATTGACCGTTTCGCGCTTCTTTTCCCAACCTTTCGTTTTCCATTCGTACTTATCCAAATCATAAACGACGGAAGCGGTGGAAGGACGCTTTTCGGCATAAAAAGCGACGGGATCGGCCTTTAACGGCAGAATATTGCCGTCCGGAGCAATCAATTCGTATTTATATAAAACGCCTGCGGAAATATGCGGAATAAAGATTTCCCAAACCCCTGTCGACCCGCGCGGACGCATCATATGACGACGACCGTCCCATTCGTTAAAGGGACCGACGACGGAAACACGTCTGGCATTCGGAGCCCAAATAGCAAAAGAAACACCCTCAACCCCGTCATGCGTAACAGGATGGGCTCCTAAACGATCGTATTCGTCCAAATGCGATCCTTCGGACAGGAAGTACAAATCCATTTCCCCTAAGACCGGCGGGAAACGGTACGGATCTTCGGTATCGTAAGAAGCCCCCGTCCACAGATCGATACGCAAACGATATTTGAAAAAGTCCCAATCGGCCGGAAATTCAAACTGAAACAAACCGGAGCTGTGGACACGTTCCATTTGCCCCATAACATTTCCCGTTTCATATTCCAGAACATACACGTTCTGAGCCTGAGGTTGGAACGTGCGCAAAACCAGATCGCCGTCAGCCCCTTCACGATGCAAACCTAAAATAGAGAACGGATCTCCGTAACCGGAAACGACCAGAGCTTCTACAACACTTTCATCCAAGTAATTTTTCATATTTTATTCTCCATCAAGGTCTATTAAACGGGACAAGCCGTTCATCGGAATTGCCAACCAATCGGGACGATTGGCGACTTCGTAAATGACTTCGTACAAAGCCTTTTCCAAAACGAACAAATCAAGCAGCTTCAGGGTGACATCCTTATCCGCCGGCAAAGACGGACAATCGGCCATTGTTTCAAAATAACCGTCCAAAAATGCCTGAGTTGCCTGTTTTTGCCATGATGCGGCCATCTCAAACATCTTTTCGCGATTTTCAGGCAAAACATACTGCAAAACGGCTCCAAAGGCGGCATAATCAAACGAGCGAACCATTCCGGCGACATCTCTTAAAACGGACTGTTTAACCTGACGTTCCGTAATCGGACGCAACGGTTCGCCTTCAAAATCCAGAATGTAGAAATCGCCTTTATCGTCTACAACGACTTGCCCCAAGTGATAATCGCCGTGGAAACGCGTTTTATTGCCGTCGGCAACGACAGGCAATAATTCATTAATACGGGCAACGATTTTTTCACGGCCGGCGATTAACTTTTCAACGCGCTTTTTCACATCGCCCGTCAAATGACCGACATTCGCTCGCGCAACCGCCAAAGTTTTATCCGCCTGCAAAACGGCCTGATCGCGCCAAGCGGCCAAATCATCCCCTGTAACGGCGGCGGGTTTAAACACTTCGTCCGTTCCTTTATCGAACGCTTTATGCATTTCCGCGGATCTTTTTCCTAACAGACGAGCCGTTTTCAAGTATTCTTCATGACCTTCGGCCTTGCCTTCGGTCAAAGCCTTTGCAAAATACGATTTCAGATAATCCATCGTATAAGACCAACCGTCACCGATATTCGGCACGAATGACTGCAAAATCGCCAAAGCCATTGTACGACCGTCGGCATAGCGGGTTTCCAACATTCCCAAGTAAGCGGGAGTATTCTCAAACTTGGCTTCTTCGGTTAAAAAACTGGTTGTAGCCACTTCGGGATGAGAACCGAACGCCGTGCGACGATACATTTTCAACATCACTTTTTTGCCGACGATCAAAGACGTGTTGCTCTGTTCAACGCCCAACATTTTTTGCGGCAGACCGTCAACGGCTCGGATTAATTCTTTGCCTGCGACGGTAGAAGAACCGGACAACGTAATATCCGCTCCGACAGTCAAAGTTTCGTCTTTTTCCAAAACAGGCAGCAGACAAGCGGCGAAATCATCGTCGCCGGCGGCATCATAGACAACCCCCGTTTTTTCATTCGCAACTGAAATGCCCGTAATTACGGCATTTTCGACAACGGCATCGGCTTTTTCATCAAAAGCGACACGCAACGGGATTAAAAATGTCGGCTTGTCCCCGCCTTTTAACGCGACCAAAACAACCGCCAGCAAGACATCCTTTAACGGTATCAACGCCTGAAAAGAAACGGCGACGATCGTATCGTCCTTTGCGCTGTACCAACGTTTGGACGGCAGAAAAGCCTCTAACTTACGACAAAAAGAATCTTGGAAAACCAAATCTTTAAACATTTCATTCAGATTTTCTTTTTCAACTAACAGAAAATCTTGATCTTTTAAATTGGAAAGCATGAAAAACTACCTGATTTGTTAATTGATAAACTAGAGTATGCCCCAACTAAACCAAAAGTGACAACCGTTTTTTTCAGTTGTCACTTTTTTCAGTTTTTTTCTTTTACCACCACGGCCTGTCAATCGGCGTGACACGATAAATTTCGGCTTGATTTCCGGCAGGATACAAATTAACCCATAATTCGTTTCCGCGAACTTCAAACTGACGACCGCTGAGCAATTCCTCCACCCAAAAACGCCCGCCCGGAGCGACCCCCATTTCATCCGTCGGAAACCATATCCGTCCGGCCTGACCGTGATAAGGATCAAGACTGATCGCCACGAAAATCATATTGTCACGATTTTCTGTCATTTTGCCGTAGAACATGATCTTGTCGTTTTCAGACGAATAGAACCGCAGATTTTCATATAACTGCAAAGCATAGTTTTCACCGCGGATCCAGTTGATCTGAGCGATCAGATCCTTGATATTTCCTTCGGCATTCCAGTCACGGGTTTTTATTTCGTATTTTTCGGAATTGTTAAATTCCTCTTTGCCGTAAAGGCCGTCGTTTTCGCATAATTCGTAACCGTTCAGCATACCGTAGGTCGGCGACAAAGTAGCTGCCAAAATGAAACGGATGATAAATGCCGAGCGCGGAGCATCATGCAAATAAAACGGCATAATATCCGGCGTTGTCGGGAACAAATTCGGACGGAAGTACTCTTTCATATCCGACAACGTCAATTCCGAAAAATATTCTTCCAATTCATATTTATTTTCACGCCATGTAAAATAAGTATATGACTGTGAAAATCCGATTTTAGCCAACATCTGCATCATGGACGGACGGGTAAACGCCTCGGCCAAAAAGATAGTATCGGGATAAATATTCTGCACTTCGCGAATGACCCATTCCCAGAACGGAACGGATTTCGTATGCGGATTGTCAATACGGAAAATACGGATTCCCTCGTTTGCCCAGAAAAGGAACGTATCGCGCAATTCGATCCACAAATCTTCACTTTGAGGACCATAGAAATCGACATTTACGATATCCTGATACTTTTTCGGCGGATTTTCGGCATACTTGATCGTGCCGTCAGGACGGAACGTAAACCATTCGGGATGTTCCTTAATCCAAGGGTGATCGGGGGAACACTGAATGGCGATATCCATGGCGACTTCCATTTCCAATTCCTGAGCCCGACGAACGAAAGAACGGAAATCGTCCATTGTCCCCAATTCCGGATGAACGGCCTTATGCCCGCCCTGATCGGAACCGATGGCATACGGAGAACCTACATCCCACGGTTCACAGAACAAAGAGTTGTTCTTACCTTTACGATGCGTATATCCGATCGGATGAATCGGCAGCAAATAAACGACATCAAATCCCATTTCCTTAATTTCCGGCAAACGGGCTTCACCGTCTTTGAACGTACCGTGCACGCCGGGGATTGTCCCTTGGGAACGGACATCCATTTCATACCACGTTCCGAAACGCGCCCGAGGACGATCAACAAAAACTTCCAATTCTCGGTCGTAACGGGTTGCCTGTTCACGATCAGGCCAACGATCCATAACTTCAAGAACTTCTTCGCTCATCAGCATATTGGCGCATTCGTATTCGTTATCGTTACTGTCAAACGCATTCAAAACATCTTTTAAAAAGACAATATCGTTTTCACGGGCTTCAAAATCACGAACTTCCGTCGTTTTTTTCAGACGTTTCAACGTTTTACGCAAAAGATCGGCGCCTTCAATCAATTCCAAAAAGATACTTTGTCCGGCTTCGCGTTTTTTAATCGCCCCGTCACGCCACGTACCGAATTCATCGACCCAAGCTTCGATCGTATAGACATAACGGGTATTGTCACCGAACCACAAATCACCGCCCCACAAAGACAAACCTTCGTTAATCTGCCACATCGGAGCTTCCCACCATTCATCGGAATCGGCATGGCGACACAAAATCACCGCCTTTAACAAATCATGGCCGTCTTTAAAAATATTCGCCCACACTTCCATCGTATCCCCGACTTCGCGTTTAACGGCAAAGCGACCGGCGCTGATTTGCGGACTGACATGTTCAATCGTAATCGGAGAACTGGCGGCAAGATCCATCAGGTGATTTTTCTTTTCTTTAATTACCCAACCGCGTTTACTGACGCTAGCCAAATCAGAACCGCCAAGCACCGGAGTTTTTTTCGGTTTAATTTTTCTTTCTCGCCTCATAGAACAGCTCCCACCATAAACATTAAAACAAAACAAGAAAACAGCCCTTTTCCAATATTTCAGACAGAATCGGGACAATCCTTTTTATTGATTTTACAGACATTTGTGTTAAAATTTCTTTTATCTTTTCAATATAATCGACAATATCATGCAATCCGTTATCAATAAAATTTTAGCCCCTTACACGACACTTAGCCGTATTTTCCCGCCAGATGTGGATTTACCGGCCATCAAGCTAGAAATACGCGAAGCCGTCCGCCATGCTTTATCCGGCGTTCAACCGGTCGCATCCCCTTATCTGATAAATATTTGCGGATTGCCCGCTTCAGGAAAAACACATTTATGTCGTGCGTTCAAAGCAGCCGATGCCGGTATGCTGTACATTTCCTTTGACGCCATTATGGAAGACTTGCCTACATATTTATCCGAGCATATGCGGGACAGGAAAAAATCGTTTGAACGTTGGGAACTGCCGGCGCGTTTTGCGGGATATCAACTGTTAAAACAGGCGATAAAGCATAAATTGCCGGTTCTGTTCGAACATTCCAACGCAACGCCGCACCATATCGAGCTTTATGAAAAAATCAAACAAGCCGGATATACAGTTGACATCCGTTATATTAACGCCGATCCGGAACTGGTTTTGCCCAGACTGGAAAAACGGGAACGCTATTTCTCGCCGGAAAGGACACGGGAACGAGCGAACATTTTACGGGAACTGATGCCTGTTTTCGAACAAACCGCAAATGTTTTCAGTGTGTTGCCTCCTTGGAAAGAACCTTAAAATTTCATAGCGGGATTACATTTTTCAGATTGTTGAAAAAACGTTGAGTTTTATAAAAAAATCGGCTAAAAATAAAAACAGCGTGAGGAAATAATCAGGCTGGGAAAAAAATAATTGTTTTTTATGTTTTGGGAGAATGTAAATGGCTAATGAAGATCAAGTCCGCGAAGCGGCATATTTTGTATGGTTAAACAACGGTTGTCCGGAAGGCGCCGAAATTGATTGCTGGTTAGAAGCAGAAGCTCAGGAAAGCGCTTGTGCGGAAGAAACTTGCTGTTGCTGTTGCGAACAGGAAGAAGCTCCGGTCGAAAAGAAACCGGCTAAGAAAGCCGCGGCAAAGAAGACAACGGCTAAAGCTGAAAAGACAGAAAAGAAACCGGCTGCAAAAAAAGCTCCGGCAAAAAAAACCGCCGCAGCTAAAAAATAAGTTTTTATTCTAAAAAAAACGGCTTTGGGATTTTACTCTTAGCCGTTTTTTTTATTTTCTTTTTTATTCACTGAAAATGTCAAAACTGTTGCTGTTATCCTGTTGCGCGCCGTGTTCTTGCGCCGTTATTGACAAACTGGCAAAGGAAAAAGCCGACTTTGCCGTTTTATTTTATAATCCGAACATTGCCCCCGCTGAAGAATATGAAAAAAGACGACGGGAAAACGAATGTTTTTGTAAAGACAGAAAAGTTCCTTTCATCTCTTTGGAATACGCCCCGTCTGATTGGTTGGAGGCAGTCAAAGGATTGGAAAACGAACCGGAACGGGGAAAGCGGTGTTCCGTTTGTTTTTATCTGCGTTTAAAAAAAGCCATGTTGTATGCAAAAGAAAACGGTTTTGATATTGTTACATCCGTTTTAGGGATTTCACGATATAAGGATATGGAGCAGGTAAATGCCGCCGCACGCCAAGCCGCCGAAGAAACAGGAGTGGCCTATGACTTTACAAACTGGCGCAAGAACGGTTTGGAACAAATGCGTCAACAGTTGGTTAAAGAAACAAACATGTACGCACAAAGTTACTGCGGATGCCCGTTTTCCGAAAAAAAACAATTCAACAAAAAGCCCTGATTTCTCAGGGCTTTTTCATTATTCAAAGACTTTTTGCAGATCCGCTTTAACGGATTTTTTCATACGGACTTTTGTTCCGTAACGTTGAAATTTATAATTATTTCTTTCTTTTTCAGAAAAACCGTCGCACGGACAAACGACCGCACCGACATAATATTCACCCGGCGGCAAATCAACGATCGTAAACCAACCGCCTTTATCTGTCTTAACCGTTTTTGCATATTTGAACGCACGAGGATCGGCCGTTGCCAAATTTTCGTTTTTAATCCAGTGTCTTTGATACCATTCGGTTGAATAATCCGTTACCGGATTAACAACAACCAGTTGATTTTCAGGACATTTTTTACGACCGTCAATTCCTGTCACACACAACCGTCCGTTAATTCTGGCGGTCCCTTTTACATTATAAGCATCATATTGCGCTTGATTAAAAACAGCCTTTCTTTCCACAGGTGAAGGACAAAGATTTGCATTATCTTTCTTCGATTGCGTCGAAACGCATGCCGACAAAAAAAGAACAGCCAAAGAAATTATTCTTAATTTTTTCATTTTTCCCCCTTTTTTAATTTACTCATAATATTAGATTTTTTCTTTCGGCATCTGTCAAACAAAAAATCTTTTCAGGAAATCTTACGGGAATTTAATCTTCAATTTGCAACAAATCCTCGTCATCGGCATCGATTGAAATTTCTTTAGTGACTTTAGCCCCCTGCATTTTCAATTTTTTTGCCCAACCGATAGCGTTTCCCCTCCCTTCGGACAACTTTCCCATTGCTTTGACATAATTGGAATTGGCATTATCCAACGCGTTTTTGATCGACTGCATGTCATCGACAAAACCGGCCAGTTTGTCATGCAACTTTCCGCCGATTTCGGCAATTTTTTGCACATTTTTATTTTGCTTTTCAATTCGCCACATATTTTCGATCGTACGCAAAACCGGCAGTAAAGACGAAGCCGTCGTCACCGCAATATTATTTTGATACGCCGCTTCGTAAATCTCGGGATCGGCGCTTAACGCTTCAATATAAGCGTGTTCGACGGGAATGAACATAAAGACGTAATCCAAATCCATTTCCTTGACGATCGTTTGATAATTTTTAGAAGACAAACCTTTGATATGATTACGCAATGCCTGCACATGCTCGGCCAGATATTTTTTCTTTTCATCCTGAGTTTCCGCCTTGATATAACGCATATAAGCGTTTAAGGACACTTTACAGTCAACGATCAAACGTCTGTTATCGGGCAAATTGACAATAAAGTCCGGACGTTTGTTGTTTCCTTCATCGTCTTTGAAATTTGCCTGCGTCGAATAATTAATCCCTTTTTCGAAACCGGCCACTTCGAACACGCGTTCCAGTTGCGTTTCCCCCCAATCACCTTGATGTTTTGTATTACCTTTCAATGCGTTTGTCAGATTTTGCGCGTCGGCGGATAAAGTTTGATTCATCTCCAGCAACTGTCGCAGCTGTTGATCCATTTTGCCTTTATCGCCGGCATTGATTTGATTGATTTCCTCCATACGTTTTTTGAAGGAATCCAATTGATCTTTCAGCGGAGTTAAAATCTGCCCTAAAGAATCCTGCTGATTTTTCTTAAAATCTTCACTTTGTTCTTTTAACACGTCGGCGGAAACGGTTTTAAATTGCATGGACAATTCAGCACGAGCACTTTTCAATTCAGCGATTTTATCGTCCAAATGCCTTTTTTCATCCCGCATCTGCGTTTCCAAAGCGGCGGACTGTGCCGTTAAACGCATATTTTCCGAATTTAAACGAGCGTTTTCCTTTTTTAATTCATCCAACTGATCTTGCAAAAACAGCGTCTGTCCGGACGCTTTTGTCAGTTCTTCTTTTTGCGAAACCAGATTGGCATTTTTTTTCAAAACGACCGCCAAAAAAATGACGGCGACAATAAACAAGCAAGCGAAAACAACTGTCAGATGAGAAAAGGTCAACATTTTATCTTAACCACTATTTTTGTTACTTTTTCACCTTCTTGGACAGCCAAACAGGGACGATGAGCGTCATGAGGGAAATAAATACCGAACATACCGGCTGTTAATTCGGTAAAAGCACAATCTCCTTCATACTTGGCGATATCCTTTTCGGGATTATACGGAATTTTTTCCGCAACCGTTTCCAACGGAGCGTAGCCTATTTTTTCGCGTCCCGAACAAATATACTGAATATCGGCATAAACCCGATGTGCTTCCAAAGACGTCCTTTCCAAAGGGCGAGCTTCGTATTCCTGCACAATATAATAAATATCCGTCCCGTCTATTTCATGTCGCTGTCCATCCGCCTGAAACTCGCCCGCCTGCAAAAAATCAAAAGCCTTTTTAAACTTTTCGTTTAAACCTGCATACAAAGAACAAAATTCGATTTTATCAATGATCATATTCCAACACCTTTTCTAAAACGGCTTTAACAGTTTTTGCTTGACCGTCCACCTTCACTTTCGCCCCCCAACGTTGATATTTAAACGGTAGTATTCTTTTAGAATCCCTGGCGGAATAAGGACACGCGACAGCGGCGATATAGTATTCGCCCGACGGCAAAAACGAAAAAAGGAAACGTCCGTTTTTCTTTGTTCTGACTATTTGACTGCGTCGAGAAGCTTCGTCATTGGGGGCTTCCAACAATTCACCGTTTTTCCAATAACGTTCAAACCATTCCGTTGAATAATCGGTAACGGGGTTCAACAAAACCAACTGTCCCGATGGACAGTCTTCTTTTCCGTCATCCAATGTAATACAAAACTTTCCGGTAATTTTACCTTCGCCTTTTTTCATATAAGGACGATACTGGTCCATATTAAATTCGACGCGCCGTTTAGCTCCGGTCATTTTATCAAAACGTTCATGCGCGTTTTTCAATCCTGAACATCCGGAAATCAAGAAAGCCAGAAAAAAAACAAAAAAAGATTTCACCAACGGCAATCCCTTTGATTAATTAAGTAATTTATTAGAAATCTTTTTTTATATTTTGTCAATCTGACAGGCTCATATATACTAAATCTTATAACCGTTTAAAGAGTCCGGAATGAAAAACGTTTTCTTGATTTTATTTTTTATTGTTTTGGGAGTTACATCCGCTGCGGCCGCACCAAAGGCGAAAAATCTCGCCAAACCGAACATTGCCGAAATGGAAAAGAAAAAAAATGAAACCGACTTTCAGGCGGCGGAGACCCAATTGTATCGCCAAAATCCGGACTTGGCCCTGCCCGAACTGACCCGTTTATGCAATAACGGATATTTGCGCGCCTGTTCCTTACTCGGTTTCGGGTATTATTCCGGCCGATACGGTGTCAAACAAAATACACAGACCGGAATAGAATGGTATGAAAAGTGCGCTCAAAAGGAAAAAAATTATTTCTGCCATAAAGAATTAGCCCGCATTTATTATCGTATGGGCGATTACGACAAGTCATTGCATTATTATAAAAAAAGTGCGCAAGGCGGAGATACGGACGCCCAATACTGGTTGGGAAAGCTGTATATGACGGGGAAAGGATTGCACACAAATTATGAAAAGTCCTTAAAATGGATGCGCAAAGCGGCTCATGCCCGTAAAAAACCCAGCAAAGCCGCCCGATGCGCCTTAGTAGAAATGTCTTACTTCGGGATCGGCATGCGACGCAGTATGAAAGACACAAAATACTGGTTAAAATTATGTGATAATCCATTGGTGCGATCTTTAATGACTTTTTACGGCCACGGCATCTCTAAAGATAAAGACAAAGCAAAAGAAATACTGATTCAAACCGGATTAAAAGAAACGTTGGCGGATTGGAATGATTTAAACGGACAACCCCGCCCTTCCGTCGGCAAAAAGACAGTCAGGGATCAAAATATTTCCGAAGACTGCCTGAAAAACAGACAGCTGTTCGGCAAATCCCAGAAAATCGCGACATATGCCGTTAAAATATTTAATCCCGATTTTTATCGCAGTTTCGATATTCATGACGGATACATCGAAAAATCAGGTATCGGCGATCAAACGTTCGAAGCTTGCGGGATCGTTTTTTATACGACTGTGGAAAACAAACGCTTGTTCAACAAAGCCTTGAAAAACAAAGATACCATCAAGATCAACCGCTACACGAATGCATGTCTGGGATCCGAAATGATCGGCGTTTGCGACTTGAACCTGTCTTGGCAGGAAGAAAACATCGAGGAAGAGTAATGAAAAAACTGCTGTTCATTTTTCTGTTTTTCTTTACCGATCAAGCTCTTGCCGCTTATCAGTACACTTATATCCCCAAAACGTCCGTTCCGACGATATATAATTTTTTATATCGTAAACAGGAAAAATGCGCGATCGGGAAAAAATTCGATTATCCGAAACAAATCGGCGCTTGCGCTTCCTGCCCCGAAGGAACGACTTATTTAATTGATGAAACAAAAAATAAGCCGTTTTGTTTTAAATGTCCGGCCGGAACACTTTTAGTTAAACGTAACGGGTATCCCATGTGCCTCAGCGCTTATCCGGTTATCGACGGGAAAGCTCGCCGACAAAACGGCAGCGATGTTTCTCGCGAAGAATTGGAACGAATGGCTTTACGGTTAAGCGCCGATTACAAAACCAACTTGCCGACTTTACCTAAAGAAACGGAAAAAACATATCAGAACAAAGAAAAATTACAAAACGTCTGTCCGTCTTTTTATCCGGACGACGAAACAGCTCAAAAGCAAATCGATATGTGCCGCAGATTAGTCAGCCAAAACGATTTTCTGTGTCCTTATGTGGAAAAAAACGCTGACGGCAAGTGGATTTGTCGTGCCTGCCCGAAAAACGCCCCTTATAAAAACAAACAAGGCGGATGTTTTAATTGCCCGTACGGAGAAGAAATGACCGATTTAGAGGACGGCACATTAGTTTGCGCATCGCAAGCACCCCCTAAAAAGAAAATATCGCCGAAAAAGAAAACGCCGCCCGAAAAAAAGAAACCGAATAAGAAAAAAGCCGCAAAAAAACGTTAACGGCGGGATAAATCCGTAATTACTCCATGCAAAGTACGAACGTCTTGAGACGTTAAATCCGCCCGCATAAAAATATTACGCAAATTACGCATCATACGCGGTCGTTTTTCCGGTGATTTAAAATAACCGGAGGCTTCCAATTCTTGTTCCAAATGATCAAACAAATGTTCGGTTTCCGCTTTATTGGCCGATTCGGTATTGGGCATCGATAAAAATTTATCTGCAGTTTCGTCAGACAGCCTGAAAATTTCATATCCGACCAACAATACGGCTTGAGCCAAATTCAAAGAACAATGTTTCGGATTTAAAGGGATATTCACGATCGCGTCGGCATACGCCAAATCCCCATTTTCCAATCCGGTTCTTTCCGGTCCGAACAATACGCCGCTTTTAATGCCGTTTAACAGCCCCGATCTGACTTCTTTCGCCATTCCCGCCCCCGTAAAAACAGGTTTGATCATATCTCGGGAACGCCCTGTTGTTGCGTATACTTTTTGCAAATCAGCGACTGCATCTTTCAGCGTTTTAAAAACTTTGGCATTACGCAAAATTTCGCCTGCACCGGAGGAAGCTGCAATAGCCCTGTCGCATAAATGATCTTCATCAGGATCAACCAAACGCATTTCACCGATACAGCAATTCATCATCGCCCGAGCAGCTGTTCCGACGTTTTCGGCCAATTGGGGACGAACTAAAATAAATACCGGAGCCGAAACGCTCTCTTTATCTGTTTCGAGCTGCATTATTTGCGTCTGCCTCTTTTATTTTTACGAGCAGAAGCCGGTGTCATCATCTTTTTTTGATGATCTAAAATTTCTTTAAAGCCGATTCCTAACGTTTTTTCCGCATCTTTAATCGCCGAACGACGCTGCTGAGCAATATCGTCTTTATCTTCAACCTGAGCAGCCGGAATCGTTTCAAAAGCCTCGTTCATCAACTGAGATGCCATTTCCGGATTTTTCTTTATTTTTTCTTCCAAATCTTCGGGCAAAGAGATTCCCTGTCTGCGCATGGCGGCAATCGACATTAACGCCTGTTGTGTCGTCATAAAATCAAAACTTTGATCGGCTCCGTTTAAAGCTTGCGCTGAAACGGCATCCATTCCGTCGGGAACGGCTTCCAATTCAAGAAAATCATCTATTGTCAAACTGCCGATATCCTGAATTTTCTGTCCCGATTTAACAAATTCCTTTTCCAGTTCCGCCTTTTTTTCTTTTGCTTGGGAAATTCTGGAAGCGGCTTCGGAAATGCTTTCGGCTCGAGCAAAAGAACCGGAAATCGAAAAAGACAAAACAAAAAGAAAAATTTTAAACAAAAGCATACCTAAATCCCCCGTCAAAGAAATGACTTTTTAATATAGCTCAAAACCTTTATTTTTGCGACAGAAATCTATCAAACTGTCTGCTATAACATCTTGTACACCTTTATATCCGTTTTCAACAGGCTCAAAATAATCGGATCGGAGGAACACAAAATGCTGCAAAAACTTCCAAACTTCAAAATACATATGACATTGATTCTGTTGCTGTGTCTCGGAACAGGAATATTATTCGCCTTTGTGACACAGGAATACTGGAATAAAATTCAGTATGAAAATATGAATCCGGAAAATCGCATACCATCGTTTTTTCTGTATGGCTTTTGCCTTTTATCCTATCTGTTTCTGGGATTGTCTTTCGGTATTATTTCGGAACACTCTAAAAAAAAGGCATATAAAACGGCTGTTTTGCTTTTCTGGCTTCAATTCATTTTAATTTTTCTGTGGCCGGGCATCTTCTTCGGACTGCAATTTTTCGGAACAGCACTGACAGACTTGTTCATAGCTTTCATGCTTTTGATTTTTACATTCTCCGCTTTCAGAAAAATAGATATAATTGCGGCTTACATGCTCTTGCCATACGGTTGCTTATTGATTTTCTTCAGTATGATTAATGCATGGTTTTTTATTGTTTAACCGCTTATCATACAAAAAAACACCGCCTGAAAGAACAGACGGTGTCTTTATATTTTTTCGCTATTTCGCTGAAAGTAAATCCAACGAATTCCCGATCAGGTTCTCATATGATAACCCTGTTTCGTCTTCAAACAGCTTCAACGCCTTACGAGCCCCTTCCGAAAAAGGATCGTCCTGACGCTTCAAATCACTCATTGCCTTAAAAATACGCTTACGAGCCGCTTCGGGAGCAGCCTTCACCCGATCGCCGAAAGTATCCGGAATTTTATAGCCCATATTGCGTAAATGCTGTGAAATGGACAAGATGTTATGAATATTCACTTCCGGAGCGGATACACGCTGACCGTGATCATCCCCCCAAGTTGTCATTTCACCGGTGAATTGCGGCATCTTGGTATTCCAAATATTACTGTCACCGCCTTCATACGTCGGTTGATACGGCTGCGAACCGTAGACAACGGGACCGACCTGCTGGACATAAACGACCGTTGCGTTTGTCGCACCGGTTTGCACATCCCCCACTGCCGAACCGGACTGCTGTGTTTGCTGTACCGGTTGCTGTGCCGCCCACGGATTTGTCGGCAATGCCTGCGCCATGGCTGAAGAAGCAGTCAACACAACTGCCAAAGAAAGCACAGCCGTTAAGCAACTTGTCATTTTGTCTTGTGTCCTTTTCATTGCATCCTCGCCAATAAATTTCTACCCTGCTTACAGGATACTCCTTTTACGCAAAAAGAAACAGTTACAAATATATGTCATTAGATATTTTTTTTGCGCAACAGAATAAAAACCTTTTGAATCAATATGATATTGAAAAACGTCACGCCCTTTTCCATTGTGTTCCGGACGGAGTGTCTTCGATAATAACACCTTTATCCGCCAATTCTTTGCGCACGGCATCGGCCGTCGCAAAATCTTTAGCTTTACGGGCATCGGCACGCTTTTGTATCAAAGCTTCGATTTCAGTTTCTCCGATTCCCTGATCGGCAGCGGACGATCCGTTGCGAAACCATTCTTCGGGATCCTGATATAACAATCCCAACAAATGCGCGGACGCGATCAATTCTTTTTTCAGCTCGGCCTGTTTGTCGGCACTGTCCGCTTTGTTCAGCTCAGTTGCCAAACCGTGCAAAACAGCAATAGCCTTAGGCGTATTCAAATCGTCTTTCAACGCATCAATCAACTCGGCGCTCGGTTCGGATCCGGTCAAATCGACATCAAGCGTTGAACGCAAAGCCGTATAGAAACGATCCATTACCTGCTTGGCCTGTTTCAATCCGTCCGGCAACCAGTTCAACGGCTGATGATAATGCGTTCCCAACGTATACAAACGGAAAGCTTCACCCGGAACCTGATCTAAAATTTCCCGAATGGTAAAGAAATTACCCAACGATTTGGACATTTTCTCCCCGTTAACCATCAAATGACCGTTATGCATCCAATATTTCGCATAGAAATCATGGCCGAACGCACAACAGGATTGAGCAATTTCATTTTCATGATGCGGAAAAATCAAATCCTGACCGCCGCCGTGAACATCGAACGTTTCACCCAGATATTTACTGCTCATGGCGGAACATTCCAAATGCCACCCCGGTCGACCGAAGCCCCACGGGCTGTCCCATCCGGGCTGCGTTTCATCAGACGGTTTCCATAAAATGAAATCGCCGGGTTCTTTTTTGTACGGAGCCACTTCGACACGTGCACCGGCGATCATTTCATCCATAGAACGTCCGGACAAAGCCCCGTAATTTTTCATTTTGGAAACGCTGAACAGAACATGTCCCTGCGATTCATAAGCAAAACCGTTATCGACCAGATGTTGCACCAAATCGATCATTTCGGCGATATGTTGGGTCGCGCGCGGTTCGACATCCGGCGGCAACGCGTTCAGTTCGGCGATATCTTCATGGAAAAAACGCGACGTTTTTTCTGTAATGACATTAATCGGCTCGCCGCTTTCCTGCGACTTTTTGATAATCTTGTCATCAACGTCGGTAATATTGCGAACATACGTAACCTTCGGATACAAATGTTTCAGCAAACGATACAATGTATCAAATACGATAATCGGACGGGCATTGCCGATATGAGCTCGGTCATAAACGGTCGGCCCGCAGACATACATACGAATATTTTTTTCATCCAAAGGAACAAACGGTTCTTTTCGGCGGGTCAAAGTATTAAATACGGTAAATGTCATTTTCTTATCCTTGCAGACGCACAATCGTTTTTTCACGCCCCAATACGGGCAATAACATTTTCAATTCCGGCCCTTGTTCTTTGCCGGTCAAAGCCAAACGGATCGGGTGAAACAGTTCCTTGCCCTTTCTTCCCGTTTTTTCTTTCACGGTTGCAGTCCATACACCGAAGGTCGTTTCGTCAAAATCCCCCGTCGGCAACAGCTCTGCCGCATGACGGCAGAAAAGCCGATCTTCTTCGTTTAAAGAAAACACCGCATCGGAATAGCAAATGCGTTCCCATTCGGCAATATCCGCGATTTTATCAATATTCGGACTGATCGCCGTCCAAAATTCTGACGTAATAAGATTTTCGTTCCGCTCGTTCAAACGGGCATTAACGGCCTCTAATTCCATAGAGCGTACAACACGGGGATTAAGCTTGAACAAATCGTCTATATCAAAGTGCGGCTGAGCCCGACCAAAACGCGTTAAATCAAAATGTCCGGCCAATTCTTCCCAATTCTGACTGACGACAACGGGATCCGACGTCCCTAAACGCGCCAACAAACAAGCGATCGTCATCGGTTCGATTCCCTGTTCGCGCAATTCACGGGAACTTAACGATCCCAAACGCTTAGACAGCTTTCCTTCGCGTCCCGTCAACAAAGGCGGATGACCGAACACGGGAACTTTGCCGCCCAACACTTCAAACATTTGAATCTGCACGGCCGTATTGGTAACGTGATCTTCTCCGCGGATAACATGCGTAATGCCGAAATCCATATCATCGATAACGGAGGGCAACATATACGGAAAAGTCCCGTCTTCACGAACAACGATCGGATCGCTTAAATGAGCCCCGTTATAAGAACAATGACCGCGCACGACATCGTCCCATGACGTTTCTTTGTGTTCCAACATAAAACGATAATGCGGACGACGGCCTTCCGCTTCCAGCTTGTTCTTTTCTTCCTGAGATAATTTCAATCCGGCGCGATCATAAACGGGCGGCAGACCTCTGGCCCGCTGACGGCGACGTTTATATTCCAATTCCTCGGCCGTTTCATAACAGGCGTACACCAATCCGCGTTGTTTCAATTCGTCCAACACCTGATGATAACGTTCCAAACGTTTTGACTGGTGTTCCAACCGGTTCCACGAAATTCCCAACCAACGCATATCTTCATATACGGCCTGTTCATATTCCGGCTTGGATCGTTCCGTATCGGTATCGTCCATACGCAAAACAAAAGAAAAGTCTTCACCGGTACGTTTTTTTTCGCTTAAGGCAAACAGATAATTCAACAATGCCGTACGCAAATTCCCGATATGCATATACCCCGTCGGGCTGGGAGCAAAACGAACTGTAATCACGTTTTTAAACCTTCTTGGTAATCGGATAATGCCAATCGCCGTTAAATGAACGGCGGGACAGTTTTACGCCCATAGCCCCCTGTGCCCGTTTAAACTCGGCACGGTGCAGCAAGGCATGGACTTTTTTAACGACATCTTCATCATAGCCGGCTGCGACGGTTTCCGTTATGCCGACATCATTTTCAATCAGCATTTTTAAAATAGCGTCCAATGTTTCATACGGCGGCAAAGAATCTTCGTCCTTTTGGTTTTCACGCAGCTCCGCCGTCGGTGCTTTTGTAATCAGACGATCGGGCATAATCCGCCGGATATCGTTTTTAATCCAAGCGGGATGATTCGCATTACGCCAACGCGCCAAGGCATACGCATCCGTTTTATACAAATCGTTAATCGGAGCAAACCCGCCGCACATATCGCCGTACAGAGTCGAATATCCGACGGCGGTTTCGGATTTATTGTCGGTTGCCAACAATAAATTGCCGAACTTGTTTGACAAAGCCATCAGCAACACGGCACGCAGACGCGCCTGCAGATTTTCTTCCGTTGTATCGGCGTCACATCCTTTAAAAACGGGAGCTAAAAGTTTTCCGAAACAATCAAACGGTTCGACTATCGGTAAAATATCATAACGAATGCCTAAATCTTTTGCGACGGCTTCCGCATCGTCCAAACTCTCTTTTGACGTATATTCGGACGGCATCATAACTGCACGCACTTTGTCAGCCCCCAAAGCATCAACGGCGATCGCTGCGCACAATGCGCTGTCAAAACCGCCGGAAAGACCTAACAAAACACCGTTCAATCCGTTTTTACGAACAAAATCGCCCAATCCCATTGTCAGCGCACGCCATGTATTTTCAGGTTCGCTTGTCCACGGCCAGGAAATATCGTCCACACCGGCGACACCGGTTTCCCACAACGGCAAACATTCGACAAAGCCTCCGTCCAAATCCAACATAAACGACCCGCCGGGGAAAACGGCTCCGTCATTGCCACCGACCAAATTTGTGTAAACCAACGGCAAACGAATACGACTCGCAAACGTTCTGGAATGTTCCAATGTTTCCGTTACGGAACCCGACCTGAACGGTCTGGCGTCCAAGACGATCAGTTTATCCGACCCTTCA
>JAZNBT010000178.1:0-1526 GCA_045587165.1 Alphaproteobacteria bacterium | reverse complement strand
ATCCCTTTGACGGCTACTGGAAAGACGTTGGTACCATCAATAGCCTCTGGGAAGCCAATATGGACCTTTTAAATCCGAGAATTTCTCTCAACTTAAGCGATCCTTTATGGCGCATTTACTGCAGACACTCACTTTCCATTCCGCAATTTGTGGGGGAAAACGCGAAAATTTCAAACTCCATGATTACAGACGGTTGTGATGTTGAGGCAAGTGTTTATAACTCCATTTTGTTCTCCGATGTAACGGCAGAGGAGAATGCTGAAATTTCTTATTCCGTTGTGATGCGAAACGCAAAAATCGGAAAAGGAGCCGTCGTGCGCTACGCCATCGTTGCAGACGATGCCGTGATTGAAGACGGCGCAATCGTCGGTGCTCCGCCGGAAGATTATCCCAACCGCGACGATTGGGGAATCGCAGTTGTCGGCCACGGCGCAGTGGTGCGCTCCGGCGAAGTGGTTTTGCCGAAGCAGATGCTTGCTCCGGGACACGGAAAGAATTAAAAAAGAAAAAGCCGAAAAAAAGCGGCAGAAACGGAGTTTTTTAATATGAATGCATTTTGTATTTTATTTACTGACACATATGATTCGGAAAGCAAGTTAAACGCGTTATCCGGCACAAGGACACTCGCCTCTATCCCCTTTGCCGGCCGCTATCGTTTGATTGACTTTATGCTTTCTTCGCTGGTGCGCGCACAGGTTGCAGACGTTGGCGTTATCACAAAGAGCAAGTACGCGTCTTTGGTTGAGCACATCGGCTCCGGCAGAGATTGGGACTTAAACCGCAAGAACGGAGGCTTAAAAGTTTTAACCCCCTTTGCGACCGGAACCACCTCACACTTTGACAATCAGTTTGACATTTTAAAAAGTGTGATGGGCTATATCGACAATATGCTGGAAGACTACTGCATCGTTGCAGACGCAAATCTTGTTGTGAATTTAGACTTTAAAGATATGCTCGCTTTCCACAAAGAAAAAGGCGCGGATATCACCGTTTTGTGTCAACCGGCAAAAGAACAGGACGGCGACATTGAACTTTACACTGACGAAAACAGCAAGGTAACCGACGTTTTAATTCACACCGGCGACACCGACGAAAAGAAAAACTTAGTACGAAACGTCTTTTTGCTCAAAAAAACACTCCTTCGTGAACTCATTGACGCCGGCGCTACTTACGGCTGGAAACATTTTGGCAAAGATGTCATTCCGAAACTTCTTTCGGAATTAAACATCCACGCCTACAAACACAGCGGCTATTGCGAACTGATTAACAGTGTGGAGAGCTACCTTCGCGCAAATCAGGATATGTTAGACAAAGAAAAGAGAAACGAAATTTTCAGCCCGAATCACCCGATTTTAACCCGCGTGAAAGACTCGGTTCCCACCAAATACGGTGAAAAAGCCAACGTGAAAAACAGTATGATTGCAGACGGCTGCGTGATTAACGGCACCGTGGAAAACAGCATCGTGTTCCGTAACGTCAAAATTGAAAAAGGCGCGTGCATTAAAAACTCTATCGTGATGCAAAAC
>JAZNBT010000177.1:0-38296 GCA_045587165.1 Alphaproteobacteria bacterium | reverse complement strand
TCCGCTTTAGCTTTAGCCTCTTCTTCAGCCTTGGTCTTGGCTTCCACTTCGGTGTTTTCCTGAGTTTTTTGCGGAATTTCAACCGGAGGCTGAACAGCTGTTTCTGCTGCGGATGTCAGTGTTGTTTCGGGGATTCTCAATGCTTCTAATGGCGGCAATTCCGTTGTCGGCGTTTCCGTTTGTTTTTCCGCTTGTTGCGGCAAAACATTTTCGCTTTCCAATGTCGGTAAAGGCAACACTTCTACTGCAGGAGCCGGTGACGGCTGCGGTGGCGGCGGAACTTGTTCCTGATCGGCGGCGGTTGTCTCTGTCGGCGAAGGAACATCCTGTGTCGTTCCTTCTTTGTTGTTTTCCGTCAGATCCGGCAATAATTCCAAAGTTGTTTTCTGGCCTTCTTTGATGTCCGTTGTTTTCCATTTTTCTTCTACGGATGAGTCTATTTCAGGCAAAACAATGGGCTTCGGCAATTCACCGAAATTATCGGCAATGATATCTTCCGTTTGATTTGCCGGCTTTTCTTGTTCTTGAATCGGTAATCCCGATTCGGCGGAAAGCGCTTCTTCTGCGATGATGGTGCTTGTCGTGGTTTCCGTTTTTTCGGGGACAGGGACAAAGTCTGTCGTCTTTTCTTTGACGGGATCGTTTTCTCCGGACGGATTCGCTTTGTTTTTTTCTAAAAATGCCGGCGGAGCGACGAAACTGAGCTTGGATGAACCCGCTTGCGGCGCATCATTATTTTGTTTTAACCGTTCGTCCAGTGATGCCATATAGGCTTGTCCGCCTTTTTCCAACCAAGAAGAGTATAGCGGTTCAAAACCGGTCGTCGGAAAGTAATCATCCGCAATCGGAGATGCCAACCAAGCCATCGATTTGTTTTGTTCTTCCTGTGTGTAACTGACCAGATCCGGCGGTTGGCAAACGGCCGTTGTGTCTCCCAGCAATTGGTTGGCGATCAATGTGCCGATATCACAAGGAGCTTTGTTAATGTCGGATTTTTTATTCTGCGGCGTATAAATGGCGAAAACCGTTGTCATATTGTTCTTAAAACGGTTGATGGCTTTATCGACGATCGTCAAATCTTTTTCGTCCGTTTTTTCTTTTTGTATGTTGGCTCCCTTATCGCCGTGAATGACGATTGTCGTTTTATCCAACAGCTCGGCTGTTTCCAATTCTTTGATCAGATAATTGATTTGGCTGTATGTGCAGAACAGTTGCTGATTGTAATCTTCCCAACGTTTTAATTCGCCGTCCCCTTCTTTTTTGTCGGTATAAGGGGCGTTGCTGCGCCAAGTCATGGGGTCTGTTTTTAATTGACAGTTTTGATCGTAAACGTACGGGTAATGCGGCAGGTTCAGATGCGCAAAAAAGACATTCTTTCCTTTTGCCGTTAAAACGTCTTTGCGCAGACTGGATAAAACCAAAGGTTGCCCGACCGGTAATGATACGGATAACGGGTTGCCCAAAAACGGAATGTTCGCCAGATTGAATTTGTCCTTTAGCTTGGCATAGACGAAGTCGGCGGCGTCCTTGCCGAACGGTGTTGAATACAACCAATGACCGACCAACAGCATTAAACGTGATGCCGTTGTCATATTCGTTTGATATAATGCTCCCAACGGTGCCGGATATGTCTGGCAAAAATCAACGTTTCCCGCGTCGGAACCTTTGCAGAAATCGAACGGGTACGTCTGGTAGACATTCAGGCGATATCCACGCTTTTTCAATTCTTTGAATAAATCGTTGCGTGTCGAATAAACCTGCGCGTCTTCGGAACTGACATAGTAAGCAGCATCGTCTCGACTGAATAAGTCGTTCCCGATTTCCGTCAAAGAGGGGTTTAAGGTGCTGCCGATATTGCGGTATTTGTCTTTGTAACGCAAATAAGCCGACGGATAAAAGGTGAATTTGTTCGTTTGATAAAACGACGGAATAAACGTCGGATTAAAAGGCAATGTCGTCGGATTTAATGATTTTGAATTTAACGTCTGCCAACTTTCGACGGCTGTGCCGTAGCCTGTATGCTCGGCCAAAATCAGATAAATCAAATTTTCCGTTTTTTCTTTCGATTCTTCGCTTTCTGTTGCCGTGGCCGTCCGAACGGTTTCGGGGATCGTTTGTTTAGATGCCGTGTTTAACAGCATGAACAAGGCGACTAAAACGGGCAATGTCAGGAATGCCATGGCACCGCCTTTGAAAATATTCAGCATGATGAAAAAGAATATTCCGGCCGCGATCGCAATGGCCTGATTGCCGTTTTCAGCGACATACATCAATATGTTTTGCGGCAGGAAAGACAGATAATGCGCAATATAATTTCCGATGTTAAACGGATACAACAGCCCCAGAATATAGGCTGCGGCTCCGCCGGCGACGGCTGCAATGAAAACGCGAGCCAGAAAACGCCAAAAAGATAAAACAAATAAGCTGAAAAACGAAAAAATCAACAAACCGAAACAGGCGAACAACACTTCCGGCAGGATTTCGTTGTTTAAAATCAAAGGATATTTGTTTTTATACAGAAATAACAAAAAAGTGTAAGATGTCAGGAAAAAAAGAAATAAAGACGCGTGCAGATAAAACGAAACGGACGCCTCGTTTTTTTGTTGTATGGCCGCTTCTTTTGCTTTGGCTTTTTGGTGCTTTTTTTCTATCCGGTCTGTTTCTGCCATATCAATTTTTCCGTTGAATAAAGATTAATCTAGTATTTATTCTATAGACTCGCGTAAGCTATAAGTCAATTTTTCCTTACATTTCAGGAGCAGAATTTATGTCGTTCGACTTTGTTTTTCAAAATGCGGTTCGTTTACACGAACAGGGAAAGCTGGACGAAGCCGAGGCCGTCTATCGCCGGTTGCTGGAAATAACGCCCGAACATACTGATTTGTTGCATTTGTTGGGAATGATTGCCCTGCAGAAGAAATCGTTCGATTCGGCAATTGATTTGTTGTACACAGCCGTTCGTCTGTCTCCGGATTCGGTTGCGTATGAATTTACGTTGGCGCAGGCTTTGCAGGATTCAGGTCGTCCGAAGGAGGCGTTGGAACATTACAAATCCGTTTTGGCTAAAAACGATACGTATGCGGAAACGTATCATAACATGGGAATTATTTTCAGATTTCAAGGGGATTTGGATGAAGCGCGGCGATTGTTTCAAAAAGCGATCGATATGCGTCCGGATTTTTCGTCGGCGTATGTTAATCTGGCTTTGGTCGAACGTGACGCGGGGAATTTGGACGAATCGGGGGCCTTGTTGGATCAGGCGGTTGTCGCCGATCCCGATTGTGCGGAGGCCTATGCCCAAAGGGCGGTGACGTATCGGTTGACGGGATGTTTCGAACAGGCTTTGGAGCAGTATGAAAAAGCCTTGTCCTTATCGGATAATCCGGTTTACTGGAACGGAATCGGGATTACATTTGAACGTTTGGATCGTTTGGATGATGCCTTCCACGCTTATTGCCGATCGATCGATCTGGATCCGGAATTTCCGGATGCTTACAACAATCGGGCGAACGTTTATGTGAAGTTCGGCAAGCATTGGCAAGCCGAAGACGACTATAAAAAAGCGGTTAAGCTCGATCCGAAATTCGCGTCGGCGTATAACAATTTGGGGGCGCTTCTGTATGATCATGAACGGTTTGAAGAAGCGTTGGAATGCTATCGCAAAGCTTTTATTATCAATCCCAAACAGGCGGAAACCTGTTCCAATCTGGCGATGGCCGTTAAAGAGGCCGGCGATCCGGCCGAAGCCGTCGGATTGTATTTTAACGCGTTGGCGTTGGATCCGTCTTTGACGAAGATACATCATTATTTAGCGCAGGCATTGTACGATCTGTATAATGCGGAAGAAAGCGATGCAAAAGAAACGGCGGTTAAACTGGCTCAAAAATGGAAACAATTCTTTCCGGACAATCCCATAGCCTTGCATTTTTGTAATGCTTTAGAGGGAAAAACGACCGATCGTGCCGCTGACGGATATGTTCGGGAGTTGTTTGATTCTTTCGCGGATTCTTTTGAAAGTACGCTTAAAAATATCGATTATCACGTTCCGGAATTGCTGACGAAATACATGCGGAGCAGGCGGAAAGGTCTTCGTGTTTTGGATGCGGGGTGCGGTACCGGATTGAACGCCGCCGTTTTAAAGCCGTATGCCGAAACGCTGACGGGGATTGATCTGTCTGAAAAAATGACGGAACGGGCTCGGGAAAAAGGGCTGTATGATTCGTTGGTGACGGCAGACGTCATCCGGTTCTGTCACGAACACCCGTCTGCGTTTGATTTGATTGTTTTGGCTGATGTCGTTTGTTATTTCGGCGATTTGGAAACGCTTCTGTCCGCTGTCTTTGGCGCATTGGCTTCCGGTGGAAGTGTTTTCTTTACGACTGAAAAACTTGATTCCGAAAAGAATTTCGTACTGCAGCCGTCCGGTCGTTTTGCTCATTTGCCGCGGTATGTTGAAAAAACGCTGGAACTGTCGGGGTTCGAAAAAATATGCCTGTCGGAAGAAAATTTGCGACGGGAAAAAGAATTGAATGTGGCGGGAATTTTGGCTGTTGCCGAAAAAAACGCTGAAAAATCAAACTGAAAACTGGACAATGATAAGAAGAAAGACTAAAATTCTGTGCAGTGTGTTAGGGATTTTCCTGATCGCTTTGCTTTTTGTAACACAGATATGGAGAAAACAAATGCCCCAGTATAACTGGAATGAAATTCCTGATTCGGATGTCGAAGTTTTAATTAAAAAAATTAATGCTTTGTCTTCTTTTGATATGTTTACCCCAGGCCGTGCGCATTTAACGATTGCCGATTTGCCTTTTTATTCCAATTTCAAATTATTGCAGGCGACGACGTTTTCTTCCATCCCGCCGGTTACGATGCATTATCTGATCAGCGGCTCGGGAGCGGATGCCGAAGTGATTAAAATGGACGGTACGCGTGATCCCATTTTTGAAAACAATCCGCGTGGCGGCTTGATTCTGAATGCTCAAACGGTTGTTTCTTACGCTGCATTTGTTTTGGATGCCGTTCAGACGGAGCAGGGAACGTTGCGTTTGGTTGAAAAAGTAGACGAAGAAACCTTTACCGATACGCCGACCCCGCAACAACGCAAAGAAGTTACGCATTTGATTCGTCCGGCCAAGGTTGCGGAGAAAGCTGACGGATTCGATCTGGATGTCATTATGCTGTACGGTGATTCCGTGTATCGTGCCGATCTGGAAGTGAAAAAGGATGGCTTTATTGAAATCAAACAGGAGGAATTGTTGGCCGAGGGTCTGCCGATTCGTCCTATCTTCTTAGAGTAAACAAGTCGTCAATGTTTAATCGCGTTGCGGAAATTGTTAAACGTTTGAATCTGGATTTGGATTTCATTTCCAGCGGGAATTGTGTTGATTATTCTCCGGTGACGGGGAACCAAATCGCGTCTTTTCCATTACACGGAGCCGAGCAGATAAAAACGGTGATTCAACGATCTAAACGTGCTTTTGAGGAATGGCGTCTGGTTTCTCCTCGTGAGCGCAGTGAATTGTTGCGGTTGTTCGGGGAAGAATTGCGCGACAAGCAAGAAGAATTGGCTGAACTGATCGTTATTGAAACGGGCAAGATTTATGCGACGGCTTTAAGAGAAGTCCAACGTTCGATTGATATCTGTAATATGATCGCGGACATGCAGCATCGCATGTCCGGTTTTTCCGTGCCGACGCAAAGCCAAAATTTGGTCGTGTCCGAGATTTGGCAGCCGATCGGTCCAGTCGTTGTCATTACATCGTTTAATTTTCCGCTGCGCGTTTGGATTTTAAATGCGTTGCTTGCTTTGATTTGCGGCAATCCCGTAATTTGGCGACCGTCGCGCAAGGCGACGTTGACGGCGTTTGCCGTTAATTCGCTGTTGCGTCGGGCAAAAGCGCGTTCTTTTGCGAATTGTCCCGAATATTTGTCGCAGATCGTGATTTGTAATCACGAAGATTCCGTTGTTATGGCGGAAAGCAAAGATGTCCCTTTGCTGTGCGCGACGGGATCGCCGGTGATGGCTCGCTCGTTGCAAAGTAAAGTCGGGCAAAGGTTGGGGCGCAGTATTTTATCTATCGGCGGAAATAATGCGGCAATCGTTACTCCGACGGCGGATGTTCCGTTTGCAATCGATCAGTTGCTGCATTCTGTGATCGCCGACGCCGGTCAGCGATGCACGTCGTTGCAGCGTTTGTTTTGTCATTCGTCGGTTTATGACGAAGTCGTCGGACGGTTGAAAACGGCGTTTAATTCCGTTTATGTTAATTCTCCTTTTGAACGTCAAAGTCAGCTCGGTCCTTTGATTGATAAAGCCGCGTTTGACAATATGCGCTTGTCTTTGGAACAGGCTAAACTGGAAGGCGGGCAAGTCTCTGGCGGTCATCGAATCGATGTCGGTTTGTATGAAAAGGCTTATTACGTTCAGCCGGCTGTTGTGGAAATGCCCGCGCAAACGGAAACGGTAAAGACGGAACTGTTGGCGCCGATATTGTATGTCATGCGTTATGATGACTTAAAAGAGGCCATTGTCGGCGTGAATGCATTTTCTCAGACATTGTTGTCCTGTATTTTTTCCAATGATTTAAAGGAAATCGGATACTTTTCTTCAATGGACGGCGTTCAGTCCGAAGCCGCGATCGTCAATGCCGGCACGGTCGGTTATGATATGGCGGCAATGTTTACGACAGGCAAAGATAACCGCAGTTTTACGTCTGATGCATGGCGGCCGTTTATGCAGTCGAAGACATGTCTGACAAATTATAATTTTTAGACAGGTTTTCGCTTTTAAAAAAACAGTTATAAAATATCGGGTTGTTACGACGGGACGTTCATATGCGTTTTTTTAAAAAATCAAAATTAATTTTTCGGACGATCGGGTTGGCGGCCGTTCTGTCATTGTCCGCATGTGCCGGCCCGACTGTTCTCGATCCCGAAACGACCCCGCCGGAGGTGTTGTATAATCACGCTTTGGATCTTTTGACCAAAGAGCATGAATATACGAAAGCGATTGCGGCTTTTGATGAAATCGACAGATACTATCCGTATTCCAGATGGGCGTTAAGGGCACAGATTATGTTGGCCTTTACACATTACATTAAGCGCGAATACGATGATTCCATCATTGTTTTGGATCGTTTTTTACAGTTATATCCCGGTAATCATTTCGCATCGTACGCCTATTATTTAAAGGCTTTATGCTATTACGCCCAGCTGTCCGATACGGACAGGGATCAAAAAATGACGCAAATGGCGTTGGGAGCGTTGAATGAAGTCGTTCGTCGCTTTCCGGATACGCCGTATGCCGCAGATGCCGAAATTAAAATTGTGTTGGCAAAGGATTATCTGGCCGCCAAAGAAGTCAATATCGGGCGTTTTTATCTGAAACGCAACGAACATATCGCGGCGATGAATCGGTTTGCGGAAGTTGTCCGGAATTATCAGACAACGCGCCATGTCCAAGAAGCGTTATATCGCTTGACGGAAACGTATCTGATTTTGGGATTGGATGTTGAAGCGCAAAAAAGCGCCGCGGTTTTGGGGCATAATTATCCGTCAAGTCCGTGGTATGAAAGGGCGTATGCTTTGATGAAACAGCATGTTCCCGATAGTATCGCCAAAGAATAAAAGAGGCTGCCCGTATGTTGTCACGTTTGTCCATTCGTGATGTTGTTTTGATCGAAAAACTGGATTTGGATTTTGCCGATGGACTGAGTGCGTTTACCGGCGAAACTGGGGCGGGTAAATCGATTCTGTTGGATTCTCTTGCTTTGGCGACGGGGGCTCGTTCCGACAGTTCTTTGGTTCGTCACGGGGCGAAGCAGTTATCCGTCGGCGCTGAATTTATTTTGCCCGAGAATCATGCCGTATTTAACCTTTTAAGCGAACAAGGGATCAATTTCGAACAGGAGGAACCTCTGTTTTTGCGTCGTGTCGTTTCTTCTGACGGGAAAGGGCGCGCCTTTATTAACGATCAATCGGTCAGCGCGGCTTTGTTGCGTCAGGTCGGCGATTTGTTGATTGAAATTCACGGACAATTCGCAACGCACGGACTGTTGAATACGGCGACGCATCGTGACGTTCTGGATTCTTACGGCGGATTGGAAAAATTGAAACAAAGAACGGCCGAGGCATATCGGACTTGGCAGAATAAAATCGCTGAAAAACAATCTGTGCAGGAAGATTTGGCAAAGGCGCAGGCCGAAGAAGATTTCTTGCGCCATTCCGTTGACGAATTGGCGCGTTTTAATCCTTTTCCCGGCGAAGAAAAGGAATTGGCCGATCGCCGTGCTTTGATGATGAACGCCGAAAAAATAGCGGAAGGCTTGAACTGTGCGCGTGCCGCTTTATCGGATGAAGGTCTGGACAAAGCTTTGCGTCAGGCGCAGCGTCAGCTGGAAAATTTATCGCGTTACAGTGAAGGACGATTTGATGCGGTCATTGATTCTTTTGGCCGGATTATGGCGGAATTAAATGAAAACGCCGCTTTGGTCGAAACATACTGCGATGAATTGGATTTCGATCCCAGAGCTCAGGAAGCCGTTGAAGAACGTTTGTTCGCTTTGCGGGCGTTGGCGCGCAAACATCAGGTAACGGCAGACGAACTGCCCGATTTATTGACGGATTTTGAACGTCGTTTGGCCGGTCTTGAAAAAGGCGGGGAAAATCTGATTCTTTTGGCAAAAGAAGAGGAGAACTTACGTTTGGAATATCTGGAAACAGCGCGTCAATTGTCCGTAGCCAGAATGAAAACGGCTGAAAGATTGGATACGGCCGTGGCCGAAGAATTGCCCCCCTTAAAGTTGGATAAAGCCGTATTTAAAACGCAGATCGATCCGATGCCGGAAAGTTTGTGGAATGAACAGGGGTTGGATAAGGTGGTCTTTACAGCTTCCACGAATGCGGGAGTTCCGACGGCGCCGATTGCAAAAATCGCTTCCGGCGGGGAATTGGCGCGATTTATGTTGGCTTTAAAAGTGAATTTGGCCGCAGCGGAAAAAATTCCGACGTTGATTTTCGACGAAGTGGACGCCGCAATCGGCGGAGCGACGGCGACGGCCGTAGGTGAACGTTTGGCGCGATTGGCAAATCAGGATTGTCAGGTTTTGACGATTACACATTCGCCGCAGGTGGCTTCGTTCGGGAGGCATCACTTCCGCGTTGAAAAATCCGAAGTCGAACAGGGAAAAGTTTTAACCGCGGTTGTCGAACTGAACGATGGTGAACGGCGTGAGGAAATCGCTCGTATGTTGGCGGGGGTACGGATAACGGATGCTTCGCGCGCGGCAGCGGACGAATTGTTGAAAAACGGAGGTAAAACCGCATGACGCAAATTCCCGCCGCCGAACTGACCGAATTGGAAGCCGCCGCCGAACTCGCATGGCTTGCCAAAACGATGGCTGATCTTGATCGGGCGTATTATCAAAACGATGCGCCTTTGATGACGGATGCCGAATATGACGCGTTAAAACGCCGTAACGAAGAAATAGAAAAGCATTTTCCGCATTTAATTCGGGATGATTCGCCTTCCGGACGTGTCGGGGCAAAGGCTTCGGATGATTTTGAAAAAGTCGTTCACGGTGTGCCGATGCTGTCTTTGGCAAATATTTTCACAAACGAAGACATCTATGAATTTATTGACCGCATTCGGCGTTTTTTAGGGCTGTCGGAGACGGATCCGTTGGATTTTATGGCGGAACCGAAGCTGGACGGTCTGTCTTTTTCCGCTTTGTATGTCAACGGCGCTTTTGTCCGCGGTGCCACCCGCGGTGACGGAGCCGTCGGTGAAGACATTACCGAAAATTTAAAAGCGATTGATGATTTGCCGATGATGTTAAACGGAAACGATATTCCGGAACGTCTGGAAATCAGGGGCGAAGTGTTTATGAACAAGGCTGACTTTTTCGCCTTGAATCAAATGCAGCAATCCGTTGGCAAAAAAACATTTGCCAATCCGCGCAATGCCGCGGCGGGCTCTTTGCGTCAGTTGGATCCGTCGATTACGCGTCGTCGTCGTTTGTCTTTGTTCGGGTATGCGTTCGGCGAAGTATCCGAAGAAAAATGGACTTCTCATGCCGAATTTTTAAACAAAATCAAAGAATGGGGCTTTCCCGTTAATTCCGAAAACAGGTTATGCCGTTCTGCCGATGAAATAGCCGGCTATTTTAAAAGCTTGGGGGAACGCCGTTCGGGGTTGGCATATGACATTGACGGCGCCGTATATAAAGTCAATCGGCGTGATTATCAGGAACGTTTGGGGTTTGTCGCGCGTTCGCCGCGTTGGGCCACGGCGCATAAATTTCCGGCGGAACAGGCGCAGACGGTTTTAAAAAATATTCGTGTTCAGGTCGGACGAACGGGCGTGTTGACTCCGGTTGCCGATTTGGAACCGATCAATGTCGGCGGGGTGATGGTATCGCATGCGACGTTGCATAACGAAGATGAAATCCGGCGCAAAGACATCCGTGTCGGAGATTCCGTCATTGTTCAACGTGCCGGCGATGTTATTCCGCAGATCGTGCGGGTTGTTTTTGAAAAACGTCCGGCGGATTCGGCTCCGTTTGTTTTCCCGACGCAATGTCCCGTGTGCGGGTCGCATGTCGTGCGTGACGAAGATCAGGCCGCGCAACGCTGTTCGGGCGGGTTGATTTGTCCGGCGCAAGCAGTTGAAAAATTAAAGCATTTTGTTTCCCGCGACGCATTAAACATAGAAGGGCTCGGGGCCAAAAACGTGTTGTTCTTTTTTGAACGCGGATGGATAAAAACGCCGGGCGATATTTTTGAATTGGAAACGTTCCACGGTGACGAAATCCGTCGGTTGGAAGGTTGGGGGGATAAATCTGCGGATAATCTTTTTGCCTCGATTGAAAAAGTGCGGAACGGTGTCGGATTGGATAAGTTTTTATTCGCGCTCGGAATACCGCAGATCGGACAAGCGACGGCCAGACTGTTGGCCGGACATTATCTGAGTATGTCCGAACTGATGGCGCAAGCGGAATTGGCACAGGAAAAAGAATCCGAGGCCTATCGGGAATTGACGGCGATTGAAAGCATCGGGGCGGTTGTCGCTCAGGAATTATTGGATTTCTTCGTCGAAGAACATAACCGTTTTGAAGTGTTGCGGCTGTTGGATTTGATTACGGTTTATGATTTTGAACCTTTGGCGCGGAACGATCATCCGTTGGCGGGTAAAACGGTTGTTTTTACGGGGACTTTGCCGACTTTGACACGAAGTGAAGCAAAAGCCAAAGCGTTGGCCGTCGGGGCAAAAGTCGCCGGTTCCGTTTCCAAAAAAACGGACTATGTCGTTTTGGGCGCGGATGCTGGATCCAAAGCGAAAAAGGCGCAGGAATTAGGTGTGACCATCCTTTCCGAAGACGAGTTCCTTACGCTGTGTAATAATCAGAAACAATAAGTTATTCGCTTTTTATGAAAAAGAGTCCTACTCTTTTAAACAGACGGTAAAAATACCTGTGCTGAAGGGTTGTCCATCGTGAAATTGTTTCTGTGTTCTGTTTTGTTGTTTTTGGCGGCGATCGGTCGCGCCGATGCAAGCGGTTTTGAAAAGCCGTTTGTTTTGGCGATGGATTTTTCCGTCTTAACTCAGCTGGCTCAAAACGATTCTTTTCAGGATGCGAAAAAAATTCTGAACGATGAAAAGGAATTTGAAAAACGGCCTGTCCCTGTCAAAAAAGCATCTGTCGACGATGCGGAAAAGTGGAATCAGGTAAAAGAATTTAAAAACAAGCCCCGCTCCGTTTCCGGCGAAGCGTCTTTTGACGCGAACGATTCTTTGTCAATCGGCGCGGCGGCGGGATATACTTTCCCAGACGAAACGGATCAAAATAAAACCGATAAAGCGTATTCCGTTAAAATCAACGTTGAAATGGCGTTATAATAAAAAGAAAGTCTCCCCGGATCGGGGAGCTTCTTTTATTTATTCAAAACGGAATTGATTGTTTTGCCGTTTAAAAAAGATACGATATTGTTATTTGCCGTTTTTAAAATCCGATGAACGGCGTCAATCGAATTAAACGCGACGTGCGGCGTGATGATAACGTTTTTTAACTGCAGCATTCGCAGATTAATCAAAGATCTTAAAATTGAATCCGATTCCCGACGGTTTAATCCGGATAAATATAAATCGTCGTGGATCAATTCGGATTCGTATTCCAAAACATCCAGCCCCGCACCGTACACTTTTCCGGAAGATAAAGCTTTGAACAAAGCCGCCGTATCGATCAATTCTCCGCGGGCCGTGTTGATGATGACGACGCCTTTTTTCATGCGGGTGAAAGCGTCTTCATCCAACAGGTGGTAGTTTTCTTTTGTCAACGGGCAATGCAATGAGATAATATCGGCCGTTGAAAACAAATCATTCAAATCGACGTATGTAAATCCGTATTCTTCGGCGAATTCTGGATTGGGATAGGGATCGAAAGCGATGATTTCCATATCGAAACTTTTAGCGATTTTAGCTACGTATCTGCCGATCGCGCCGATTCCGATCAGCCCGATGGTTCTGTCCTTTAAATCGAATCCCAAATAATGTTCCGTATCTACGTGCGCTTCCTGAACGGCGCGAAAGGATCGGCTGATTTTTCTGGTGACGTCGATTAACAGTCCGAACGTGAATTCGGCAACAGTGGAATCGCCGTATCCGGGGACGTTTACGACTTCGATATGATGTTCGCGGCAGTAGTTTGAATCAATATTGTTATAACCGGTTGAACGTAATGCGATCAGTTTTAAGTTTGTAAACCGCGATAACACCTTTGCTCCGACATCGACGGCATGAACGAATACGGAAATAACGTCGGCATCGGCGGTTTCTTTTATTTCGTCCGCCGTCAGATCGGCGGGACTTTTTTCAATAAAGACAATTTCGGCATCAATCGGCAAGGGATTGTTTTTATAATAATCACGCGTAATTTCAGAAGCATTGAAATAAACAATTTTAGTCATGATTTTTCTCCTTTTCCGATTTTAATGGTAAAAGCGAAAGGGGAAAAATCAATATCTCTACAGGGTTACGTTCCCCGATGTCCATTCGGTATAGGGGGATAAAAAACGCTTCCCGTTCCGGAAGCGTTTTTGTTTTTTATTCTTGCCTGTACGTTGCCAGAAAGTCTTTTAATCGCTTTAACGCTTTTTCCAGATCGTCCGTTCTTGGCAGGAAAACGACGCGGAAATGGTCCGGCTTTTTCCAGTTGAAACCGGTTCCGTTGACCAATAAAATGCGTTTTTCCATCAATAAATCCAAAATGAATTTTTGATCGTCGTAGATGTTGAATTTTGCCGTGTCGATTTTCGGGAACATATACAACGCGCCCATGGCTTTGACGCATGAAATTCCCGGAATGTCGTTTAACAGCTTGTGACACAAAGTGCGCTGTTCGTACAATCTGCCGCCCGGTTTGACCAAATCGTTAATGCTTTGATAGCCGCCCAAAGCTGTTTGAATGGCATACTGTCCGGGGACGTTGGAACACAGGCGCATGTTTGCCAATAAATCCAGACCGTCAATATAATCCTCGGCCATTTTTTTGTTGCCGCTTAATACCATCCATGCCGCGCGGAAACCGCAGGCGCGATAGTTTTTAGATACGCCGTTATACGTGATGCAGAACGTATCCTTGATCATGGACGCCAAAGAAATATGCACGGCGCCGTCATATAAAATTTTGTCATAGATTTCGTCACAGAATACGGCCAGTTTATGGCGTTCCGCCAATGCCGCCAGTTTTTCCAGAATTTCCTTGGGATAAACCGCTCCGGTCGGATTGTTCGGATTAATAATGACGATACCTTTTGTTTTTGGCGTGATTTTGCTTTCGATATCGGCCAAATCGGGATACCAGTCGGATTCTTCGTCGCACATGTAATGCACGGGGGTTCCGCCCGCCAGACAAATCGCCGCCGTCCAAAGCGGGTAATCGGGGGAGGGAACCAGAATTTCATCGCCGGTATTTAAAAAAGCTTCCATGCTCAGCATAATCAAATCCGACACGCCGTTGCCCAGATAAATATCGTTGATCTGAACGCCGTCGATATTTTTTTGCTGACAATAATGCATGACGGCTTTGCGGGCGGGAAAGATTCCTTTCGAATCCGAATAACCGTCGGAAAACGGCATGTTTAGAATTACGTCTTTGATGATTTCTTCAGGCGCGTTTAAATCGAATACCGCCGGATTGCCGATATTTAATTTCAGGATTTTGTAACCGGCTTCTTCCAGCTGATTGGCGGCCTTTAATACGGGACCGCGAATTTCGTAATGCACACCGTTTAAACGCAAAGATTTTTGAAATTCTTTCATGCCGAAGCTCCTTTAATTCAAAGCGGGGTCAGAATAAAACTTTATCTGAGGGAAAGCAACCGTTGTTTGTTATCCGTTTAGGGTCAGTATTTTATGGGCGCATTTCAATCCGTCGACGGCGGCGGACATGATGCCGCCGGCATAGCCGGCTCCTTCGCCGCAGGGATAAAGTCCTTCAACGCTGACGCTTTGTAGCGTTTCGGGATTCCGGATTATTCTGACGGGTGAAGACGTTCTGGTTTCGGCGGCGGTTAAAATGGCGTCGTGTTCGCAAAAAGAACGGATTTTATGATCCAGTTTTTTTAACCCCTCTTTCATCGTTTCGATGACAAATACGGGTAGAACGGCTCGCATATCAGCCATTTCCGTTCCCGGCAGATAAGACGGCCGCACTTCACCGAATTTGACGGTTTCCTTATCGCGTAAAAAGTCAATGACGCGCTGAACGGGAGCGCGGAATTTTCCTCCGCCCGCCTTAAAAGCTTTTTCTTCTATTCTGCGCTGAAACTCGACGCCCGCCAACGGATGGTCCGATTCGAAATCCGACGGCGTGACGTCAACCAACAAAGCGCTGTTGGCGTTTTCTTTGTCGCGAGCGTATTCGCTCATACCGTTGGTGACTAAGCGCCCCGTTTCGGAAGCGGCGGCGACAACCGTTCCACCGGGGCACATGCAAAAAGTATAAAGCGATCGGCCGTTGTTCATATGAACGGCCAGTTTATAATCGGCGGCGCCTAAAACAGAGGCGGGATTGACGATCCCGTATTGGCTTTTATTGATGAATTTTTGCGGATGTTCGATACGCGCGCCGACCGAAAAAGGTTTTTGCATCATTTGTATGCCTCGACGGTGAAGCATTTCAAAGGTGTCGCGCGCGCTGTGCCCGACGGCGAAAATAACATTGTCGGCGGCGATTTCTTCGATGACGCCGTCGGCGTTTGCGACCTGTACGCCGACCAGTCGCCCTTTTCGGACGATGATGTCCGTCAGCCGTGTTTCAAAGCGGTATTCCCCGCCCAAGGATAAAATTTTTTGACGCAGGTTGCCAACCATAAGGGACAGTTTGTCCGTGCCGATATGGGGTTTGCCCAGATACATGATTTCTTCGGGGGCGCCGGCCGCGATGAATTCTTCCAACACTTTTCGTGTCCAACAGTCTTTTTTTATGCCCGTGGTCAGCTTGCCGTCGGAAAAAGTACCCGCGCCGCCTTCGCCGAATTGAACATTTGAATTTTCGTTCAGTTCGCCCGTTTCCCAAAAACGCTTCACGTCTTTGCGTCGATCGGAAACGGTTTTGCCGCGTTCCAGCAATATCGGTTTTGCCCCCGCTTGCGCCAGAGCAAGCCCCGCCATTAATCCGGCCGGCCCCGTTCCGACGACGATCGGCCGATTTTTTTGCATCGGTTTCCACGCGGATATTGCCGGATACGGTTCCTGCGGCGGCAAAACGACGACATCTTTGTACGGACAGTCGGCGACGGCCTGATGTTCGTCACCGTTCAACGTCACATCAAAAGCATATTGAACACTCAAATTTTCCTTTCTGCGGGCGTCAATCGATTTTTTGACGATCTGAAAGGAAACGATATTCCGAAATCCCGTCAGTTCTTCAATATACGCTTTAAAGTCTTCGGGAATGTTTTTCGGATTGAATTTGACGTTGGATATTCTGATCAAGAGGAAGAATCCTTATTTTTTTTCTTCCAAATCCGCCGTGCAATGCGGACATTTAACGGCCTTTACCGGAATGTCGGAGCAACAATACGGGCATTGTTTTGTCGCCGGTTCGGCCGCTTTTTCTTCTTCTTTGGCGTCGTTGTCAAATTTTTCCTGCAACGCATTCATCGCTTTGACCAACAGAAAAACGGCAAAAGCGACGATGACGAAGCTGATTACCGCATTGATGAAAAATCCGACGTTCCACGTGACTGCACCGGCAGCCTTGGCCGCGTCGAGCGATGCGTACGGAGCCGCCGTCTTTCCGTCTTTTAACACGAAAAACAGATTGGCGAAGTCGATCTTGCCCAGAATTAATCCCAAAGGCGGCATTAATATGTCTTTGACCAGAGAATCCACGATTTTGGTAAAAGCCGCACCGATAATGATACCGACAGCCATGTCCATGACGTTGCCGCGCATGGCAAATTTTTTAAATTCGGAAAAGATGTTTTTCAGCATGAAAGAAATTCCTTATTTCAGGTTGAACAGGTCTTTGTAGGAAAAGGAAACGCCGATCGTGAAATTCGATCCGGCGACGTCGGCTTCGCGTGATTTGGCATAACGGTATGACAAATAAGGACCGAACGTCAAAGTGTCGGAAACGTTTACATCCATACGGGCGGTTAAATTCAGATCGTATTTTAAATCCGTACCGACGTAACGGCTGTACGAAAAATACCGTCTGTAGTAACCGTCGGTGGAATATGTAACGCCGTCGCGGGGTTTGTCTTCGATTCTCCAACCGATTTCGCCCGCGGATTTGCTGACGTGTTCGTTGCTGTATGTCATGTCGTATTCCCCGACGCCTACGATGTATAGGTCTTTGATGACGGATCCGTTAAACAGTTTCAATCCGGCTTTCCCCCGTAAAACTTTTGATCTGGGGGCATCACCGTTCGCCGTAAATTCCGTTTGATATTCGGCGAGCGCCATCGGACCGAAATCGATGTTTTTAAATTTGAACATCTTGTGCGCATAATCCGTGGAAAACACGATTTTATCCGCCGTTTCATTCGTTTCGGCGGGTTCATCGACGGGTTTGACTTTTGTTTCGCCGTATTCGGCATAGATCGTATTGTTCCAGCGCATGTTGTCGCGGTTATATTCCAGCAAGAAATCAAACACGCCTTTGACAACGGTTTGGCTGTCCGTGCTTAATTGCGTGACGGGAGAATTTTTATATTCTTTGGCATGAGAGATGTTCGTCGATGATAATTCCAATCCGATTCGACGGAATTCCGCCTTTAATGTCGACGGAGAGGATGTGTTCGTTTCCTGTGCCTGTGCCGCAGTGCAGAATCCCAGACAAAGAAAAGCGGTTAAAATGTATCTGAAGTTCATAGCCGTTTCCTTCTTTATAAAACTTTAGTCTAAGTTTTACCCTGACCGTAAAGATACTGCAAGCCGATTGAAAAAGAAATTGCAGTTTTCGGTAATTTTCTTATATTATCAATGTATTCTGACGCCTAAGAGTTTTCTGCGGCACAAGAAAGGAAAACAAATGGATACAAGAGTGGCCTTGATCGGCATCGTTGTCGAAAATCCTGATTCCGTCATGTCTTTGAATACGCTGTTGCATGATTACAGCGCGTATATCATCGGGCGTATGGGAATCCCGTATCATAAGCGGGAAATAAGCATCATCAGCGTGGCTTTGGACGCACCGCAAGACGTCATCAGCGCTTTGTCGGGCAAGCTGGGACAACTTGACGGCGTATCGACGAAAACCGTGTATTCCAAATAACAACTGACGGAAAAGGAATTTTTCCTGCCCCAAAAGGAGAGTTTAAAATGTATGATCCGAAGTCTTTGAAAGCCGAAGAATTTATCAGCCATGACGAAATTACGGACACTTTGGCTTATGCCGAACAAAACAAACATAACGCGGAATTGATTGATCAGATCATAGCCAAAGCGGAGTTGTGGAAAGGATTGAACCATCGCGAGGCTTCTGTTTTGCTGGCATGTGATTTACCGGACAGAAACGAACGGATTTTCCAACTGGCAGAGCAGCTCAAAAAAGATTTTTACGGTAACCGTATCGTTTTATTTGCACCGTTGTATCTGTCGAATTATTGTGTGAACGGATGCGTTTATTGTCCTTATCACGTTAAAAACAAGCGTATTCCGCGCAAAAAACTGACGCAGGAACAAATTCGTGCGGAAGTTATCGCTTTGCAGGACATGGGGCATAAACGTCTGGCTTTGGAAGCCGGCGAAGATCCCGTCAACAATCCGATCGAATACATATTGGAAAGCATTAAGACGATTTATTCGATCAAGCATAAAAACGGCGCCATTCGCCGCGTTAACGTCAATATTGCCGCGACGACGGTTGAAAATTACCGTAAATTGCAAGAAGCGGGAATAGGAACGTATATCCTGTTTCAGGAAACGTACAATAAAGAATCTTACGAACGTCTGCATCCGACGGGCCCGAAACATGATTACGCCTATCATACCGAAGCGATGGACCGCGCAATGCAGGGCGGTATTGACGATGTCGGCTTGGGCGTTTTGTACGGTTTGGAAAATTACGCTTACGAGTTTGCCGGTTTGTTGATGCACGCCGAACATTTGGAAGCCGTTCATGGCGTCGGTCCGCATACGATTTCCGTGCCGCGCATTTGTCCTGCCGACGATATCGATCCCAATTCTTTCAAAGACGCGTTGCCGGATGATATTTTTGCTAAAATCATCGCGTGTATTCGTGTGTCGACGCCTTATACCGGTATGATTATTTCCACCCGCGAAAGTCAGCGCATGCGTGAACGCGCGTTGCATTTGGGAATTTCGCAGATCAGCGGCGCATCTTCAACGTCTGTCGGGGGGTATGTCGTGCGCGAAACGGAAACGGCGCAGTTTGATCGCGCGGATACGCGGACGTTGGACGAAGTTATCAAATGGCTGATGGATATGAACTATATTCCCAGTTTCTGTACGGCTTGTTATCGGGCGGGGCGCACGGGCGACCGCTTTATGGATTTGTGCAAATCCAAACAGATATTGAATTGCTGCCATCCGAACGCTTTGATGACGTTGAAGGAATATTTGGAGGATTACGCTTCGCCCGAAACGAAAAAAGTCGGTTACGAGCTGATTAAACGTGAGTTGAGCAATATTACAAATCCCAAAGTCAGAACGGTTTGCGAAGATCATTTGGATCATATCGCCCAAGGCGAACGCGATTTCAGATTCTGATTTTTTTGATTAAACCCGGCGCTCTGCCGATAATGTCGGCGGAGCGCTTTTTTATGAAAATGTAATGGCATAATTTTTTGCCTTATAATACACTTGAAAAAAAGCTTTTTTCACAAGAAAGGATAGTTCTTTGTTTACGCTGGATATCAACGGAAAAACCGTTACGGTTGAAGAAGACAAAACCCTGTTATCATTATTGCGCGACGATTTGCGTTTGACGGCGGCGAAGGACGGCTGTTCTCAAGGCGTCTGCGGTACGTGTACGATCATTGTCGACGGCAAGGCCGTTAAAGCGTGCGTGCAAAAGGTTTCTAAATTCGTCGGTAAGAAAGTCGTTACGATTGAGGGATTGTCCCCGCATGAAAAAGAAGTTTTCGAACATTGCTTTGCCGAAGCTGGTGCCGTGCAATGCGGATTTTGCATTCCCGGAATGATTATGTGCGGCAAGGCGTTGATCGATTCCAATCCGACCCCGTCGCCCGAAGACGTTAAAAAAGCCATTCGCGGAAATATCTGCCGTTGTACGGGGTATAAAAAAATCGAAGAAGCGATTTTAATGGCCGCTGAATATTTTCGTGAAAACAAACCCGTTCCCGCCGATCCCGAAAAGTTGGGATTATCACAACGTTTCAAACGTTTGGATGCGGCGGAAAAGGTTAACGGAACAGGGCTTTATACGGATGATTTGGTTTTTGAAGGCATGCTGTATGCCAAGGCCGTGCGTTCGAAATTTCCCCGCGCTTTGGTGAAGAAAATCGATGTTTCCAAAGCAGTCGCCCATCCCGATTGCGTCCGCGTCTTAACGGCGAAAGACGTTCCTTTTAATAAACACGGTCATATTTTTACGGACTGGGATGTCATGATCGCCGAAGGGGACAATACGCGTTATGTCGGCGATGCGGTCGCATTGGTCGCCGTAACGAAAAAAGAGGTTTTGGACGAGGTCGTCGGTTTGGTAGAAGTCGATTTTGAAGAATTGCCCGCCGTGACGACGATCGAAGCGGCTTTAGCCCCCGATGCGCCGAAGTTGCACGAAAACGGCAATATTATGTCGCGGGCGGAATTAAAGCGCGGCAATGCGGACGAAGCGATTAAAAATGCCAAGTATGTCGTCACGCGCAAGTATTCGACCCCGTTGCAGGATCATGCTTTTATGGAACCCGAATGCGCCGTTGCTTTGCCCGAAGGCGAGGACGGATTGTTGGTATATACGGGATCTCAATCCGTTTATGACGATCAGCGCGAAATCGCGGCAATGTTAAAGCTGAACCCCGAAAAGGTACATATCCATTCGCAGTTGGTCGGCGGCGGTTTCGGCGGTAAAGAAGATATGAGCGTACAACATCACGCCGCACTGATGGCGTGGGTGACCAAAAAGCCCGTTAAGATAAAATTTTCGCGTCAGGAAAGTTTGGATTATCATCCCAAACGTCATCCGATGGAATTGGAAATAACGACGGCTTGTGACGAAAACGGCATTTTGACGGCCTTAAAAGGAAAGGTTTTTACAGATACGGGAGCGTATGCGTCTTTGGGGGCTCCGGTACTGCACCGTACGTGCACCCATGCCGCGGGGCCGTATAATTTCCATAATGTCGATATCGAAGGGACGGCCGTTTATACAAATAATGTCGTTGCGGGCGCTTTTCGCGGTTTCGGTGTGACGCAAAGCTGTTTTGCGATGGAAAACAACTTGAATCTGTTAGCGGAAATGGTCGGTATTACACCGTGGGAAATTCGTTACAGAAACGCAATCCGTCCGGGGCAGGAATTGCCGAACGGGCAGATTGCCGATCAAAGCGTGACGCTGGCTGAGTGTTTGGAAGCTGTTAAAGAAGTTTATGATTCATCGCCTTATGCCGGAATTGCCTGCGGATTTAAAAACTCCGGCGTCGGTATGGGATTGAATGACGTCGGGCGTTGTTTGCTGTCGATTGAAAACGGTAAAGTTCATATTCGTACGTCTGCCGCGTGTATCGGACAGGGATTGGCAACGATGTGCGCGACTATTGTTTGTGCGCAGACGGGAGTGGCTCCGGCGGTTGTTGTTCATGAATCTCCCGATACGACGCGTACGCCGAATGCGGGTACGACGACGGCTTCGCGTCAAACGGTTTTGACCGGAGAAGCGACACGGCGGGCATCCGTTTTGTTAAAAGCCGAACTGGATGCCGGCAAGACGCTTGCCGATTTGGATGGCCGTGAGTTTTTTGCCGAATTTGCACCGCCGACGGACACTTTGGGGTCGGATAAAAAGAATCCTGTCAGCCACGTGACGTACGGTTACGGGGTGCAAGTGGTTATTTTGGATGAAACGGGCAAGGTTCGGAAAGTCGTCGCTGCGTATGATGTCGGAACGCCAGTGAATATTCAATCGGTTGAAGGGCAAATCGAAGGCGGTATCGTTATGGGATTGGGCTTTGCTTTGACTGAAGATTTTCGCACGGAAAACGGTTATCCGAAGGAAAAGTTGGGAACGCTCGGCTTGATGCGTTCGACGGATGCTCCCGAAATGCAGGTGATTTTGTGTGAATCCCCGCAGAAAAACGAACACGCTTTCGGAGCGAAGGGATGCGGTGAGTTGGCGGCTATTCCGACGGCGCCGGCATGTGCGCATGCTTATTACCGTTTGGACGGCCAATTCAGAACGTCGTTGCCGTTACAGGAAACATTTTATAAAAAATCGAAAAAGAAGGTATAAAAAAAGCCCTCTTTTGAGGGCTTTTTTATACCAGCAAACTTAAAATTCTGCTGGCGGCATTGTCATTTTTGCCGGCGGCTAACGTTGCCATATTGGTATATCCGGCAGCCAAAAGATCGCAAGCGCCTTGAGCCGCTAAAACACTGCTGCTGACCATCGTCGATCCCAGAGCTTCCTGAGCTTCGGCCAACGCGATATCCCCTTCGGTCATGTTTGTATGATCAACGGTTTGTTCCTGCGTAACGTAATCGTGTTCGTATTTGTCGCCCAGCTGAACCTGCAGAGCGTACAAGGTATCCTCCGATACGGGCTCGCCGTCTTTTGTCGTGACGTGAACGTAAAAGGTCGATGTGCCGCTTTGTTTTACCTGATATTCGCCTCGCATCAGTTGTTCAAACGCTTCGGTTTGATTGCCTTTTCCTTCTTCGTTTGTTGCGATCAAGGTTTGACGATTATGAATGTACTGATAAACTTCGACTTTTAATCCCTGACCTCTGAACTGTTCAATGGCTTTTTCCGCGTTATTTACGGCAGCTTCCAATTCATCCGTGGCGGTTGTTTCGCTCTGTTCTTTACTTGCTTCGGATAAATTTATCGCGGTTAAACGCAATTTTCCGCGAGACGTCGTCGTAAAAGAAAACCAATCTTCTTTTTCGTTTTCGGATAACGTCGTGACCATGTTTAAACGTGAATAGTTTAAACGCGCTTGTCCCATATCACGAGCAGTGCGAATGGTGTCGGCATATGTATCCGATGTCGTTTTTTGCCAAGATTTTATATTTGTTGATGTCGTCCCCGCATCCAGAACTTTTGAGACCATTGTCGCCCTCGCTTCTTGTCTGTATATTTTAGGAATTCTTCCTACTTCTACTTACTTTAGCACAATTTTTTTTAAAAATCAAAAAAAAGGCATTACAACTCGGGCAAGTTCTCCGAAAGAGATTTTTCTTTGGGCGGTTCTTCGTCTTGAGCCGGCTCTTTTTGAGGTTCCTTTTTCGAGGGGGAGGGGGCGTTCCAAATCACTTCATAAAGAGATTGCGGCGCGTCGATACCCTTTAAATTAAAATTCCCCAAAGATTTAAAAATATAATTTTTACCGGCGGACAGATCTTTGACAACGGAAGATACATAAATTTGATCTTTATCGGCTTCGGCGCATACGCGTGATGCGATTTGAACTGTCAGTCCGAACAAATCATTGTCTTCCACAATGGGTTCCCCCGCATTTAAACCGATTCGAATTTCCAAAGGAACCGTGGGGGATTCACGATTATACAGGTTGACGGCTTTTTGAATGGCAATCGCCGCGTCAATCGCATTGGACGCCCACATAAAGGATGCCATAATGCCGTCGCCGGTTTGTTTGATTTCTTCACCGCCGCAGGTGTTTAATGCCTGTCTGACGATCGTGTTGTGCCTGTGGATCAGTTGTTGGGCCAGTCGATCCCCCAGTGTTTGTGTCATATGGGTTGAAGAAACAATATCCGTAAACATAATCGTATATATGCCGGATGTTACAATGTCTTTTTTACCCGGATTTAACCAGTTTGTCATTGTGACCTGAATCAAACTGATTAATTCGGGGGAAGATTTGTTGTTTAAATAAATGTCCATGCCTTTTGCACCGCTTTCTATAACGGGCAAATACTTGGATTCCAACATGTATTCTTCGATTTTATCATAAAACAAATCAGCCAAAGTCGGGGCTCGTCCCAATAATTCCAGCAAAGCGGACAACATTGTTCTGTTTTGTTGTTTTGATAAAGATTTTTGATGGCACAATTGTTCACAGGCTCCGGCTAAAAACAATTCGATACCGAAACGGGCGTATGTGTTTAACAGTGTGTTTTTTTCCTGCAGTACACGCAAAATAACGGATAGGAATGCCGTTAATTTCAAATACTCTTTTTCCAGTTCGGCAGGAATGGTTGTGCGATCGGATTTAGATGTTTCTAAAACGTTGTCGTTTTCTTTTGAACTCACGTCATCCGCATCAGTCATCTCAGGCGGATTCGGATTTTTCTCCTCTTCATTATCGAGACTTTCCGGCGGAAGTTCTACGCCTTTTTCTTCTTTTTCTTCCGCTTGTTTCCGTTCCTCTTCAGTGGCGTTTTCCGCATCTTCCTCTTTCTTTTTTTCTTCTGCCTCTGCAGCCGCTTTGGCTTCTTCCAAGCGTTGCCATAACGGTTTCCTGCCCATTAGAATATCGAAAACATCAAAGAATCTTCTGACTATTTTAGAAATAAATGTATCGGATTTGTTATCTTCATTATTATGTTCGATTTCATACAGATCGCGATGCGTATGTTGAGTGTCATTCTGTGCTGCCGGATACAGCGATGACAAATTTTCGGATGCTTTTTCGTTTTCTCCCAGTAAATTGTCCCAGTTGACCCATTTGATGGCGGTCGGAATGGAAATAATCAGGAAAAAGAACGTAAACATTCCTAAGATAAATTGTCCGGAAATATCTTGCGAACTGAAACCTGCTGATGACATGACGCGCAAAGCGATCGCCGTAACCAGCCCCGCGATCACCATGGAAAAGATGATCGCCAGAAAAATCATGATAACGCCTTCGGTTATGTTGGCTTTTTTCTGTTTTTCATGTTTGATGGTTGTCGGAATAACGCTGTTTTCATAAGGTGAAGACTTTCTGGCCTGCGGCTTTTGTATTTCGCTGAGATAGACCAATGCTTCTTGAAAAGTTTGGGTGTCTAAATCATATGTTTCGCGGACGACCTTGGTCGGTTTCCTTTCTGCTTTTTCAATATTTTTTGCATATTCAACCGCTTTTGCCCGTTGTTCCGAAGGGTATCGTCCCAACAGATCCCAAGCACCGCTTTGATAAACATAAACTTCGTAATGAACTATTCCGGACACGAAACTTTTCCATAAAATGCGTTTTTTTGTATATTACATAGAGCTTTTATAAAAAAACAGTAAAAATATAGTTATCTGCAACAAATTGATAGGAAAAGTTTGTTATAAAAAAAACGGCTTTTGATAAACAAAAGCCGTTTTGAAAACCTTGGCAAAAATTACTTTTTGCTTGTGAATGCAGCGAAACGTTTGTTGTATTTCGCCAACTGACCGCCGCTGTCAACCAAACGGTAAACACCCGTCCACGCAGGATGAGCCAACGGGTCAATATCCAAACGAATCGTGTCGCCTTCTTTGCCCATTGTCGAACGGGTCTTAAATTCTGTTCCGTCTGTCATAACCACGGTGATTTCATGGTAATTCGGATGAATATCTTTTTTCATAACTTCAGCTCCAGACAATCAATAAGTTTTTTCTCTATACTCTAAAAGTTTCGGCTTTTCAAGTGTATTTACCGTAAAAAAGGCAAAAAGTTACCTTTCCGTCAATTTAAATTCTATCCGCCGATTTTTGCGGCGAGCCGCCTCTGTGTTTTTTCGGTCTATAGGTTGATATTCGCCAAATCCGGCTGCAACCAGATAACGGGCGGGAACTCCTTGATCAATCAGGTACTGAACGACGGCGATCGCCCGATTCGCCGACAGCTGCCAGTTCGACGCATACAGTTCGTTGTGAATCGGCACATTATCCGTATGTCCGTCAACGCGTAATATCCACTGAATTTTCGTCGGAATTTTACGTTGCAATTCTTTGATCGTTTTTGCCAGAACGTTTAATTGTTTTTTTCCCTTATCTTCTAAAAACGCGGAACCGCTTTTAAAGAATAATTCTGATTGAAAAACAAATCTGTCCCCCTCGATTCGAATATCGTCCCTGTCTTGCAAGACTTTGCGCAGAGTCCCGAAAAATTCCGAACGATACGACGCCAGCTCGGACGCTTTTGCCGCCAAAGCCCTGTTCAGTTTTTTTCCTAAATCCGCGATTTGAGCTTTTTGTTCTTTGTCTTTCTTTTCTGCCTGATCCAACAGATTTCCCAAACGCGACAATTCTTTTGTTAATTTTTCCGTTTGCGCGGTAAAAAGAGCCAGATGAGCCTTTGCTTCCTGTGAAATTTTCTTTTCGGAAGTCAGCTCTTTTGTTTTTTCCGCCGTTTCTTTTTCCAACTCCTGTTTGCGTAACTTTAACGCTTTAATGTCCTGCTCCAATAAGGCGATTTGAGCCAAAGCTTTTGTTTGTTCGTCTTTTATACCGGTTAATTCTTCCGTTAATTCCTGCGTTTTCAGGACTAAGTCGCGATTGGTTTTGCGTTCTGCGGATAATTCAAAACTCAGATTTTGCAGTTGTGAATTCAGTCGACCGATTTCCGAATTTTTTGTATCCAGATTTCGTCCCATAAAAAAATGCGCCAATACAAACAGCAACAAAAAAAACAAAACAACGATCAATAATGTTGATAAAGCATCAACAAAACTGGGCCAAAAATTATATCCGCTGGAATTTCGGAAACGGCGCATAACAGTTATTTATCCTGCCCTGAAATGGTGCGAACCAACAATTTAAATGAATCGCGCACTTCGCGCAGCAACGTCTCCTGTCTGGCTTCGGAACGTTTATCGATTTGGTTGACGTTATGATCGATCCGGCTGATAAAACGCAGTATATCCATATCCGTTTGAATGCTTTCTTGAGTTTTGGTTTCCGTTTTTTGCAGCTGACTGCGGATGTCAGACAGACTTTCGACAACCTGTTCCAGTAACGCGTTGGCATAAGCTCCGTTTGATGTTACGGATTCGTCGGACAGATTTCCTACCGCCGACGAATAACGCGTTAACGATGCCAGATGTTCATCCAGACCGTTATAAAAATTATTTTGAGCGCGTCCGGCCTGCAGATCCAGAAAGCCTACGATCAAAGCGCCCGCCAACCCTAAAAGCGAAGACGAAAAAGCGGTTCCCATTCCGGATAAAGGCAATTCCAAACTGTTTTTTATCGTATTAAACGCCTGCGTGGCTTCTTCGCCGGAAACGTTCAAAGACCGGATAACGTCTGCAACGGCGCCGACAGTAGCCATTAATCCCCAAAATGTTCCCAATAATCCCAGAAAAGTGGATAGTCCGATCAGATATTTGGAAATATCTCGGCTTTCTTCCAAACGCATGCCGACGGAATCCAAAATTGTTCTGGCAATTGTCGGTGACAGAACGGCATTTCCCTTTGCCTGATTGTTTTTTAAAACCAAAGCCAACGGCGAAAGCAAGCGCAACTTTTCCAAATCGGCGTTTTCCAAAGACAAAACAGGTGATTTAATCCAACGAATTTCTTTGTATAAAGCGAAAACAGAATGGAAATTCAATACGACGCCGAACAAAAAAACCAAAATTATCAAACCGTTTAAAGGTGGGTTCGTCAAAAAGGCGTTTTCCAGTGCCGGAAACAAAACGGTACATGCGCCGGCGACCAAAATCAGAAATAAAAACATGCGTGTTACGTAACGATTAGGTAATTCCATGTCTTAATTCCTTCTATTTGTCTTCAATTAAAATATCCGTTCTGTCAGGCATTTTATCGCCGGCTCCCTTTTGTCCGAAAGAACGCATTTCGATACGCAGACTGCGAATACCTTTTTGTGTCAGGTACGAACGAATCATCAAGGCTCTGCGCAACGCATACTGTCGTTCTTTGCCGGGATCGGACGGATCCGCCGCGCTATAGGAATATAAAAGCAGGCGTTTGTTTCGATTCTTTTTCATCATTTCCGCCGTGCTGTCCAACGCTGTCTGCATTTCATCCGTCAAAGTGCTGGATTTGTTTTCAAACACAAAAATATGCAAAAGTTCCTTTTTTTGATCCAACGCTTTCTTTGTCGCTGAATCCGTCGGTATTTCTTTCGCCAATATGGCGGAACGTTCCGACGGTGTCAGTTTCCCAGAAACATAAAAAACGGAAAATTGAACAGGCTTAGGTCTCGGTGTCTGTTTTTGCGCTTTTTCCTGTTTGAAAGAGGATAAAAGCATTTTAGGTTTAGGATGCGTCGTTCCGTTATCCGGTTTTAATGTCAGAAAGCTGTCTTTAACCGGTAAAGAAGTTTGTGGCAAATCGGAATGTGTGTTTTTTTCGACGGCGACATTTTCTTCTTCCGCTTGCTCCGTTTCTTGTTTTTTTAATTGTTCCTGTTCCAGAAAATGCTTTGAAATTTTCGGTTCGATCGGTTTCGGCGGTATAATTTCAATCGTATCGTCAGTCTTTGCTTCCGTCAGTTTCGTGTTGTCATCGGAAGCCAGAACTTTAACGTTCGGAACAGGATTTGCACGAGGTTTTAACAGATCGTGTTCATCTTTTTTTGTTGTTTCTTTTATCTGATATTTTTTAACGGGTTGTTTCGCCGTTTTTTGAAATGAAGGCTTGGCCGGTTTTTTCGGGGCGGGTGTTTTTTTTACAACGGGCTTTGTCGCCGGTTTAGCCTTTACCGCAGAAGATTTCTTTTGTTGGATGTCCGGCTGTTTTACCGTGGCCGCCGGTGAGACTTTCTTTTCATTTGCCGGGGTGGAAGTAATGGCGTCTTTAGAAATGAAATCTTCGGTTAAAACGTCCAGATTAATTGTAATTTGAGCAAAAGCCGCCTGAGCCGTCAACAGTGTGACAACATTTATCAGCGCGGCTTTTGCAAATCGTGTTAACAAAGAAATCTCCTTTAGACGCTTAAAAGTTGTTTTTTAAACGTGTTGAACAGATAATCGTTCGAAGCGATTACCGAACTGCCGTTTACAATTTCAAACAAATCTTCTTTACCGTCAAAATTGCACAGACGTCCGCCCGCTTCTTTGACGATCAGCAGGCCCGCGGCCATGTCCCACGGTTTGACGTCTTCTTCCCAGTAACATTCGAAACGTCCCGCCGCAACATAAGCCAAGTCCAAAGCCGCCGATCCCATACGACGTACGCCGGCGGTTTTTTGCATCATCGGTGTTAATTGACGAATGAAACTGTCGGGGTTTGAATGTCCTAAATGCGGAATACCCGTTACGACGACCGCTTCGTTTAATTTATTGCGATTGGATACATGCAGACGGCATGAACCGGATGCCGTCAATGCCCATGCTCCGCCGCCTTTTTCCGCATAGAACAAATCGCCCGTGATCGGATTGTAAATAACACCGGCAATGATTTCTTTATCTTCCTGCAAAGCCAAAGAAATGGAAAAATGCGGTATGGCATGCAAAAAATTGCTGGTGCCGTCCAAAGGATCGACAATCCAGCGATGCGATGTATCCGCTCCTTTTATTTCGCCGCCTTCTTCCTGTAAAAAACCGTAACGGGGACGAACCTTTAGTAAGTATTCGCGCAGCGTTTTTTCCGAATTAAAGTCCGCTGTCGACGCAAAATCCGCCGCCCCTTTTTGTGAAACCTGCAGTTTTTCCAGTTCACCGAAATCACGCGCCAACCCGCGTCCGGCTTTCTGCACAGCTTGGATCATAACGTTCAAATTGGCGGATAAAGCGGAAATAAAGCGATCTTGACGGGATTCGCGATACTGTTCGACAGGATCCGGTTTCCTGACGGAAGAGGGAGTTTTTCTTATTCGTGCAGCTTCTTCGGATTTTTTTTGCAGTAACGAAACGGCGTTTTCTTTGATTTCAAGCTTTCTTCGTTCTGTTTTCCGTTCGGCCGACAAACCGTCTGCCATAGCTTTGCGCGCCGTTGTTTTTCTGACGGACGGACGGGACGGTCTGATGATCGGTTTCGGCATGTTCTGCCTCCTTCGTTTAATTAACTATTTTGCCCGTTCGACATAGGTGTTGTCGACGGTGGAAACGACAATCTTGTCGCCCGTTGCGACAAACGGCGGAACACCGATGCGTAAACCGTTGTCCAAAACAGCCGGTTTGTAAGAAGAAGAAACTGTCTGACCTTTGATGACGGGTTCCGTTTCAACAACGGTCTGAATAACTTTCGCCGGCAATTCGATACCGACGGGATTGCCTTCGATAAATTGAACGACGACTTCCATGTTATCCTGCAAATAAGCGGCTCGGTCGCCCAACAAATCTTTGGAAACGGTAAACTGGTCATAGGTGTCGACCATCATGAACGTCAAATCGGTACCGTCGGAAAACAAAAACTGGCAATCGCGGTCTTCGCTCATCAATTTTTCGACGAAGTCGGCCGTACGCCAGCGCTGTTCCGTTTTAACGCCGGTGGATACGTCACGCATCTTTACCTGAATGGTCGCGTTTCCTTTACCGGGGATGACCAATTCATAATCAATAACGATGCACGGTTTGCCGTTATACTCGATGACCCATCCCGGACGGATTTGGTTTGCTTGCATTTTCATGTGTTTTTTCCTTGTATATTAAAAGAAAGACAATAAAATTTGTGCAAAAATTAGCAGATTAGTCTTCTGAACGCAAGCTTTCTGCGTCATATCGGGAGTATTTTTTTATGAATAACCGGATTCCTTTTTGGCATGCCGAAGAGTATGCCCGCCGTTTGCCCCTTTTAAAACAAAGGGCTAAGGTTGTTGAAACAATCAGGCATTTCTTTGTTCAACGTGATTTTTTAGAGGTTGAAACGCCGATTTTACAGATTTCTCCGGGGTTGGAACCGCATTTAAAAGCGTTTAAGACCGAATTGGTCGAGCCGTTCGGTCAGGCGGATCAAACGATGTATTTGCATACGTCGCCCGAATTTACGATGAAAAAACTGTTGGCGGCCGGTTTACCTAAGATTTTTCAGATGGCGCGAGTCTTTCGAAATGAGGAACGATCCAGACGTCATCATCCCGAATTCGTTATGTTGGAATGGTATCGGTCACAGGCGGACTATACGCGATTGATGGATGACACGATTGAATTGGTTCGTGCTTGCGCGCAAGCCTGTAACGTGAGTGTTTTAAAGGAAAACGGACGGGAGTGCGATCCGTTTGAGCCGTGGGAAAAAATATCGGTTGCCGAAGCGTGCCGGAAATATGCCGGTTTCGATTTGGAAAAAACGCTGCCGGACGAACCGACGTTGGAGCCGGATCCGGCGCCGTTGGCCGAAGTCGCCGCGAATCTCGGCATTCAAGTTTCGGACGATGATCGTTGGGACGATATTTATTTTCGAATCGCATTTGAAAAGATCGAACCAAATCTGGGGCGGGGCGTTCCGACGATTTTGTATGATTATCCTGTCTGTATGGCGGCGTTGTCGCGCCGTAAACCGTCGGATCCGCGTTTTGCCGAACGCTTTGAAGTCTATGTCGGCGATGTCGAATTGGCCAATGCGTTTTCGGAGCTGACAGATGCCGCGGAACAGCGTGAACGGTTTGAATACGATATGGATTTAAAGGAAAGTCTTTACGGCGAACGTTATCCGATAGATGATGATTTTATCAATGCCGTCGCCTCCATGCCGGAAGCCGCCGGAATCGCCGTGGGAGTCGACCGGTTGGTTATGTTGATCACGGGGGCGGAACGGATCGAAGATGTTTTATGGGCGCCGGTTGCATGAAAAAATTGAAAGAATTGTTTTTTTGGGGTGTCCGTCTGGGAATGAAAATCACGGGATTTTCGGAACAGTTTATTTTGTTCTTGATTATGGGCGGGATAAACACCCTTTTTTATTTTTCCCTTTATTCTTTGTTGATCTATGTCGGGGTGCATTATGCCGCGGCAGTGGCCGTCGCGACGGTTTGCGGCGTTTTGTTTAATTTTCAAACGTTTGGTCGGGTTGTGTTTAAAGATTTTCAAACACGACTGCTCGGGCGTTTCGTCGGAGTGTACGCGGTCGTTTATACGGCTAATGTCGCCGGATTAAAATTGTTGGAAATCGTGGGATTGTCCGATAAGTATATTGCCGGCGCCGTTTTGGTGCTTCCGGTGGCATTGCTGGGGTATGTGTTGAATAAAACGTTTGTTTTTAATCGGTCAAAACAACAATCTGAAAATCCGCAATCGAAGACGGTCGGTCAAGATTGAAATCAACGCAGGGGACCGTAAACAATTCGCTCCACCATTGCGTCAGATTTTCCGCGTCGGGCGTGTCAAAGCCGATATAGTCGGCTCCGGCTTCACCCGCGCGCATGGCTTCATCACGGGTTGCGCACAAAACGCCTAAAGAAATGCTTTCCGTTTGTTTCCGGATTTTTTTGATGTCGGCTTGATAAGGGATTTGAACTCCGTCCGCCGACAGTTTTAAAGCCAGATCAATGTTGTTTTTTAGAATAACGGCGACATTTCCGGCTTGAACGGTGTCGATGAAAAGGCGGACGGCATCAACGGGTCTGTCCGTCGGGTCGAACAGTAACGCGTCCGGCGTTTGTTTTGCGCGGAAACGGTTAAATCGGTCGATCAGCTTTTTTTCATCCGTTTTTTCGGGAGCGATCAGGTAAATTCCTTGTTGCATGGAGTCCGTCTTTCATTCATTTGAGCTTAAAATATTACGGCAGATTACGCGGTCTTTGTCAATCGGAAGGCAAAAAGAGCAAGAAGTCTGTTGCACAAAAAACAGAACGCCTTTATCTTAGGAAAAATTGTTTTGATTGTGGAGAATGGCGTTGAGTTTACAGGGACAGTTGCAATCTGCATTGGAAGGACTGACGCAGGCGGCCCAGCGTTTGGATGTTGCGGCGGACAAGATCGTTGAAAAGCAAAAACAAATAGACGAACTGCGCAAGCAGTGTCGGGAATTGCAATCGGCGTTGGATAAGGCCGGACAGGATTTGTCGTCGGCGCAAAAAAACGAATCGGATTTCGAGCAACTGCGTACGGAAAAAGAAGAATTGATTTCCGTTCGCAATCGTTTGATCGCCGAAAAAAATCAGCTGTTGGGTGAGCGAGAGCAGTTTAAAAAATTCCGCGAAGGCTGGGGAAGGGAACGCCCCGCTTTGATCAAAGCCAAAGAAGACGCCGAACAGGAATTAATGCGTATTCGGTCCGGTGCACAACAGGATGCCGAAAACGAAGATCGGATTGCCATTTTGAATCGGGAAAACGAACGGCTGCGTTCCGAATTGTCGGCATTGCGGGTGGAAAAGGAAAATTTAACCGCTGAAAAAGAAAATCTGTCGATCGAGCTTGACGGCGTGCGACAAGCGTACGGCGAATTGAAACAGACAACGATCGAAGCTTCCGAACGATTGGATTCGACTCTTGAAGAATTGAAGATTTTAAGGGGGTAATGCATGGCTGACGTTCAATTGTCCATAGGCGGGCAGAGATATAAGATTTCTTGTGGTGACGGGCAGGAAGACAATCTGAAATCATTGGCAATGATGTTGGATGAAAAGGTGGGGTTTATCAAATCACGCATGCCTGTTTCCGAATCATTGGGGTTGGTGATGGGAGCGTTGTTGTTGGCCAGTGATTTAACCGAAAAAAATCAGGAACTTTCTTTGGCTCAATCCGAAAACGCATTATCGCCGGAAGTTTTATCTCAAACCGTTCAACTGATAGAAAAAGTATCGGAACGTATTTCAACTGTTGCCGAAACGGTCGAAAATGCGTAATCTTTGAATCGGAAAAACGACTTTTCGATTCGTTAGAACCCCGCTGGAACTCGGGGCCAACGTTTTATCTTTAGGGAGCTGTCCCTGCGGCGGATGACGTGCTTTGATTAGTTCGAAATCTTGTTCGTATTACGGCGCCCACCTATACAAAGCGGCCCACGCGATGCGTGTGGCGGTTCGACGGTCAGAGAGGTCTTTTTCCACCGTATAAAAACGAAAGCTGAAGTATGGACTACTCTTTTCTGAAACATCAATTGCGTTCCAAGGCCGTTCATAAACGCGCCGCCATTCCTTTGGATCACGCTTTGTGGTGTGCACAGGAAATCATCGCTCGCTTTAATGAGTTGCCGTTGCCGGAAAAACCGGTTGTTTCCGCTTATTGGCCGATGAAAACGGAACTGGATTTGCGTCCGTTGATGTCGTCCCTGTTTAATAAAGGCGTTCCGGTTGCTTTGCCGGTCGTCCTTAATAAAAAGGAACCGCTGTCTTTCAGGCATTGGGAACCCGACGCCGATTTGGTCGCGGGACCTTACGGTACGGAACAGCCGGCCGAAAAATACGAATTTGTCACGCCGAACGTATTGCTTTTGCCCCTTTTGGCTTTTGATCGACGGGGCGGTCGATTGGGATACGGTGGTGGATTTTATGACAGAACGGTGGAAAAGTTGCGTCAAACGGGAAATCCCGTTATTGTCGGCACGGCTTTTTCCGAACAGGAAATCGAAGATGTCCCGTTGGAAGAAACCGATGAAAAATTGAACTTTATCCTGACGGAAAAAGAAATCATAAAGGGGCTTTAATGCGAATTTTGTTTTTAGGGGACGTCGTCGGCAAATCGGGACGTCGTCTGGTCGTTGAAACATTGCCGGATTTTCAGCGCAAATATCATGTCGATTTTACAATCGTAAACGGGGATAACGCGGCTCACGGTTTCGGTTTGAGCCAAAGCGTCTGCCGTGAGTTGTTTTCCGCCGGCGCGGACGTGATTACGTCCGGTAATCATGGTTGGACTCCCAAAGAAATCCTGCCGTTGTTGGATACGGAAAACAGATTGTTGCGGCCGGCGAATTATCCGGCCGGTACGCCGGGGAAAGGGGCGGGATTATACCGTCTGCCAGACGGAAGAAAAGTCGGAGTGTTGCATTTGCAGGGCCGGGTTTATATGGATTCGATCGAAAATCCGTTTCATTTTGCAAAACAATGGACGGAAGCGGTCAAACTCGGGAGCGATGTGCAGGCGATTGTTGTTGATGTTCATGCCGAAGCCACCAGTGAAAAAATGGCATTGGGGCAGTATTTGGACGGTTCCGTCAGCTTGGTCGTCGGCTCTCATACGCATATTCCGACGGCGGACGCGCAAATTTTGCCGAACGGAACGGCGTATCTGACGGATGCCGGAATGTGCGGATGCTTTGATTCCGTTATCGGAATGAACAAGGCAGAGCCGGTCAGCCGTTTTATAACGAATATGGCGCGCGAAAAATACAGTCCCGAAAAAGGCGATGCGACCGTTTGCGGCGTTCTGATCGATACAAACGACGCGACGGGGCTGGCCGAAAAAATTTATATGGTTCGATACGGCGGACGTTTACAGGAATCTTTACCGCCGCTTTAAATAGTGCTACAAGAAGTACGATCATTTTTAATTTCAAAGGCCGAGGAGTATCATGTCAGGTCATTCACAATTTAAAAATATTATGCACCGCAAAGGCGCTCAGGATAAAATCCGCGCTCGCACGTTTTCCAAATTAGGCCGTGAAATCACGGTCGCCGCGAAATCCGGCTTACCCGATCCGGCGTACAATCCCCGTTTGCGTGCGGCCATCGCCGCCGCTCGAGCGGAAAACATGCCTAAGGACAATATCAAACGCGCCATTGAAAAAGCCGCTACCGGCGATGCCGCAAATTACGAAGAAATCCGTTATGAAGGATTCGGTCCCGGAAATGTGGCCGTAATCGTCGAAGCGTTGACGGACAATCCCAAACGTACGGCGCCGATCGTGCGTTCCATTTTCGGAAAAGCCGGCTGTGTCATGGGCGAAACGGGGTCCGTCGCCTTTAATTTTCAGCGTATAGGATTGATCGAATACCCCGCTTCCGTCGCCGAAGCCGACGCTATGTTCGAAGCCGCTTTGGAAGCCGGCGCGGACGATGTCGAATCGGACGAAGAAACGCATCGTATCATATGCGTTCCTGATGATTTGGGGACGGTTCGTGAAGCTTTGGAAGCCAAATTCGAAACGCCGACGATTTGTCGTTTCGACTGGAAACCATTGGTCGAAGCCGAATTGACCGATGTCGAAACGGCTAAGAAATTTTTTGATTTCGTTGAAACGCTGAATGATGAAGAGGATATTCAGCGCGTTGCCTCAAACGTTTCTGTTTCCGATGAAATCATGGCGAAGCTGGAAGGCTGAGTCTTGGGAAAAACCGTACGGATTTTAGGGCTTGACCCCGGTTTGCGTCATACGGGATGGGCGGTGATTGACAGTTGTGATTCCCGCTTGTCTTTTGTCGCTGCCGGGGTTGCCGATTCAACGGATAAGCTGTCTTTGGCGGAACGTCTGGCTGAATTGCATACTCAAATCCGAGCGGTTGTTTCCGATTTTTCGCCGGACGAAGCGGCGATCGAAGAAACATTCGTCAACAAAAATCCGAATTCGACATTGAAACTCGGGCAGGCTCGCGGTGTCGTTTTGTTGGCGCCCGCTCAGGCGGGAATTTCCGTTTCGGAATATACGCCGAACCAGATAAAAAAAGCGGTTGTCGGTGCCGGACATGCCGAAAAACAGCAGGTCGACATGATGGTGCATACGTTGTTGCCGGCCGCCGGAAAGTTGCGTCCCGACGCGGCGGATGCTTTGGCCGCGGCAATATGTCATTCTTATATGCGCGTGACAACCGAGCGGATGAAAAAATTGGCGGAGTTGATGAAATGATAGCTAAATTGCGCGGTATTTTTGATTCGGCCGATGACGGCTTTGTTGTTTTGGATGTTAACGGTGTCGGTTACAGGGTGTTTTGTTCCGCTAAAACGCAAATGAAAATGCCTCCGCGAGGACAGACGGCGACATTGTTGATTGAAACGCAGGTGCGTGAGGATCACATCCATTTGTTCGGTTTCGCCGATGTGTCCGAAAAAAGTTATTTTACGTTGCTGACAACAGTTCAAGGTGTCGGGGCTAAAGTCGCTTTGGCGATATTGTCGGTTTTAAGCGCCGATGAATTGTCGATGGCTATCGCGTCGGGGGATTCAAAGTCCGTTACGCGCGCCCCCGGCGTCGGGCCGAAATTGGCCGTGCGTATCGTTACGGAATTAAAGGGAAAGATCGGTTCGGCAACTCAGTTGGCCGGCGCGGATACGCCAGTCGGTGAAGTCGTGCAGGGCAGTGCCGTTAATGATGCCGTTTCGGCTTTGGTTAATTTGGGATATGCCCGTATGGACGCCGCGATGGCTGTTTCAAAATCGTTTAAGAAACGCGGGGAGACGGCCAAGGTGGATGAATTGATACGTGACGCGCTGAAGGAATTCGCCCAATGACAGAAGACAGAATTATCAGTCCGGCCAAACGTTCGGGGGATGAAGATTTTGCTAAGATGCGTCCGCAGACTTTGGCGGATTTTACGGGGCAGCGTACGGTTTGCGAAAATCTGAAAGTATTTATTACGGCCGCATTGACCCGAGGTGAATCGCTGGATCATATTTTGTTGTTCGGGCCGCCGGGGCTGGGCAAAACGACGTTGGCTCAAATCGTGGCGCATGAATTGGCCGTCGGATTTAGGGCGACTTCCGCGCCGATGATTTCAAAGGCGGGCGATCTGGCCGCTATTTTGACGAATCTTGAAAAGAACGACGTGCTTTTTATTGACGAAATCCACCGTTTAAATCCGGCGATCGAAGAAGTCCTGTATGCCGCTATGGAAGATTTTCAGCTGGATTTGATCATCGGCGAAGGTCCTGCCGCGCGCTCCGTCAGAATTGATTTGCAACCGTTTACCTTGATCGGGGCGACGACACGGTCGGGATTGCTGACCCAGCCTTTGCGCGATCGTTTCGGTATTCCGTTACGATTGGATTTTTACAGTCCGGCGGATTTGGAAAAGATCGTTATTCGCGGGGCGGGTGTGTTAAATACGGCAATCACGCCTGACGGAGCGGCCGAAATAGCGCGTCGGTCGCGCGGAACGCCGCGTGTTGCCGGTCGGTTGTTAAAACGTGTTCGCGATTTTGCCGCTTTTGAAAATAAAAAGGAAATTGATGCCGCTATCGCGGATAAAGCTCTAAAGCGGTTGGATGTGGATAATCAAGGGCTTGATATGATGGATCGGCGTTATTTGACGTGTATCGCGCAAAAATACGCCGGCGGTCCCGTCGGTGCGGATACGCTGGCCGCCGCTTTGTCTGAAGAACGCGATACGATCGAAGAAGTCATCGAACCTTATTTGTTGCAACAGGGATATCTTCAACGTACGCCGCGCGGGCGAATGTTGACCGCGTTGGGATTTAAACATTTGGGTTTGACGATTCCCGTTTCAGCGGATGAAGATTTGTTTGCAAAGCTTGACAAAAAATGATATAAATTTGTCAATCGAATTTTGACGGAGTATTAAAATGTCCGCATCTGTTGCCGAGTTTTTTTCAAAAGAAGGTATTAAAAAGTTTCATAACGGAGCGAAGGCTTTTGTTCAGCGTCATGCGGTAAAAGCTGTTGCGGCCTCAATGGTTTTGGCATCCGCTTTTGCTTGCTCGCCGAGAGCGGTTGATGCGGCAATGATGACTTCCCCGCAGCAGGTGACCGCTTATGCCGTTATGGAAAAAGGTGATACGCTTTGTTCTTATCAGGCGTTTAAAACGGACAGCGCTTCGTTTGTCAGGTTGCAGGATTTGGTCAATAATGCGACAAAAAGCGAAACGGGCTGTGATATTTTAAAGGAAATTTCCAAACAGGGAACCAAAGTCGGAGGCCAAGCGGTCTTAGGAAGA
>JAZNBT010000176.1:0-7173 GCA_045587165.1 Alphaproteobacteria bacterium | reverse complement strand
GCGCCGATTATGCCGTCTAAAACATCGCCGCTGCCGGCGGTCGCCAAATCAAAGGAGGTGGTGCTGTTAAAAACGGCGCGTCCGTCAGGGGCGGCAATGACGGTGTCGGCTCCTTTTAAAACAATGGCGCAGTTTAATGTTTTTGCGGCGGATAGAGCTTGAGTCAGTTTGTTTTCTTCCGCCGCTTCAGGAAAAAGACGACGAAATTCGCCGGCGTGCGGCGTAATGACGGCACGGGATAGATCTTTGATGCCTTTAATGAAAGAAAGGGCTCCCGCATCGGCGACAAAAGGTTTTTTTGATTCCGCGGCAGCATGAAGCAATGTCTTTGTTTTTTCCGCATTTAAAGCGCCCATGCCTATGACAATCGCGGATACTTTTCGGTCTTTGATCTGTTTTTCGAAGGCTTCCGTATTGTCGGCGCCTTGTATGACCAATCCCGGCGCGTTGACGGAAAAAGTTTGTATGTCCGAGTTGTTACATGAAACGGCGACCCAACCGGCACCGGCTCTGCGTGCGGCGGCTGCGGCCAGTCGGGCGGCTCCCGTCATTTCGCCTGCGCAGATCAGCACGGCTCCGCGCGAATATTTATGATCGTAAGGCGTTGATGCCGGAATGTCCGTTAAATCCGGAGTATTTTCATAAAAAAGAGGGGATTGATTGGCAACGATTTCATCGGGGATGCCGATCGGACAAACAATCAATCGTCCCGTTCGTTCTTTTCCGGGATAAAGAAAGTGGCCGATCTTCGGGCGGCAAAAAGTTATTGTCATGTCGCAAAACGGCGCCGTTCCCAAAACATCCCCCGTGTCGGCACGGATGCCGCTGGGAATGTCCAGAGCGATGCAGGGCAGGGATGTTTCATTTAAAGTATTAAAAAAATCTGCAATATCGTTTTCAATCGGTCGGGTTAATCCGATTCCGAAAACGGCATCGACAATCAATCCTCCGCTTTCTTCCATTTTCTTTAACCGTTTAAAGGACGGCGGTGCGATTGTTCCCCGAAATTTTTTGGCATTAATTGCCGCAGAGGGAGATAATTTTTTTTCATCTCCGATAAAAGCGACCTCAACCGGCCATCCCCAGTCGTACAAAATACGGGCAACGACAAATCCGTCGCCGCCGTTGTTTCCGGTGCCGCACAATACGACGACCGGCCTTTTTCTGTAATTCCTGGCGATCTGACATGCGGCCGCAAAGCCGGCGTTTTCCATTAATTGTATTTCCGGCATGATTTTTGCACATGTTTCTTTGTCGGCAGCGTACATTTGGGCTGTTGTCAAAATTTCCACCGGGGTATGCTCCTGAAAATGTTTGAGGTTTATTAATCTTTGTTCACTATACTACATCCGTTTCGATATGGGGAGATCAAATATGGTCGATAGATCGCCGGAAAACATACAGGTTTTAAAAAAGGAAAATCTGTACTCTAAATTTTTTAAAGTGGATGAGTACTCTTTTAAATATCCGCGTTATGACGGCACAATGAGCCGTCCGGTTTCTCGTGAAGTTATGGAACGCGGTAATTCGGCCGGTGTTTTATTGTATGATCCGGATCGCGACAGTTTGGTTTTTGTCGAACAGTTGCGCGTCGGTGTTTTTTCCGCCGGTGAATATCCTTGGATTTTGGAGTGCGCGGCAGGGATTGTCGATCCGGGGGAAACACCCGAGCAAGTCGTTGTTCGAGAAGCAAAGGAAGAAGCGGGCGTAACGGTGACGGCAATCGAACCGATCGTTGAATATTTCGCTTCTCCGGGCGGTATATCCGAAAAACTGTTTGTCTTTTGCGGTCGGGTCGATATTGATCGTCTTCCCGCTTTTGCCGGTTTGGATGTGGAAAATGAAGATATTCGCGTTGTCGTTTTGTCTTCTGCGGAGGTTGAACAAATGTTGACCGAAGGAAAATTTAACAACGCTTTGACGATTATCGCCGTACAATGGTTTATTTTAAATAAGGAAAATTTACGGAAAAAATGGGGGAAATCATGAAAATACGTCGCAAGTTATCCGGAACCGTCAGTGCCGCCGTTTTAACCGTTTCCGTTTTTGTTTGCGGGTGTTCCACGCCAGGCAGTTCGCTGTTTAAAACAAATACAGAACAAGCAATCCTTAATTGGTCTGCCGGAGATCATGAAAACGCCGTTCATTACGCGCAAAAAGCGTTGCAGAATAATCCGAACGATGCCTATGCCTTGATGGTTGCCGGATTATCTTATGAAAGTTTGGGATATCCGAACAGAGCGCGCGCTTTGTATGAACAGGCCGTCGCTTCAGACAGCGCTGATGTCGGCGTGTTCGGTTCCGTACGCAATGTTCCCGCCGAGGCTTTGACGAAAGCCGCCGCATCCAGATTGGCCGCATTGAATTTGCCTCAAACGCCGTTGGCGACCATTGATCCGGCAACGCAAACGGCTACTTTTACCGCGGCTGCCTTTCCCGCACAGGTTAGTGTCGTTGCCGAACAGACATCTTCCTCTCAGTCTGAAAAAATCAAAGGCGGCTTGGATATGTTGACGGAAGGTGACAGAAATATAGTGATGCGCTTTTTAACGTTTATTCGTTTGCGTGATGAAAAGTATGTCACTGAAGACGAATGGCAAACCCGTCGTTCCGTTAATTTGGGCGGTTTGTTGCCATATACGCTGACGCCTGCCGGCAAAGGGCTGGATTTGCCGGCACCGACCGGTGATGCGATTGTCGGTCGATTGAACGCTTTGCGTGATGCTTTGGAAATTCGGGCTATTACACCGCGTGAACATGCAGCTGAACGTGAAATCATTTTGGAAGCGCTTTTGCCGTCCAATCCGTTTTATCGTATGGATCCGGCTCCGGTTCCTCAGGATATTTTGGAAGGGGCTACCGCTCTGCGTCGTATTGAAATGTTGCAGAATTTAAAACTGATTACGCCTGCGGAAGCAAAAAAAGAAAAAGCCGCGATAGAAAAGTTAACGTATGCCAAAATCGGCATGACCGGTGATGACGGGCAGTCCAGATCGGAAACGGCGCAATGTATTCAAAAGTGTTTGAGTATGCCGTGTACGCCTTGTTCGTCCGTGAAAAAAACTGCCGTCAAAAAATCCGCGGTCAAAAAAGCTCCGGCTAAAAAGGCGGCGCCTAAAGCTGCTCCGGTGAAAAAAACAAATTCTCTTTGTCCGTAATATGAAAAGGAAATAATAAATGTTGGCTCAGCCTGCCGCTATAGCGTTGCTTTTATCTGCCGTTGCCGGGTTGTCAACGTTGTTAGGGGCTTCGGTCATTTGCTTTTCAAACGGCCGCAATGAACGCATGCTGTCTGTCGCATTGGGATTTGCCGCAGGAATTATGCTCAGTGTTTCATTTACGGATTTATATCCGAATGCCGAGGCGTTATTTCGTTTGGTTTGTTCCGACAGGCAAGCCGTTTCATTTTCCGTTTTATTCTTAATTGTCGGCTTGTTGGTTGCTGCTGTTATTGATAATTTCGTTCCCCATGATGCTTATGATCCTTTAACCGGAGAAGCTCCTCATAAAAACCTTTTCCGTGTCGGGGTTGTTTCCACGATTGCTATCGGTTTGCATAATTTCCCCGAAGGGATTGCTACGTTTATGGCAGGATATAAGGATATTTCGTTGGGAATATCAATCGCTTTGGCTATTTCATTGCATAATATTCCGGAAGGAATCGCGGTTGCCATGCCGATTTATTATGCAACGAACAGCAAGAAAAAAGCCGTATTTTATACGTTTTTATCAGGAATTGCCGAACCGGCCGGCGCTTTGGTCGCTTTTTTAATTCTGCGGCCTTTTATCGATGATTTTATTTTGGGGGCTGTTTTTGCCGCTGTCGCCGGAATCATGATCTATATAACGGTCGAAGAACTGATACCGTCCTCACGACAATACGGTCATGATAAAGCGGCTCTGTTCGCCACCTTTGCCGGAATATGTCTGATGCCGTTATCCCATATTATTCAGGGATGAATAATAATGCGGGGATGTCGCTGTCGATTAAGTCAAAGTTCATTTTGACATAGTCAGCTGCGGTTTTGCCGTTTTTATCTTTGATCGTTTTGTCGGCTCCGTTATCCAACAAGGCTTTCGTAATTTCCGGAGACGGATTAAATGTCGCTGCCAACATCAAAGCTGTTTGGCCTCTGTCATCAACGGCATTGATATCAATTCCGTTTTCCCGTAAAAACGGAATGACTTCCGGATCCTGATTATGTTTTACGGCTATCATTAATACTGTCTGGCCGTCTTCTAACGGTGCCTGCAAGCTGATGCCGTTGTTTACAGCCTGACGAATTTCGGCGACGCTGCAATCTTCCATTAATTGAACCAGTCTTTCCGTTGTTTTATCCATAACGGATCTGGTGTATGTATTTTTAGGTTCTTCTATCGGCAAAGCTTCTTTTTCTTTTTGTTTTTGAGCTTTTAGGCGGGCTTCCTCTTTCTTCTTTTTAGCCTTTTTAGCTTTTTGTTTTGCTTTCTCTGCCTCTATTTGAGCCGCTTCTTCCGGTGATATTTTTATATTCATAAGAATAATTAATGCAATAAGCGCTATCCCTGCGGTAATCAATCCGAACATATCAATACCCTAATGATTTCTTAATGTTGAAAAAGTCGGGGAAAGGGGGTGACTTACGAATGTATTTTTGTAAAGAAAACACAGTAATTCACAATCCCGAAAACGTTAAGATGTTAGTTCATTATAAAACATAAGTCAATATCGGTCGTTTAGGGTATGTCCGGTCTGTCATTAAAGAGGGAAATATTTATTCGACAACAAAAAAGGACGAAGCTTAAAGCTTCGTCCTTAGGTGTTTTATTAGTGGCTCTTACCACCGGAGATTTGCCTTATGACGGCTTGGTTTCCTTTTTCCGGAGAATTCTTCGGATCTTTAGCTTTGGCCGTTTGGTGTGCGCTTATATTATTCTGCAACCCTTTTTTCTTCGGTTCCTCGGTTTTAGCCGTTTGGTGTGCGCCTATCTTATCCTGCAACCCTTTTTTCTTCGGTTCCTGAGCTTTAGCCGGCTGTTCACGTTTCATGGCGGCATTTCTTATGGCAGGTTGATTTTCATTATGAATGATGCGTCTTGAAGCGTATTGCTGGGTGGACGCTTTATAGAATTCATCTTTTCTTTTGCTTGCGGCTTCATCCATTTTAATTTCAAAGTTTCCTTTATGACGCGTGGCGCCGACCAGAATTTCACCGCCGTGCATTTGATTCATCGTATCGCCGCGGACGACAAATGTCACTTTTCCGTTTTGTGACATACCTTGTGTTGTTTTAACGTCCAACGCATAAGCGTATTCGATTTTTTGCCCATCTTTTTGAGCGGCCTCTATTTCTGCTTGGCTTAACAGTTTGCGGTCGCCGTTTATGATGACGGGTTCTTTTTCCGGCAGTTTTCCCTGTTCTATCATTTTTGCACGAATAGCCGCGTTTAATTTTTCGGCTTCGTCCGTTGTCGCCGTGATAGCCAGCATGCCGTCAGCATATTCCGGTTTTAATTCGTTAAGATCTTTACCTTTCCCCAAAGCGTCTCTTTTGCGGGCATTAAATCCGTTCGTAACGGATTCTAAATAATGATCTGCGAAATCCGCCGCCACGTCTGCATAAACGTTTTCAGGCGGTTCTTTTTTAGCGCCGTTATTAAGTTCGCAATATGCTTGAACGCCCATTTGTTGCGCGGCCAGAACGGCGCACATGTACGAATCATAGGAAGGTTTTTCTTCTTTAGGCTTTTCAGGGACTTTCGGTAAAGGCGGCAAATCCGTTTTTCCTTCTTCCAGAGCCTTTTCGCGCGCTTTTTTCGCTTCTTCAAGAGCTTTGCATGCGCTTTCATATTCTGCGTGGGCTTCATAATTTTTCAGAATGTTTCCCGTCCCCGCTTCCAGGAGTGAGGTCTTGTTTTCTTCCAGATAAGCAACATATTTTTGAACGGGTGTATCCCCCGGCATATCCTTAAACTTATCCGTATTCAAATAATCCTGAAACGACAGTTCTCCGTTTTTGGGCGGTTTTGCCGGGCCGCCTTTGATGGTATAAGCCGCTTCCAGAAATTCCGTGGCTATTTCTTTATTGATGCTTTTATCGTCGCCGCTGCTTAATCCGTGATAAATGCCGGAAGTGATGGCTTTTTCGGAAAAGACGCTTTGTCTGAAAACATAAGGGGCGTTAACGTAAGCAGGCGTCCCTTTTACGCTTTCCACTATCATTTTAAAAGGTTGTCCGTTACCTTCCGGAATTTGTTGACAGTCGCCCGCTAAAATGAGTTTTGTTCCGTTTTCTTCGGCAAATTTCAACAATTTTTCCATTTGTTCATGTCCGAGCAGACCGGCTTCATCAACCATGACGCAGGGCTTCGGTTCTTTACCTAAAATTTCCAGAACTTGTTTTTTTCGAGCCTGCAACTCGCTATCTTCCAGCGGCTCATTCTGCAAAAGCTGATCAACGGTTAAACCGCCCAGGATATCTACCTTCGGCGCGATATCCTTCGGTTGTTCGCCATTTTGGATTCTTTTCTTATTCTTTTCCTCTTCTTTGTCTTTGTCGGACTGGGCGTCGTTCATATCTTTATATAAACCCGCCGCCGCGGAAGCGGTTGATCCCAAACAAATCACCGGAACTTGCATTACATCCACGGCTTTACCCAAACTGTACGATTTTCCGGCGCCCGGTCCTCCGTCCAAAACGGTTAATCCGGGACCGTCGGCTATGTTCTGCCCTATTTCGTTGATTTCCCAGTCTTTTTGAACCGGTTTGCGTTCGTTATTTACGGATCGCTCGCGATCCTGAAGCAATGATACGGATGAATCGATGATATGGTCTTCCTGAGAACTGTAACTAAACGTTTCTCTCAGAATCTCGTCCGTCGGCATCTGTATGGGAGCATAATCTGCCATCGCCGATCTTCCGCATGCATTCATTCCGATTTTTTCGGCTCTTTGTATGGCTTTTTCCAATTCTTTCTTATATTCTTCGAAAGATTTATCTTTGGTAGATATTTTATCAATTATACCTAAAAGACGAGCATCTTCAATTTTATTGATTTCTGTATCTTGCATTAATTTCACTCCGGTTTCGGATTAAAGGGATTGTTCGTCTAACAAGACGAGAAAAGGCACGGCGTTCAGCATTTTTTGATAGGCGTCTTTAACGGCAGCGCGCATCAATTTTATATCCGTCT
>JAZNBT010000175.1:0-7796 GCA_045587165.1 Alphaproteobacteria bacterium | reverse complement strand
TGGATATGATTCGCGACGATTTGGCGGCTTTGGGGATTAAGTTTGATGTGTTTTCGTCCGAACGCGCTTTGGTTGAAAACGGAAAAATCGACGAAGTCATTGAATTTTTAAATGCCAAAGGTTTGATCTACGAAGGTGTTTTGGAACCGCCGAAAGGCAAACTTCCCGATGATTGGGAAGCCAGACCGCAAACGTTGTTTAAAGCAACGTCATTCGGTGACGACGTCGATCGCGCTTTGAAAAAATCGAACGGTTTTCAGACGTATTTCGCATCGGATATGGCGTATCACTTGGATAAATATCGCCGCGGATTTGATAATCTGATCAATGTGTGGGGCGCGGATCACGCCGGCTATGTCAAACGTATGAGCGCCGCGGTTAAAGCCTTGACTGATGATAAAGCCAAACTGGACGTTAAACTGTGTCAGATGGTTAATCTGATGTGCGACGGCGAACCGATGAAAATGTCCAAGCGGGCAGGGCGTTTCGTGACTTTGCGCGATATGGTCGACGCCGTCGGCAAAGACGTTATGCGCTTTATTATGTTGACGCGTAAAAATGACGCTCATTTGGATTTCGATGTCGAAAAAGTCAAGGAACAATCTAAAGATAATCCGGTATTTTATGTGAACTACGCTTTCGCTCGTGCATGTTCGGTTCATCGTCGCGCCGTTGAAATGTTCCCTGAAAAGGATTTAAGTCTGACTGCGTTGGCAAAGGAGGATTTTTCTTTGTTGACAGATGAAACCGAAATCGCTTTAATTCGTCAATTGGCTGAATTTCCTCGTCAAATTGAAATTGCGGCGGCAGCTCATGAACCGCACCGGATTGCTTATTATCTGAACGATACGGCTGCGGCGTTCCACGGATTATGGAATAAAGGACGGGATAATACGGAGCTGCGTTTCTTGGAACGGGAAAAGCCGGCATTGTCTTTGGCTCGTTTGGCATTGGTCGAAGCCGCCGCAACGGTTATTCGGTCGGGGTTGGCCGTTTTTGGCGTCGTTCCCGCAGAGGAGATGTAAATTATGCAAACGCAAGACACGGATATAACCCAAGAGGATATCCTTTCTTCTTTTCGAGAAGAACGTCTGGAACAGCGTAAAAAAAGACCCGCGATTTTAATCGGCGTATCAATCGGTATTGTCGTTGCCGTCTGTGTCGGATGGTTGACATTCGGTAAATACGTTTCCGTTTATTACGGGGCGGATAACGGTGAATTGCCGGTTATTCGGGCGGATGCGTCGATTGACGGTATGAAACCGGATTCTCCGGGCGGAATGGAAGTCCCCAATCGGGATAAACTGGTCTATGAACGTTTGCGTCAGAGCAATACGGAATTGCCGGTGGAGCGTTTGTTGCCGTCGGCAGAAAAGCCCGTTCAACCGACAGTTTCTGCCGATGATGAAAAAGTTCCGGCGGATCCGATCGGCAATCTGGCTGCAGATATAGTCGCTCAGGATACGGAGATTGCCGCCGCCTTGGTCTACGAGGAAGACGGCTCGCCTGTTGAAGTGATGTTTCGTCAAACGGAACAGGCGGTTGTTCCGGCTGAAAAGAAAATCGAGGAAAAATCATCTGAACAGTCCGTGGCAAAATCTGAAAAAAAGCAATCGGTTAAGTCCGCGGGAGAGCATTCTTATACGGTGCAACTTGTTTCTACGCGATCGGACGGCGCGGCAGAAAGCGAATGGAAACGATTATCCAAAAAATTTAAGGAAATAATCGCCGATCAACCCCATTTTGTATCAAAATCCGTTGTGTCAAGCGGTACTTTTTACCGTTTGCGTGTCGGACAATTTAAAAAGTACGAAGAAGCAAAGGCTTTGTGCGATCAGTTAAAAGTGAAAAAACAGGAGTGTTTCGTTGTCAAATGAATATCCGTCAGCCGTAATCTTCGGCTGTTCAGGTTTGGCTCTGACCGATGAAGAAAAAGAGTTTTTTGAACGGGTCAACCCGTTGGGCTTTATTTTGTTTGCGCGTAATATCGCAACGCCGGAACAGTTGAAAACGCTTGTTCAGTCTTTGCGGGAAACCGTTGACCGCGAAGATGCTCCGATCCTGATCGATCAGGAAGGCGGTCGCGTGTCGCGTTTGAAAACAACGTATTGGCAGAAGTATCCGCCCGTACAAATTTACGGCGATATGTTTGAAAAGGGGGCTTTGGCAGCTTTAAAAGCTGCTCATGGTACTTCACGGTTGATGGGGCGCGATTTACGTGAAATCGGCATTAATGTTGATTGTGCTCCCGTATTGGATGTTCCTGTCGAAGGATCAAACGAAAAGATTTTGGGCGACAGAACTTTTGCGCGTAACCCGCATACGGTCGGAGCGTTGGGAGCCGCCATTTGCGAAGGATTGATGGAAGAAGGGATTTTGCCTGTCGTTAAACATATGCCCGGTCACGGCCGTGCGCGCGTGGACAGTCATTTTGAACTGCCGGAAGTCGACGCAGATCTGGAAACGTTAAGAAAAACGGATTTTAAGCCGTTTAAATATCTGGCGTCCGCACCGTGGGGAATGACGGCGCATGTTTTATATTCGGCGATTGATGCGGATAAGCCGGCTTCTTTGTCTGAAAAGATTATTCAGGAAATTATTCGTGATGAAATCGGTTTTAAAGGCTTTTTGGTTTGTGACGATATTTCCATGAAAGCGTTGTCCGGTACATTGTCCGATTTAACGACAGAAGCCTTGTCTGCCGGTTGTGATGCCGTTTTGCATTGCAACGGGGATATGGATGAAATGGATATGATCGCTTCTGCCGTCGAACCGTTGTCGGCTCGTGCGATGGAACGTTTTGTCCGCGGACAGGAAATGCGTAAAAAAGCCGTTGAACATGCTCCGGCATTTGATTATGAAACGACCAAAGCGTGGTTGATTGAACATACGGCCTGATTATGGAGGCGCAAAGTTCGATTTTATTATGGTTGGCAAAGGCAATTCCTGTTGTCTTTGCCATTGTTTTGCATGAAATCGCCCATGGATGCGCCGCTTTTTATTTCGGGGATACGACCGCGCGAGACGGCGGTCGTTTGTCTTTAAATCCTTTGCGTCATGTCGATCCCGTCGGGACGGTGATTTTTCCTTTAATGTTGATTTTATCCGGATCCCCGTTCGTATTCGGGTGGGCGAAGCCCGTGCCCGTTGATTTCAGACGTTTGAGAAAACCTAAACGGGATATGGTTTGGGTGGCTTTGGCTGGTCCGGCAATGAACTTTTTTCTGGCAATGATCGCGTTTGTCGTTATGGGAGTATGCGAAAACGTTTTGCATGTCGATTTATCGCCTGTCTTTTTCGGGGCTTTATTCAATACGGTTATTTTTAACTTTTCCGTCATGCTGTTTAATCTGATACCGATTTTGCCGTTGGACGGCGGTCGGATATTAACGGGAATATTGCCGTTGCCTTTGGCCGTCAGGTTTGCGAAAACCGAGCGTTACGGTTTTGGATTTATAGCTTTCTTATTGATTTTTTTGCCTGTTCTGGGCAATTATATAGGACGTGATTTTGATTTTATTTCACGCTTTTTGGCTTTTGCCGTTAAAAAAATGTTTGTTTTCTTTGCCGGATGTTTCGGCTTGATGCAAGGAGAAGGGATTATGGGCATCAGTATTTGGCAGCTGCTGGTTGTTTTAGTCATTGTTTTGGTTTTATTCGGCCGCGGTAAATTGCCGGCTTTAGCCGAAGATTTGGGAAAAAGTGTCAGTTCGTTTAAAAAAGGTTTGAACGAAGACAAAGAAAAAGAGCAGAAAACGGAACAGGAAAAATCGGATTCTTCAAAGGACGCATAATCGGTGTTCGGAATCAGTTCGGCGGAATTTGCGGTTGTTTTGGTCGTTGCTTTGTTGATTGTCGGTCCGAAGCAGTTGCCGGACGTTTTGCGGACGTGCGGACGTACATACAGAAAGTTAAACCATTTTATAAAAAAAGTCTCGCAAGTCATTGACGATGTTATGTATGACGCTGACAGGATAGCCGAAAAAACAGAAAAAACCTTGATGCGGGATCAATGTAATGCGCTGATGGAAAAAAAGGATAAATCGGCAGATGAACAATGATTTCTTACCGCCGGACATATCCGATGAAACTGTGGAAAATACGCAAAGCATTATGACATGGGCGGGGCATTTGGCGGAATTGCGAGCTCGTTTGTTAAAAACGTTGCTTTTTTTTACAGTTGTTTTTTTGGTGTTATATCCCTTTGCCGGAAAGATTCTGGATTTATTAATGCATCCCTTGATGCAGACCATGGAAAAAACAGGCGGATCCCGTCGCGTTATTTTTACCGGATTGGCCGAAGGATTCGTAACGCATTTAAAATTGGCGGCTTTCGCCGGTGCCGTTCTGAGTTTTCCTTTCGCCGCTTTTCAAATATGGCGTTTTATTATGCCGGGGTTGTATCCGAATGAAAGGCGATTTATCCGGCCGATTTTTATCGCTTCACCGGTGTTGTTTGCATCGGGCGGTTTGTTCGTTTTTTTTGTTTTAACGCCGGTGGCTTTTAAATTCTTGCTGTCTTTTCAGCAGTTGAGCGTGACAGAAAATGTTTTGCCCGTTGTCTTGGAAGCAAGATTGAGCGAGTATCTGTCTTTTTTAATGACTTTGATCTTGGCGTTCGGGGTCAGTTTTCAATTGCCGATTATTTTGATTGTTTTGGGGCGTTTGGGGATTGTAAGTGCAAAAAATCTGAAAGATTTTCGCCGTTATGCCATCGTTTTTATTTTTATTGCCGCTGCCGTTTTGACGCCGCCGGATGTTGTCAGTCAGTTTGCTTTGGCAATTCCGTTGTTGTTTTTATACGAAAGTGCCGTTTGGTCTATTCAATCCCTTGAAAAGAAAACAGATCGGGGCTATAAGTAATTAAATTTTTTGATTTTAGGAGTCATCATGTACGACATTAAATGGATCAGGGAAAATCCCGAATTGTTTGATAAAGGCTTGGGGCGCCGCGGATTGCCGCCGCGTTCGACCGAAGTTTTGGAATTGGATAAAAAATATCGTGCGGCTCAGACGGATTTGCAGGAAATGCAGTCCCGCCGCAATGAATTGTCCCGTCAGGTCGCCGAAGTAAGCAGATCCGGCGGTGATGCAGACGTCCTGAAACATGAAGTCGGCGCATTAAAGCGCAGTATGGTCGATACCGAAGAAGAAGTTCGGGCTTTGTGCGAAAAAATCGACGCTATTCTGGAAACGTTGCCGAATTGTCCGGCGGATGATATTCCCGACGGTTTGGATGAAACGTCCAATCGCGAAATCCGTTCTTGGGGTGAACCGCGCACGTTTGATTTCAAGCCGTTGGAACATGATGAAATCGGCGCAAAATTGGGCATGATGGATTTCGATCAGGCCGGAAAGGTTTCCGGAGCCCGCTTTGTTTATCTGATAGGCGATTTGGCTCGTTTGGAACGTGCTTTGGCTCAGTATATGTTGGATATGCATCGTGAAAAACACGGCTATACGGAAATGCAGGTTCCTTTGATGGTCAACAGCGATGCGATGTACGGAACGGCTCAATTGCCGAAATTCGCCGAAGATTTGTATCGTACAACGGATGATTATTGGTTGATTCCGACGGCGGAAGTCAGCTTGACGAACTTTGCGGCGGGCAAGGCGTTGGATGAAGATACGCTGCCGTTGCGTTTGACGGCTTTGACGCCGTGTTTCAGATCCGAAGCCGGCGCCGCGGGTAAAGATACGCGCGGCATGATCCGTCAGCATCAGTTCTACAAGGTGGAAATGGTCAGCATTACGACGCCGGAAAAATCTTGGGATGAACACGAACATATGACAAATGCGGCGGAAGATATCTTGAAGGGTTTAGGCCTGCCGTATCGCGTTATGTGCTTGTCTGCGGGCGATATGGGATTTTCGTCTCGCAAAACACACGATTTGGAAGTGTGGATGCCCGGACAGAACAAGTATCGTGAAATTTCCAGCGTTTCCAACTGTTGGGATTTTCAGGCGCGCCGTATGGATGCCCGTTGCAAAAACAAGGCTCAAAAAGGAACACGCTTCGTTCATACACTGAACGGATCCGGTGTGGCGGTCGGACGCGCATTGATTGCCGTTATGGAAAACTATCAGCTGGCGGACGGTTCCATTCAGATTCCGGAAGCTTTGCAGAAATACATGTGCGGACAGACAGTCATTTCGGCTAAGAAATAATCAAGAGAGGGCGGCTTGAAACAGGCGAGAATCCTGATATGCAACGATGACGGCATCAATGCGGAAGGGATTCGTGTATTGGAACAGGCCGCCCTTAGTCTGTCCGACGACGTTTGGGTCGTCGCTCCCGCCGATGAACAAAGCGGAAAAGCCCATTCTTTTACGGCTAAGGGGGATTTGATCGCGGTTAAACGTGATGAGCGTCATTTTGCCGTAAACGGTACGCCGACGGATTGTATATTGTTCGCCTGCAATGTGTTGTTTAAGGGCAAAAAACCTGATTTTATTTTTTCCGGTATCAATCACGGGGCGAATTTAGGGTTTGACGTTGTTTATTCGGGAACAACCGGTGCGGCGATTGAAGGAACGCTGCAAGGCATAAAATCGTATTCTTTCAGTTTGTCCGGAGCGAAAAACGGTTCCGATTTTTGGCCGACCGCTTTGAGATATATTCCTGAAGTCGTAAAAAAGACCGCTTTTGAAAAGTGGCCCGCATTGACTTTTTTCAATATCAATTTCCCCGAATGCCTGCCTGATGACGTGAAGGGGGTTAAGGTCGCAAGGTTAAGTTCTCGCAAAATCGGGGATGCTGTTGATGTTATGGAACAAACAGCCGAGACGTGCCGTTTTAAAATAGGATACGCCCGTAAAGGCGTTGTCGAACCTGATTCCGATACGCAGATCGTTTCTGAAGGTTTTATCTCCGTTACGCCCGTGCGTATCGATATGACGGCATATGATGCCTTGTCAAACTTGCCTTTTAATTCTTGAACTGTTTTTTGATTTCTCGTAAAATTTTCTCCGGTTTTGAAAGCGGAGAGTTTTTTTATGGCTGAATCTTCTTTATCCAAAGCGTTTAAAACAACCTCTGAAAAGGCTTTGTCTCAAAAGTTGGACAAGGCGTTTGAGCGATTGAATCAAACGGCGGCTGGACGTGAAACCTTGTCGTATTTAAAGGATTTAGGGTACTCTGTTGTTTTTGAACCGTCATTGGCAAGCGTAAACGGTATGGGGTGTAAAGGGCTGTGTATGTGGAATAAGAACGTAATCGCCTTAAATCCCAATGTTTGCGTCGAAGAAATTCCTTCTATCGTTGTTCATGAAACACAGCATGCCGTTCAAGGAAATCTGTATCCGGAAGGAAAAGATATTACGGCCGTGCAAATGGGAGACATGTTTAAATATCGTCGTTCGATTGAAGCTGATGCCTGCGCTCATCAAGCCGCATACGCTTATGAAATAAACGCGACCGGCGGCAAAGAGGAAATGCCGGGGAATTATGGTCCCGTTTTAACCGCTTACAGCGCCGTAATGGATAAGACAAAGGATAAAAAACAGGCAATGAACGCTGCCTTTAAAGAATGGTATAACGTTGAATCAAGTATGGATTTTTATGATAAATACTATACGAACGCCATTTGCGATTCTGTTGTCGGCGAGTTGATTCAAGAAAACCAATCGGACTGTTTTATGAATAAAAAAACGGACAAGGAATATGCGGATATTTTTCTTTTTGAAGGAAAGCCGTATGTCGAGCCCGAATTTTTCTCTTCACCGCAGGCGTTTAAACTGAAGGCCACTGAAAAAAAGAGGCTGATGACGGCCATGCGGCAGTATTCAAAGAAAAC
>JAZNBT010000174.1:0-12781 GCA_045587165.1 Alphaproteobacteria bacterium | reverse complement strand
GATTCGTGACCGGCCAAGAAGCAGAAGCACTTTGTTTCTTCGCGCAACAACATGGCGGCCAGATTGCCGTGACCGATGCCGACTTTACGTTGGTCGGCAACGGAACCGGGGATGCAGAAAGCCTGCAAACCGATACCGATTTTTTCAGCGGCTTCGGCAGCGTTTTTTGCGCCGGTTTTAATTGCAATCGCAGCGCCTAACGTATAAGCCCAGCAAGCGTTTTCAAAGCAAATCGGCTGAATACCTTTAACGATGGCAGCAACGTCAATGCCTTTGTCTTTGCAGATTTTGTCAGCTTCTTCAATATTGGCGATACCGTATTCTTTGCAGCATTTTTCAATCTGCGCAATGCGGCGTTCATATCCTTCAAAAAGACTCATTTTTAAACTCCTTATTCTTTGCGCGGATCAATAACTTTAACGGCGTCTTCAAAACGGCCTTTGGTCGACACGTTCTTTTCGAACGCTTCTTTCGGATCAACGCCTTTCTTGATGGCTTCCATCATTTTGCCCAAATGAACGGTTTTGTAGCCGATGACTTCGCCGTTTTCATCCAAACCTTCGGCCAAGACATAACCTTCGGCCATTTCCAAATAGCGTACGCCTTTGGGTTCGGTCGAATACATCGTACCGACTTGAGAACGCAAACCTTTACCCAAATCTTCCAATCCGGCACCGACAGGCAGACCGTCATCGGAAAAAGCGGATTGTGTACGGCCGTAAACGATCTGCAGGAACAATTCGCGCATGGCGACGTTGATTGCGTCGCAGACCAAGTCCGTGTTTAACGCTTCCAAAATTGTTTTGCCGGGCAAAACTTCGGCGGCCATGGCGGCGGAGTGTGTCATGCCGGAACAACCGATCGTTTCAACCAAAGCTTCACGGATAACGCCTTCCTTAACATTCAACGTCAATTTGCAAGTTCCCTGTTGCGGGGCGCAAGCACCGACGCCGTGGGTTAAACCGGAAACGTCTTTGATTTCTTTTGATTTGACCCATTTGCCTTCTTCGGGAATCGGGGCCGGATCGTGACGTGCGCCTTTTGCGACGGGGCACATCTCTTCTACTTCGTGCGAACACATATAAGAACAAGTCATTTAATGCTTACTCCAGTAAGAAATTTTAAATTACGGTACAGTTATATCCTTATTGCCGCGATAATTACACCTTTTTTTTTACTTAAATCATTTTTTTACGGGAAAGGAAGCTAGAAAGAATTCAAATAAAAAAATCCCCCGGATGAAAACCGACAGGGATTTTTTTGTAAAAAGCCTTTATTTTAATCTTCTTTCTTTTCTTCAGCCGCTGTAACATCGCGGGATTCCGCTTCTATAATCGTTACGGCGACTTTTTCGGCGTCTTCATAAGATTTTTGCAATTCAGCCTGTTCTTTTTCCTGACGACAACAACAGGTTTTTCCGAAGATGCTTTTTATTTTTGAACAAATCGGGCAACTGCTGCAGCAAAAAGACCAACCTTTGCGGTACATCAGATACCATATTCCGATTCCGCCCCCCGTCAGCAGACTGATTGACAGTATTTCGCCCGTTGTTTGTGAAAAACGAGCCAATAACGGCATCAATAAAAGCCGGAGCCCTAAAAGAATGAAAACAAAAACGGATAATTTAATGCCGAACCGGTATTCATAAGAACGGTTGCCGTATCCTTTAAAGGATAATCTGTAAAACAGCAGATAAAACGGCAATTCCATAATGATATAAGCGACGGCGATTAACAAAGTATTCGTCAGAACCACCGAAACGGAACTGAGCCATGTCCATAGAGGGATTGTCGAACTGATCGTTTTTAAAAACAGCGGGATAAATGTCAGACGCAATGCCAATTCCGTAATAAACAGCAGAAAATACATGCCCGTACGTTTTATAAAAGGCCATGAAAACAATCTGATGACGATTTTATTTGCGCTCGGAGATATTTGTCCGTCGCGTAAAATCGCTTTTAATTTGTCTTTAGGCATAAAGACAAAACAGCCCATCGTTCTGCTGAAAAATAAAAACAGGAAAAAGACTGTACAGGCAAATAACATAAAAGGTGTTTTTACATATAAATCCAATATCAAAAGATCCAGTTGATAACCCCACCACAGCAACAGAAAATAAAAGAAAGAGATTTTTAAAATGGTGCGGCAGACAAAATTAACCCGTTGAATTTTAGTCATAAAGTACCTCGTTTACATTATTTGTCAGGCATTATAATACATAACCGATAAAAATACCATCGGTTAAGCCGGAACAATGTTTTCAAACGGTATCGTTTTTAGATTACAACAATTTTGTTTGTTTTAACGCCGCGGCAATGAATCCTTTGAATATCGGATGAGCCTCAAACGATCGGGATTTAAATTCGGGATGGAATTGTACGGCAATGAAGAAAGGATGATCCTTTAATTCGACAATTTCAGGCAACAAGCCGTCCGGAGAGATTCCGGAAACGATCATTCCTTTTTCTTCCAATCGACGTGCGACAGGCATGCTGACTTCGTAACGATGACGGTGACGTTCGTAAATCGTTTCCGCATTGTCATACAGCTTTGAGGCCAATGTACCCGATTTCAATCGGCAGGGATATGCGCCTAAACGCATTGTACCGCCGACATCGGTATTTTCTGTGCGGATCTGTTTTTTGCCGTCTTGTTCCCATTCGGTCATCAATGCGACGACGGGCGTGCATTCCTGCGTGAATTCGGTCGAGTTGGCATCTTTTATTCCCAAAAAGCTGCGGGCGGCTTCGATTACAGATGTCTGCATCCCCAAACAAATGCCGAAAAAAGGAATTTTCTTTTCGCGGGCATAGCGTTCGGCAATCATTTTTCCTTCTACGCCGCGGCTGCCAAAGCCGCCGGGAACCAAAATCCCCTGAATGCCGGCAAAGGCTTGATCAATTTGTTCGGAACTCATCGTTTCTAACGTATCCGATTCGATCCATTTGAGGTTGATCTTCGTTTTATGGGCAATTCCCGCATGGAACAGCGCTTCATTTAACGATTTGTAGGCGTCTGGCAGTCCGCAATATTTGCCGACGATTGCAATCGTCGTTTCATGTTCCCAAGCATTGATTGTGTCAATAACAGACTGCCATTTCGTCAGGTCGGGAGCAGGGGCTGTTTCCGATATGTCGAAATGCTTTAAAATGCGGTCGTCCAATCCTTCTTCGTGATATTGCAGGGGAATTTTGTAAATACTGTCTGCGTCCAAAGCTATAATGACGTCTTCGGGGGCGATATTGCAAAACAAACCGATTTTGCGACGTTCCGAATCCGACAGCATCATTTGTGAACGGCATAACAGGATATCGGGTTGTATCCCCGTTTCCAATAATTGTTTGACGGAATGTTGCGTCGGCTTCGTCTTTAATTCGCCGGCTGTCGGGATATAGGGCAAAAGCGTTAAATGCAAAAACAGGCAATTGCCGCGTCCGACCGTAATCGCGAATTGTCGGATCGCCTCCAAAAACAAAGTGCCTTCGATATCGCCGACCGTACCGCCGATTTCATTTAAAACGAAATCTTCGTTCGTTAAATCCGATTCGATAAAGTGTTTGATTTCATCGGTGACATGGGGAATCGCCTGAACCGTCGCGCCCAGATATTCGCCGCGGCGTTCTTTCATTAAGACGTTATAATAAATTTTGCCGCCTGAGATCGAATCCGTTCTATGACAGGGAACCCCCGTGAAACGTTCATAATGCCCCAGATCCAGATCGGTTTCCGCACCGTCTTCGGTCACAAAGACTTCGCCGTGCTGATAAGGAGACATCGTGCCGGGGTCGATATTTAAATACGGATCCATTTTACGCATGCGGACTTTGTATCCGCGGGCTTGTAACAAAGCTCCGACCGCGGCGGAGGCCATTCCCTTACCCAACGAAGAAACCACGCCGCCCGTGATAAAGATGTATTTTGTCATTTCGTTTTCCCCGACTTTGTCTTTGATGGGGGTATCATATAAAGATGTTTGATAAAGTAAAGAGATTTTAAGGGGTTCTTAATATTCCGGTCATAAAATGAAAAAAAGAAATTTTTGGAAAGAAATGTAATGAAAAAAATATTGTTTTCTTTGATTTTTTTTGTTTCATCAGCCGTTTTGAATGGTTGTGTCCACAATGAATCGATGTATCGTTCGGAAACGGACGGTGCAAACGGTTCATCACCAAGCTTTGCCCAGTTTAACGATATCCCCATTCCTGAAAAGGCGACGATGGATTTGAAGTCTACATTGTTGTTGGGCGGACAGAGCGCGTGGATCGGTCGGTTGGTTTTTTCCGCCCCTTATACTTTAAACGGTATGTTTGATTTTTATATGTCCGAAATGCCGAAGTTCGGTTGGAAAGAAGTGACGGTCGTACGTTCAAAAGTCAGTGTGTTGTCTTTTACGAATTCGGATCGTGTCGCAACGGTTCAGCTGGAACCGGACATGGTTAACGGGACGGTCGTTTCTTTTACGGTTTCTCCTATGTCAAAAACAAAAACCACAAAGTAATAAGTTAAACTTGATAAAAAACTCCGCGGTTAAGGCGGAGTTTTTTGTTTGTCAAATTCCTCTGAAAAAACAGGAACGGTTGTTGGTGTGACAGGCCGCACCGGTTTGGTCAATCAAAGCCAATAACGTGTCGCCGTCGCAATCGATTCGCATTTCGATTAATTTTTGTGTATGTCCGGATGTTTCGCCTTTGCGCCACAGCTGTTGACGGGAACGGGAAAAATAGCACATGCGTTGAGTTTGCAATGTTTCCTTTAAAGCGGTTTCGTTCGCCCACGCCATCATTAAAACTTCGCCCGTATCATACTGCTGTGCAATGACGGGAACAAGGCCGTCGGCGTTAAAACGGACGGATCGAATTAATTCTTCAGATGTGATTTTTTGCATTTTTTTGCCTTTGTAAAAAAAATATAAAGCTTTTTGGTCAAGGACAGTGTAAAAGAAAAGAAATTATTTTTAAAGGCGGATATATCATGCAAAAACAGGACATGACAATTCAGGAATTACGCGAACAAATTGATGCCGTCGACGATCAAATGCACGATTTATTGATGCATCGTGTTTCTTTGATTGAACAAATAGGACGGTTGAAGGCGGAACAATCCGAAGCGGCAGCTTCTTTTCCGTTGCGCCCCAAACGGGAAATCGAAATTATGCGTCGGTTGTGGAATCGACATAAAGGCAGTATGGACAAAGATGTCATGATCCGTATTTGGCGCGAAATTATCAGTGCCAGTGTGAATTTGCAGTCACCATTGACTATTGCCGTTTTCATGCCTGAACGCGGTATGGGAAATTTGGAAATCGCTCGCGATTATTTCGGGGCTTATACGTCGATGTTATCCTGCCGTTCCGTTTCTTTGGTGCTAAAGGAATTGACACAGGGCGAAGCCAATGTGGCGATCCTTTCTTTGCATGACGACAAACAAACCTGTTGGTGGTATACGGTGGCGCAGGAATACAAACGTTCGGTCAATGTGTTTTTAAAATTGCCTTTGACCGGACCGGGGCATGGTCGCGGCGACGGCCGTTCCGCATATGCTTTAAGCCGTTTGCCGTATGAAGAAACCGGTGATGATAAAACGTTGTTGGTCGCAGAAACGGACGGTACGTTAAGTTTGAGTACATTGGATTTGTTGTTGAAAGCCAACGGAGTCGCAACAAACGCCATTTGCGATTCCTATATGCCGGACATGATGCGTAAAGCGTATTTGTTTGAAGTTGAAGGGTTTCTGTCCGATAAAGACGAGCGGTTAAGCGCTTTGATTGAAAAGGAAAACGGAAAAATCACGCGTTTGCGTGTTATCGGCGGATATCCGGTTGAATTATCTTAAAGGAAAATGACATGAAAAATTATCCAGTTCCCGCTCATCTGGGGGTGTTGTCTTTAAAACCGTATGTAGGCGGAACATCTTCCGTTCAAGGCGTCGATCGGGTAATCAAGCTGTCTTCCAACGAAGGGGCTTTCGGAACCAATCCCGCCGCCGTTCAAGCGTGTCATGATTTCGCCGAAAAAATGTTTCGTTATCCCGATGGCGGATCATCCGATTTGCGCACGGCGATCGCAGAAGTGCATGGACTTGATGCAAACAGGATCGTGTGCGGCAACGGTTCCGATGAGTTGATAGGTTTGTTATGTCATGCCTATTTAAAGCCGGAAGATGAAATCATTATTACTCAGTACGCATTTTTAATGTACCGTCTGTACGCCGTCGGCTGCGGCGCTCGACCCGTAACCGTGCCGGAAAAAAATTTTAAAGTCGATCCGGATTCGATTTTAAAAGCCGTTACATCTAAAACGAAAATGATCTTTATCGCCAATCCCGGCAATCCGACGGGAACTTATTTGTCAAAGGACGAACTGATCGCTTTTTGTCGCCGCCTGCCGGAAAACATCATGATTGTCATTGATGCCGCTTATGCGGAATTCGTCGGCAAAGAAGATTATGACGCCGGCGTCGATATTGTTGATCAGTTTCCGAACGTTGTTATGTTGCGGACATTTTCCAAAATTTACGGTTTGGGCGGTGTTCGTTTGGGATGGAGTTATGCTTCACGGGAAATTACGGATGTTTTGAACCGTATTCGCGGTCCGTTTAATGTAAATGCCGTGGCGCAGGTTGTCGGCGCGGCTGCGGTTAAGGACCGGAATTTCGTTCAAAAATCGTTTGAACATAATTGCAAATGGTTGGCGGTTTTACCGGAAGAACTGGAAAAAATCGGATTGAAAATGACGCCGTCCGTTACCAACTTTGTTTTGGTTCATTTTCCGCCGGAAGGAAAAACAGCGGAAAAAGCGGATGCTTTTTTGCAAAGTCGCGGACTGATTGTGCGGCGTGTCGTTTCTTACGGTTTGCCGGACGCGTTGCGTATGACAATCGGGAATGATGAAGAAATGGCATTATTGTTAAATGCGTTAAAAGATTTTATGGTCTCGTAAACCGAGATTTGTTTTTCCGTACTTTCCTAAGAATCGGAATGAAAAGAATTTTATTCCCCTGTCTTGTCGTGCAGCAAAACTTGACCGGCATAAATTTTCCCGGATTGAAAACTAAACGGTGAAGTAATGGAGGCCTGAGCCTCTCCGTTTTCTTTCTTTAATTTTTCCCCTAAGACCACTTTAGCGACGGATACGTGGCTGGAGCGCATGTATCCCCCTTTTTCGAACATGTCCAACAGATCGAAAAAGCCGTACACTTTTGCTACGGAGGCACCGATCATTTCAAAGGAATCGTTAAATCCGAACGTTCCCGAGAAGCTGGCCATAAAAGGTTTCCAGATGATTTCGCCTTGCGTAATTTCAGCTGTTCCACCGCTTTGCGTCCAGTTCGTCAGTAATGATTTTTCCGTGTTTGTCGTCAGACCGGACAAAGTGCCGTTCAACCGGACGTATTCTGCTAATGCGGGCAAATGCTCCTTCATATAAGCAGGCAAGTGGATATTGTTGGAAATAAAGGAAAAAGAAATCGGTGAGACGGCATTTTCAGACGCTGTTTCCTGTTGCATGATCAAAGATATGTCAGCAACGGAAAAGTCCTCCATGGATTTTGGAGCCGCCGTTTGAATATTTTTAAAATCGGCTTTTAACGACAAGGGTGCGTTTTTTGAAGGCAAACGAAGAGTTATTTCGCCTTGTCCGACAAGCAACCGAATATCGCCGATCGTTTTCGTCGTCAGTGAATGTGTCCCGTTCGCTTTGATTTCAACCTTTTTAGGGGTGAACGGATTGCTGGTAACGGTTATCCGTCCCGTTTTTAAAATCCAGCCACCCATTCTTTCCGGTGCCGTAATGATGACATCGTCCAAATTCAGTCCGCTTTTAAAAGCCAGATATGACGACGGAGCGCTGTATGATATGCCAAATCCGTCTTCTCCTAATTCTTTTAATACGTTATAAACTCCGGTACGTAATATGCGCTCTCCCTGAAAGCAAACGCTGATGTACATCATCAAAGATAAGACACAAGCAAGCAAAATGCCTCGTTTGCCTGAAAAAACATTGGTGATTTGTTCCCAAACGGTTTCTTCCTGCTGATCGTTTTGTTTTTCTGTTCGTGTCGCTTGAGGATGTAAATGAGGCAGTTTGTTCGGGTCTAACATGGAATTGATGTCTGTTGTTGATAATGTTCGGTATATATTATACATTTTTACGGCAAGTGTAATGTTTTTTTTATCAGCAGGGCAGGGAAACGGTGATAGAAAATATTGTTTTTGATTTCGGCGGTGTTTTGATCGATTGGAATCCGCGTTATTTATACCGGAAGGTGTTCCAAAATGAATCAGAAATGGAATATTTTTTGTCCCATGTCTGCACGCCTCGATGGAACGCCGATTTGGATCGCGGGAAACCGTTCAAAAAAGGGGTGGAAGAACTTTTGCCGTTATATCCTCAATATGCCGAACAAATTAAGATGTACGATACACGATGGGAAGAAATGTGCGGCAACGTTATTCAGGGGTCGGTCGATTTGTTATATCGTTTGGCGGATCATTACCCCGTTTACGGTTTAACGAACTGGGCCGAGGAAAAATTCGCGCTTACCCGTCCGAAACATGATTTTTTTAATGTCTTTAAAGGAATCGTTATTTCCGGTGTCGAAAAAGAAATCAAACCGGAACCGCAGTTGTTTGAAATTTTAATTCGGCGTTACGGATTGGATCCCGAAAAGACGGTTTTTACCGATGATTCTTTGCCGAATATTGAAACGGCCAAGCGGCTCGGTTTTCAGGCGATACACTTTGAAACACCTGAAAAATTAAAAAAAGAACTGCAGAACAGAGGTGTTGTTTCTGATTAGATAAAGCTGACGGTTTTTTGCGCTGGATTAATTTCTGTCAATCCCCCGTAAGGCAAACAGCAAATCGGATCCGTATGGCCGAAATCCATTCGTGTAACGATCGGCATGTCAGGTAATCCGGCTTCCGTGCGGACGGCATGAAGCAAAGCGTCGTCATATTTGTCAAAATCTGTCGTCGGCACGTTGCAGGGACGTCCTACTAAAATTCCTTTTAATCGTTTCAGAATGCCTGCCGCGGCATAATTACGCAAACAACGGGTTAAGTATGTCGGACTGGGCGCCTCATCGGACAGGTCGATAAACAAAATGCAGTCTTTCCATACTTTTTTGTCCGGCCAAACGGGAGTTCCCTTGATCATTTCCAAAACTTCCAGACATCCGCCGATCAATCGCCCTTGAACGGGATGGTTTCCTTGGATAAATCGATATCCTTTGTTGGGGATTCTTTTTCTTTTTTGTTTCTGATTTTCCGGATTTCCCCAATCCAAAAATTCGTTTGCCCAAAACTTTGACGGTTTTATTTCTCCGCTGATTTTTCCGGTAAACAAAATTTTTTCAAAACTGTCGCGGACATAATCGAAAATTCTGCCGTTTTCAGCGAAAGTCGTTAAAAAAGCGGGCCCGTAAACAGAAGAAACTCCCGCTTTTAAAAAGGCGAAGTGAATTGCCGTCGGATCGGAATAGCCGATGAAAAATTTCGGGTTTTCCGCTATTGCGCGATAATCCAGATAAGGTAACAAACGAACGCTGTCGTCCCCGCCGATGGTTGAAATAATTGCTTTGATATCGGGATTTTTGACTGCGGCGTTGATGTCATCCGCACGCCAGCGCGGATTTTTATCCAAATCATCCGGAGAACAAAGAGTATGCGGCATTTCGACAACCTTTACCCCGAATGTTTTTTCAAATTGTTTTTTTCCGATTTCGTAACGGTCCGGATAAACGAACGCTCCTCCCCATGATGGAGAAACGGCGGCGACAATATCCCCTTTTTTTAACAAAGGCGGTGTTTTTAAACTGAGTGTCATTTGCTTTTCCGATAAAAATTATTATTAACTAATCGTATCATAAAAATATAAAAAAACAGCCTCTAAACGATCAGAGGCTGTAAAAGAGCTAATCCGCTAAAAGTTTTCTTAAAGTTTTTCGTTTTTGGTTTTTTTCTGTTTGAAAATCTTTTTCCTGTTTATTTAATTCGGCGGGAACAGTATCTTTGTTTACTTGAGAACGTTCTTTGTGCTTTAACGCTTTTCTTTCAGATTTTTGAAGCGTTTTCATTTCATATATCTCTTTTGCCTGCTTGATTTTCAAATCTTTCATTTGTTTTTTTTGTTCCAGGCGCAGACGTTTCATTTCGTCGGACAGTTTGTGTTTGGCATCTATTTCCCGAACGTCTTTTTCATATTCCTGTTCGATTTCCGCAATTTTCTTGTCAAGACGGCCGATTTTCCCGTCTTCGGCTATGGCCGGAGCAGATAAAAAGCAAACAGCCGTAAACACTAAAATGCTTTTTTTCATATAGTTTCTCCTTTCCGAAAATTATTGTTTAAGAGTGAACCATTTTTCAATGCCGGTCAATACGGCAAACGGATATGTAATTATTATGTTTTTTTGTTTGACAGGAAAAAATTGTTTCGATAACATTTTTCCCATGATGAAAAGAAATGAAAACATTCGGCTAGTGCCGCAAAACTGGTGGTGGCTTTCCTAGGGAAAGTCGCGTCGGATGTTTTTTGATCGTTGCCGCGGGTTTCTCAAATCGGGAGCTGCGGTTTTTTTTATACAGTCTTGTTTAATTTCCCAGCTTTCCGAAAAAAAACGGTACGGTTTAATAACGAAGCAAAGAGAGATGTAAAACAATGACTTATATGCCTGAATTTTCTACTCCTGATACAGACGGCTTTTTTAACGGTTTCGGCGGTATGCATGTGTCCGAAGAATTAAAAAACGTTATGCGGGAAATCGCGGCGGCTTATGCCGAAATCAAAGATACGCCGGAATTTAAAGAAGAATTCGCTCATTACTTAAAAGAATATGTCGGTCGCGAAACGCCGTTATATTTTGCAAAACGTTTGACCGAACATGTCGGCGGAGCGAAAATTTATTTAAAACGTGAAGATCTTTGCCATACGGGCGCTCATAAAGTCAATAATGTCGTAGGGCAGATATTGTTGGCCAGATACATGGGAAAAAAACGTATTATTGCCGAAACCGGCGCCGGACAGCATGGCGTGGCTACGGCGACCTGTGCGGCATTGTTCGGTATGAAATGCCGTGTATATATGGGGCAAGAGGATATCAAACGTCAGGAATTAAATGTTTTCCGTATGAAAATGTTGGGGGCGGAAGTTTGTCCCGTTACCAAAGGACAAAGAACGCTCAGCGATGCCGTGGACGCCGCGTTGGAAGATCTCGTTCAGAATTACAAAGATACTTTTTATTTGGTCGGATCCGCCGTCGGACCTCATCCGTATCCGATGATGGTTCGTGATTTCCAATCCGTGATCGGACGGGAAGCTCGCCGTCAGATTCTGGAGCAGGAAAACAAACTGCCGGATTATGCGGTCGCATGTGTCGGCGGTGGCAGTAATGCAATTGGTTTGTTTTCAGGCTTTGTGAATGATCCGTCCGTTCGTTTGATCGGAGTCGAAGCCGCGGGGAAGGGATTGGATACGGCCGATCATTGCGCCACAATGGCTAAAGGAACGCCGGGCTATTTACATGGCGCCTATACGTATTTATTGCAGGATGAAAACGGAGAGCCGGCTTTGACATACAGTATTTCCGCAGGACTTGATTATCCCGGAGTCGGCGCCGAACACAGTATGTTGAAAGATTCGGGGCGGGCAGAGTACGAATCCGCAACGGATCAGGAAGCTATAGATGCCTGTGTGGCGTTGTCACGAATCGAAGGGATTATTCCGGCTTTGGAATCTTCCCACGCTTTGGCTTATACGATGAAGTTGGCGAAAACTTTAAGTGAAGACAAGATTATCGTCATGAATCTGTCCGGTCGCGGCGATAAAGATATTCTTATTATTCGACAAGCCGTTGATTTCTAATCGAATAAAAAAAGAGGCGTAAAGAAATGCTTACTTTTTCTTTACGCTTTCTTTTATATGATCTCTTGCGGTTCCAATAAATAAGAGGTTTTGAGTGGTGGCACTTAAAGGGATTGTAAAAGGTTTCGCTCAAAAATGGACGGCCTTTTTTCAAAAAATATATAACTGGGTTCTGAAATGTTCGGAACACCCGCAAGCGGTATGGCTTTTGGCGCTTTTTTCTTTTGCGGAAAGTTCCTTTTTCCCGATTCCTCCCGACGTTTTATTGATCCCCATGATGTTGGCCAAGCCTAAGCGGGCGTTTTTCTTGGCCGGTGTTTGTACGATTTCCAGTGTGCTCGGCGGATTCGCCGGATATGCGATCGGTATGTTTTTGTATGATGTCGTTGCTGTGCCGATCTTTTCTTTTTACGGTTATATGGATAAAGTCGAAGTCTTTAAGCAGGCGTATAACGCTTATGGCGCTTGGATTGTTGCAGCGGCCGGCTTTACACCGTTCCCTTATAAAGTCATCACGATATTAAGCGGAATGACCAAATTGAATTTGGAGGTTTTTGCGATTGCTTCGATGCTGTCGCGAGGCGGACGTTTCTTTTTATTGGCCGCTTTGTTGTGGAAATTCGGAGCGCCGATGCAGGTTTTTATCGAAAAGAATCTGGGATGGTTGGCTACTTTGTTCTTTATTTTGCTTGCCGGCGGATTTGCAGCCATTAAATATATGTAAAAACAAACGGCGGATATCCTTGAAAAAATAAAAAAAAGAAATTTTTTTCAAAAAGATGCTTGACTTAGATCGTTTGATTGCTTATATACGTTTCTTGCGCCCGTTGGTACGGGGGCGCCAGAGATATTAGAGAGAGTTGATAGGGATATAGAAGGGATGTACAGGCGGTGGCTGTTTGATGGAACGGTCAGTGTTTAGT
>JAZNBT010000173.1:0-1921 GCA_045587165.1 Alphaproteobacteria bacterium | reverse complement strand
ATTGATAACGCCACATTACAACGTTATCGGAATTACGTATAATTTCCCACGTTGTTATAACATATTGGCTTCGCGGGTCATAGGTATATCGGAACGAATACGGGGAACCGGGATACAAATAATTGACATTTCCCGCCACCGCTTCGCCAATATATATACCCGTTGCATCCGGATTCAATGTGCCGGAAACGTTGACTTCCTTATATGTTTTATTTAAACCAAAATGGTATGTCCCCGTTAAAATGGATGCGTCCGTTTCGGATTCGCATTCCTGTTCCCACCACATACCGGATAAGAAACAACCAATGGTCGTTTCCCCAAGAACATATATTTGCGTCATTGGCCTTTTATCGGCCTTTATGGGCACGATTTCCGGCATTAAATCAATAAGGTTATATTCCTTATCCAATCCCGCGATAACGTCCGAATAATTATCTTTCGTTGCCGGGTTCACTTTTACATTATGGGCGTCGTCGTCAAAGTCGCAATCCGTTTTCCAAAATGTGCCGGACCAATATTCCGTCCAAGTTGTGCCGCCATCATACGAAATTGATATGTCTAAATAAAATTGCGTATCAAATGGGCGGCTTACTATAAACGCATAATCGTTCCCGGTCAATGTTATTTCCCCGGATAATTTAGCGCGGAAAAATTCTTGTCCCGCTTCCTTTTCAAAGTTCTTTGCCAAATTGTCCCCGTAAACAGGATATGCCGTTTGGGTTGCGCCATTGGCCGATAAATCAAATTTGTATATCGGGTTCATCAGTTCTTAATTTTGCGTGTTAGATTCCTGTAACGTATAATGGTGTTTCCTTGCCCATCCACGAAACGGGATTCGTCGCCTTGTTGACGAATGGCCGCAACGTCTTTTTCAAGGCCGGAAACGTCCGTTTTCCCGGCTCCAACCAAACCGACGGCATAACCGGCCATCGTGGCGTTTGCCTTTTGGTAACGGTCCGCAAATGTGCCATTATTGAAGGAATTAATTACATCCGGGATAACGTCGCGGAACCGGCGCGAATTCCTTTTGTTTATGACCGCGAAGAATTCCCCGCCTTCCGCACGTCGGCGCGTTCCGTCCGGCTTCGTTCCCAGGTCTATATCGTGGCCGCTTGCGTGGCTCCCGCCCTGTAACAATTCCACGGTTCCTTCCGCGTACTGTTCTTTGGAAACTTGGGATGCCTTGATTTTAGCCGCCGCAAATGATACCCACATCGTGGCCAATGCGGCCGCCGCCAATCCGGGACCAACAACAGGAATACCCGACAAGGACTTCCAAATGTTGGCGGATGCGGTTATAAGACTTGACGATTGCGTTAATGAATCAATGGCCGATTGCGCACGTTGCGCCCGTTCCTGTTCCCTCAACGCCTGTTCTTGATTCTTCCGGGCCAACGCCAATTCCTTTTGCGCGGTCGCAACTTCATTAGCATATCCGGCGTTTCGCGCTTCAATTTCAGCATCCAAGGCACGTTGCGCCGCGTCCACTTGGGCGTTTGCCGCATTTACGGCCGCTTCGGCCGCTTCGTTCCAAGAATCGGCCAACGAACCGATTGAATCTTTAATGGAATCAAGCGCGGTGTTCAATGCGCTTTGTTGGTCGGAATCCAACCCGATTCCCAACAATTCGTAAATGTTATTATATCCCAAACGGGCCGATTCCTTTTCAATCCCGGCAATCGTGGCTTTGACGGCCGCAATTTCGGTGTCGGTCATCTTTTCGGATGCCGTTTCGTTCAATTTCAAAATGGCTTCCAAACGGGCCTTTTCCTGTTGCAATTTGAATAATGTTTTTTGGCGTTCGTTACGGTCCAACAAATCAAATTCCGCTTGCGCCAAATCTTGCGCGGCGGCCAAATCCCTTTGCGCCAACTTGTTATTGAAATCGGCCGATTCCTTCAAACGCAAGGCATCATATTTG
>JAZNBT010000172.1:0-17583 GCA_045587165.1 Alphaproteobacteria bacterium | reverse complement strand
ACTGCTCCATCCCGCGATAAGTAACAGGTGAGTATATAACACCTGAAAAAAATAAAGGCAATACTTTTTTTTATTTTCGGCAACAAACTCGAAAATTAACGAGAAGCGCCTTTGTTTTTCAAAGCAAGCGGCGTTATCATACCGCCGGGATTTCCCAATCCGGACGCAAACAAATTTTGAACCTGCCGGCCGTAGGAATTGCCCTGTTCTTTTTCAATTTCTTTCTTTAACTGCTTTAGTGCCAGCTGAGAATGTTTAACCGTAATGTAATCGTCAATCGCCTTTTGTTCGGTTTCGTTTTTCGCTTTGGTCATTTCTCTGATCTTTATAATACCGGCAGCAACACCGACTCCGGCAACGGTTCCGGCGACCCCCACAAGCATCGCCGCTCCGGATCCCTGTTCAGCCCCGCTCATAAGAACGGCCATACCGGGTAACGTAGCTGACAAGGGAGCTAAATAAGAAAGGAATTTGTCCTTTTTCGCTTCCGTATTCAATTGATAATTTGCTTTTGCTTTAAAAGGGGCTTTTTTTGCCTGCTCTTTCAATTCTTTTTCTTTTTTCAGGATATCTTCATACTTAACTTCGGAAAGCAATTTGTCCGTAGACGGCTTTCCGTAATCCGCATTAAATTGCGGATGATCCGATATCAGAAACGTTCTTGCATAATCTTTGGCGTCTTTTTTTTCCATCCCCTTTGAAAAGGCGCAAGCGCTCTTCAGATAAGCTTCCAACAAATCCATGGATTTTGTGTTTTTCGTTTCCTTCGTTGATAGAGATAAAGCCATAAGAAACCTCCTAAAAATTTGTCTAATTATATAGACAAAAAAAAGAAAAGATCAATCATAAAAAAAGGGAGAGTTTTTCTCCCTTTTTTTATTCATCATCGACAATTTCGTCCGTGATCATTTTTTGCGACAACAGTCCGGCCTTTTCGCGAATTTGTAATTCTATTTCTTCGGCCACGGTCTGATTTTCACGCAGGAATGTCCGCGCATTTTCACGCCCTTGCCAACGTTCGCCCTTATAAGACATCCACGCTCCGGCTTTTTCAATCAATCCGGCCTTAATCCCCAAATCGATCAATTCACCGGTTTTGGAAATACCTTCACCGTAAATGATATCGAATTCAACCGTTCTGAACGGAGGCGCCACTTTATTTTTAACGATTTTAACCGTCGTATTGTTTCCGATCGTTTCATCCTTATCTTTAATCTGTGCCCCGCGACGGATTTCGATACGAACGGACGCATAAAATTTTAAAGCGTTCCCGCCCGTCGTCGTTTCGGGGTTTCCGAACATCACACCGATTTTCATACGCAACTGATTGATAAAGATAATTAATGTATTCGAGCGGGCGACCGAAGCCGTCAATTTACGCAAAGCCTGCGACATCAAACGCGCCTGCAAGCCGACGTGAGAATCCCCCATTTCCCCTTCCAGTTCGGCCTTAGGCACCAAAGCGGCGACAGAGTCTACAACCAAAACATCAATCGCCCCCGAACGTACCAATGTATCCGCGATTTCCAAAGCCTGCTCTCCCGTATCCGGCTGAGAAATCAGCAAATTATCAATATCCACGCCCAATTTTTTAGCATAAATGGGATCCAAAGCGTGTTCCGCATCAATATAAGCGCATTTTCCGCCCGCCTTCTGCGCCTGCGCTACCACGTGCTGAGCCAAGGTCGTTTTTCCCGAACTTTCCGGACCATACACTTCAACGATTCGACCGCGCGGCAAACCGCCGATACCCAACGCGATATCCAATCCCAAAGATCCCGTTGAAATTGCCGGAATTTCCACAGCGTTTTCCCGCTGTCCCAGACGCATGATCGATCCCTTGCCGAAAGCCCGTTCAATTTGACTTAACGCGGCGGCTAATGCTTTTTCTTTATCCATTGTATTCTTGTCCACTAAATGTAAAACGGTTTGATCCATAAGCTGATGCCTCTTTTATCCCACAAAAAAACCTCAAGAGCAACAGTCTAAATGTACCACATTTGTTCTCGATTTCAAGAAAAAAGAACAAACGGAGAACTTTTTTTTATTTTTGACCGAAAGAAATGATCGTCGGATTTTTCAATCCGGCTTTGCGATACGTCAATACACGGCGGGTTTCGGCGTCATACACTTCCCCGCCGGCGGCTCTCAACACGGCATGTGCGGCTGCCGTATCCCATTCTTTTGTACGATGGGAACAAGGATAAACATCCGCCTGTCCCGCGGCGATCAGGCAAAACTTTAACGAACTGCCGCACGGTTTCCTTTCGCTGACCGGCAGCCCGTCCAACATCTGTGCGACGACGGTTTCGTCACAATGCGTCCGGCTGTTTAAAACGGCATAGCCCGCCGAAGGCACCGCTCTGGTTTTTAAAACCGAACGTTTTCCGTTATGTTCCATAACCGCCCGATTTGCGGTTTCCGTATAGTATATCGTTTCGAGAACAGGGGCGTACACGACTCCGAAAATCGGCATTTCGTTTTCGACTAAAGCGATATTGATCGTAAACTCACCGTTTCTTTTTACAAAATCCGCCGTTCCGTCAATCGGATCAACCAACCAGAAATACGTCTGCGTCAAATCGACATGATCACCGGCGGCGACATGTTCTTCACCGACAACGGGAATTTCCGGCGTTAAAATTTTAAGTCCGTCACAGATGATTTTTTCCGCCGTCATATCGGCTTCGGTTACGGGGGAAGAGTCCTCTTTTTCATAAACGGCAAAATCTTGCCGATAAATTTCCATAACTGCCGAACCGGCCTGTCTGATTAAATCGATAACGGCGGCAACATCAAAAAAATAACTCATTTTCCCCCCATGATCTGTTTAACCTTTTCCCCCAATTCTTTTAGGGTGAAGGGTTTTGCCAGAAAATAAAAATCAGGCATGGCTTTGATTTTACCGTTCGCCGCTTCTTCGGAAAAGCCGGAAATCAGCAAAATTTTACTGTAGCACCCCTGTTTTCGCAACGTAGAAGCCAACGTCACCCCGTCCATTCCCGGCATAATCATATCCGTAATCAACAAATCAAATGACAAACCGTCCTCGACTTTTTCCAATGCTTCTTCGGCACACGTACAATCAACAATCGTATAGCCTTTTGCCGTCAACGCCTTACGTGTAACGGCGCGGACACCGTCTTCGTCTTCGACCAGCAAAATGGTTCCCGCCCCGCTCAAGTCATTTGAAGGAAGCAACGGCGGCGGCAGCGACGGTTTATCCTCGGCAAAGAAAAATTGAAGTTGATCTCCGGTTTTAGGCACATTCGGCTTAACGCGGACCAACTGGGAAACCGCATGAAGATCATAGTTCGTCGGCAACGCATTCTGTTCGGTGTCTTCGGTCAAACGACGGACGTCTTCCGCCGCATGACGCGGCAAGTAAAGACTGAAAGTCGTTCCCGCACCCAACGTACTTTTAACACTGATGTATCCGCCGGACTGGCGCATATTACCGTACACCATTGCCAAACCCAGCCCCGTTCCCGAATCCACGCCGCCTGATTTTGTAGAAAAGAACGGCTCGAAAATACGTTGCAGATTTTCTTCGCTGATTCCGCAGCCCGTATCCGAAACATCAATCACGACATACTCGCCCGGAATAACCTCTTCCGATCCGATATACTGTCCCGCCGGAAATTTTTGATAACGCGTCGAAATCGTAAACGTTCCTCCGTCAGCCATAGCATCGCGGGCATTGACGGCCAAGTTGACGAAAACCTGATCAAACTGCGTTTTATCAACGCGAATAAATCCCAAATTCCGGCCATTCTCGATTTGAACGGCGACTTTTGTTCCCAACAAACGTTTCAAGATGTGATGCAATTCGGCAAAAACGTCGGTGACGTCCAAATATTTCGGCCGCAAAGGTTGTTTACGGGAATAAGACAAGAGCTGTCCGACCAAACTGGCCGCACGGGTAGCACTGTAATGCACATTCATCAGTTCGGTAAAATCAGGATCCGAAGCCGGATGCGTTTGCAGCAATAAATCGGTTGACCCGATAATCGCCGTCAACAGATTGTTAAAGTCATGCGCTATCCCGCCGGCCAACTGACCGATCGCCTGCATTTTTTGCGCCTGAGAAAACTGCAGAGCCAATGTACGCCGTTCCGTATTGTCAATAAAGTGAGCGATAAAACCGAACACATCGGGTTTTCCGTCTTCGTCTTCTTCGGTCATCGGCGTAATATAAACGGCGGCAAATTTTTCCTGCGGCGTTTTCAAACGGACTTCGGCATGGGCGCGCGTCAGCTTTGCCATCATGACTTTTGCCATTTTATCTTGTAATTCCGCCCAATCTTCCGTGTCGATGCAATCTTCCAAAGACGTACCGATCATTTCTTCGCGCGGACGCAAGAACATTTGAAACAAGGTTGAATTGGCTTCCGTAATGACATTTTCTTTATCTAAAAAAGCTATTCCGACCGGCGCTTCGGCAAACAAACGCGAAAAACCCAACTCGGCATCTTTAGCGGAATCGTCATGTTCGCGTCGGCTCATAACATCGCGAACAACCGAAGCCCGCAACATCGTTTCACCGTTTTCATCATAAACGGCATGACTGACAAACGCTGTAAAAAAATTGCCCGTCTGAGTACGAAACGTCAGCTCGCCATGCCAAAAACCGTCCAGTTCGGGGACATGCCCTCCCGACAGAATATCAATCAGCTTTTTTCCTTTCAGCTCGCGGATATTCGTATAGCCCAACCAATCGCACAGCCTTTGATTAACAAAATGAATAACCCCGCCGGCATCAATCTGATACAGCCCGATCGGCAGAATATCCAAAAATTCGGCCAACTCTTGCGTTTCCTGACGCATAACGGCATCTAAAGCGCGCGTTGCCGTCATATCGCGCACCCGCCACAAAGTCCCGACATCCAATTGCTTGATCGAAATATGATACCATTCCCAAAAATCGGCATCGTTTTCGATCGGATGCATCAACAGTTCGACAGACGTTTCGGCTTTGTTTTTAACGGCCGCCTCCAACTTTGCCAAGGCCAACCGGTTGGATTCGTCATCCAACACACGGTTTAAAACGGATTGCAGCAAATCGGATGTTCTAAAAAACTTTTTTCCCGCCGCATTGATATAAACCGGAACCCCGTCCGCCGACACCAAAGCCAACGAGTCCGTTTCGCTGTCCATCAAAGCTTTGAAGGTATCCCAGTCCTTGACAAAGCTGCCAAGCCCAAAAAATCCGGCCAGTTTTTTAAAAAACGGATACGCCATTTAGCCTTCCTCTCTTTGCGGCAGATTTTTACCTTTAAGCTGATAAACGTATTTGATCACTTCCGCCACAGCAGCATAATGCTCCGTCGGAATCGGTTCGTCAATCTCTACCGACGCGAATAACGCGCGGGCCAAAGGCGGATTTTCGACGATCGGGACATCGTTTTCCTGAGCAATCTCACGAATTTTCAGGGCAATAAAGTCCTGCCCTTTGGCAACGACGATCGGCGCGTCCATCCCTTCTTCGGGTTCGTAACGCAAAGCTACGGCAAAATGGGTCGGGTTTGTCACGACGACCGACGCCTTCGGCACGTTCGCCATCATCCGTTTGCGCAGACGTTCCATGCGGATTGACCGCAAACGCATTTTAATTTGCGGATCCCCTTCCATTTGTTTGTATTCGTCTTTGACTTCCTGTTTCGTCATCCGCTGACGCTTTAAATAAGAAAACTTTTGATAAAAATAGTCCGCGAAAGCAATGACGAAAACGATCATTACCATTGTCAGCAAAATCAGCAAAAGCAGCTTATAAATCAAAGCCAAAATCGACGCAACGTCAAAAGACGACGTACTTAAAATATCCAAAATTCTGGGTTTGACAATCAACCAGCCGGCATAACCGACGGCCGTGATTTTAAAAATCCCCTTGATCATATCGATGATTTTGGCTTTGGTGATAAATTCTTTGGCGTTAGCGAACAGATTAACTCTTTCCCATTTGATTTCCATACGCTTCGGCGCGTACAAAAAACCGATCTGGATCAACGCGGAGGCCGCCGCCAAAACCAGAAACAAAGAAAACGGCAGCAACAAAGCAACAAACAACTCGATCGACGTTTCCATCAATAAATCTCGCAACCCCAACGGATCAACGGGCAATTCGGCGGGACGCTCGATAAATTTAACTCCGATCGCCGTTGTTTTTTTCATAACAAACGGCGCCAGCCCCCACAGCATCATCAGGGCGGCAAACAACATAAACCAACTTTTGACTTCCATGGAAAGAGGAACATTCCCCTCTTCCCTCGCGCGTTCAAGTTTTCGCTCGGAAGCCTCTTCGGTCTTAGAAGACTCGTCTTGTTCGTCAGCCATTTTTTCCTACATAGAAAACAAACGCAGATTATCCCGAAAAAATTCCAAGAACCACCACATTATCATCGGCAAAGACACCATCAACAGCGCCAACCCCAAGTATACCTGCAAAGGCATTACAATGAAAATAATATTCAGCTGCGGCATTAAACGCGACATAACGCCCATAGACGAATACATCAGAACAATCATTACGATAAACGGCGATCCGATCTGAAAACCGTATGTAAAGGCGGCTCCCAACGTTTTAGCCAACATTTGCGACATATCGCCCGTCAATAAAGACTGACCGACGGGAAATGTCTGATAACTTGCCAAAACCGCCGCCAACATGACATGATGCAAATTCGTCACTACGATCAGCAACACGGCGCACAAAGCCAAAAAGCTGCTCAAAACCGTAGATTGAACATTCGTTTGCGAATCCAACAAAGTTGCGTTTGAAAAGCTGGTCGCCATAGAGGCGTTTACTCCGACCAAATCAATAGCCGTCATCAGAAAATAAGGAAAAACTCCCAAAAAAACGCCGACGGTAATTTCAAGCAACAACAAACGAAACAATTCCGGAATATTCGCGGGCGGCGGCGGCATTTCCGCCCCCAAAGCGGGGGTTAAAGCGACCGCGATCGCCAAAACAAAAATCAACCGGATTTTTGACGGAATATAAACCGAAGCATAAAACGGCATAAATAAAAACGCGCCGCCCAGGCGCGCAAAAACAAACAAAAAATGATATAATTCCAGCGATACCAGACGTTCCCAGTCCATATCACGCTCCCAAAGCGATCATTCGATCAAACAATCCGTTGGCAAACGTACGCAACTGCTCAATCATGAACGGCAGCAAAAGAACCAAAGAAACAAAGACAACCAAAATTTTAGGTACGAAGACAAGTGTCATTTCCTGTATCTGCGTCAATGTTTGAAACAAACTGATCAGCAAACCGACGACCATGGCAATCAACAATAAAGGCCCGACGACCAATAATAACGTAAAGATCGCATTTTTACCGATTTCAATGACCATTACATCTGTCATCGCGCCGTCCTTTAAATGGGCATTTGCATAATTTCCTGATACGCGGAAACGACTTTATCCCGCACGGCGACGACCGTTTGCAATGCGACCTCCGCATTTGAAACGGCCATAACGACTTCTTGCATATCCGCCGTACCTTTAATGGCTTTCATGCTTAACAGTTCGGCTTGTTTATTATCTTCTTCCGCCTGTAAAACAGCCGTTTTAACCATTGACGCGAAAGATCCGGCCGGTGACGCCTGTTCCACCTGATCATTTGAAGGCACCACCTGTCTGGTTACAGCCGCCTGATATGCCGAAAGTGCTTTGGAAACATCACTGACCATAATTGTTTTTCCCTATATTAGCGGATTAAATCCAACGTTTTAGACATCATTTCTTTAGATGTCGAAATTACGTTCAAATTGGCTTCATACGTTCTTTGAGCTTCTTTCATATCCATTGTTTCAACCAAAGGATTGACGTTTGGCAACAAAACATAACCGTCTGCATCGGCCGCTTCATGACCGGGATCATATTTGCGTTCCAACTGACCCCTGTCACGGGAAACACGTCCGATTTTAACCAATTCCGCCCCCGACGCACGATCCAGTTCATTGCGAAAAGTCACCGTTTTGCGGCGATAGGGTTGGCCTCCCGGCCTTTTTGCCAAAGAATCGACGTTAGCCAGATTTTCGGAAATGACACGCAGACGCAGGGACTGAGCCTTCAACCCCGAAGCAGCGATTGTTTTACTGAGCGTTAAATCGTCCATTTACTTTCTCCGTCCGCTGTTATTTCAGTCCCAAAGCGGTTCCCAACAGAGCCGCATTCTTTTTAAATAAAGCCGTTACGCGTTCATGCTGACCGCGCGTATCGTCTATTTTAGCCATTTGTTCTTCCAACACGATACCGTTTTTATCGATGCTGGTTTCAAACGGACGGCGGTTTTCGCGCACGCGGGATTTCCCGTCGGCGATCGGCGACATATGAGCGGCATTTGTCTTTACGATTTTTGTTTCGCCCGTTGTACGCGTCCTGTGTGCCGGATCGGTACGCATCATTGCGACATGCTTACTTTCCCCGACAAATTCTTTGAACGTCAGCGGTTCAAGATCCGACGGCATAAAGTTCGGCGTATCACCGTTTGCGATATTATGAGCCAAAACTGTCTGACGCTGCGCCAACCAACGCATTTTTTCTTCGCTCATTTGATAAAGCGTTAAACTTTGCAAATCCATTTTTGACTCCCTTTCGTTTGATTGTGCGTTTATTTCTTTAAAAAAACGTGAACATCAAGCTCGAGAATTTATATGCAAAAACCATGCCGTTTTTGTTTATTTTTCCTTTGAACTTCGTTCGCTTTTGGCGTATCACCGTTACCGTTTATAAAACAAAGGGGCTTTTTCATGCACGCCGTCATTCCTGTTCTTTTACTGCTTCTTTCCAATGTTTTCATGACTTTTGCCTGGTACGGACACCTAAAGTTTAAATCAACATCGCTATGGATTGTCATTTTAGTCAGCTGGGGAATAGCCTTTTTCGAATATTGTCTGCAGGTGCCCGCCAACAGAATGGGACACGAATATTATTCCGCCGCCCAATTAAAAGGGCTGCAGGAAGTCATCACTTTGGGTGTTTTCGCTTTATTTTCCATTTATTATCTGGGGGAAGAACTGCGTTGGAACCATATCTGCGGTTTCATCCTTTTGGTCATTGCCGGCTTTTTAATCTTTAAGAAATAGGCTCTTAAAAAAATAGCCAAGGACACTTTTTTCATATATGATGAAACAACATCATTAAAAAAGGAGTTCCGAACATATGAGCGCTTTTGTCATATTTTTAATCATTCTGGCTTTTTTTGCCATTTCCGCCGGCGTCAAAACAGTCCCGCAGGGAATGGCTTACACCGTTGAACGGTTCGGCAGATATACTCACACACTGCCGCCGGGATTAAACCTGATCATTCCTTTTGTCGACAGAATCGGAGCAAAAGTAAACATGATGGAACAGGTTTTGGACGTTCCGTCACAGGAAGTCATCACAAAAGACAACGCCATGGTCACGGTTGACGGGGTCGTGTTCTTTCAGATATTGGATGCGGCACATGCCGTTTACGAAGTCCGCAACCTGCAAGTCGCCATTTTAAATCTGGTTATGACGAACATCCGTACGGTAATGGGGTCAATGGATCTGGACGAACTGCTCAGTCAGCGCGACATTATTAATCACCGCCTGCTTGAAGTCGTTGACCAAGCGACCGAACCTTGGGGCGTAAAAGTGACGCGTATTGAAATCAAAGACATTACGCCACCGCGCGATTTGGTTGACGCAATGGCTCGTCAAATGAAAGCCGAACGCGACAAACGTGCGCAAATTCTGGAAGCAGAAGGTATGAAACAGGCTCAAATTTTACGTGCCGAAGGGGAAAAACAGTACGCCGTATTGCAAGCAGAAGGCCGCAAAGAAGCAGCTTACCGCGATGCGGAAGCCCGCGAACGTCAGGCGGAAGCCGAAGCAAAGGCCACCGAAGCCGTTTCCGAAGCGATCGGGAAAGGCAACATCAACGCGATTAACTACTTCTTAGGCCAGAAATATCTGGAAGCTTTGAAGGAAATCGGCACGGCGGACAACTCTAAAATGGTGATGTTGCCGATTGAAGCGACCAACATTCTGGGATCTATCGCCGGCATCGGAGAAATCGCCAAAGAAAGTCTGGCGAAAGGTAAAGAAAAAACGACCAAGGACGTTTGGTAATCTGATAAGGAGGTCTTCATCATGATTGTTGCGGATTATTGGTGGTGGTTAACCGCCGGAATGATTTTGATGGTAATGGAAATTGTTACCCCCGGCGTCTTTTTTCTTTGGATCGGGATCGGGGCGATCATTACAGGGCTGATTGCGGCGATATTTCCGACGGCCGCACCGGCTTTGCTCGGAGCGGTTTTCGCACTTTTAAGCGTCATTACCGTTTTTGTCGGCCGAAAAATCATGAGCAAACGTCAAGTCCCCGCAGATACGGGATTAAATAACCGGACGGCACAATACATCGGCCAAATTTATCAGGTCTATGAACCGATTGTTGACGGCCGCGGTAAAATTTCCGTAGGCGACACACTATGGTTGGCGGGGGCGAAAACAAACATTCCCGCAAACACTTCCGTCAAGGTCACCGGAGTACGCGGCATGGTGCTTGAGGTAGAACCTGTCGATGAAAAATAAAGGCCTCTTTTTTTCAAAAACAAGGATGACGGCCTTTTTTACCGGCCTCATTCTTGTTTTTGTTTTCGCGCCCCTGCTTCGATCAACCCCCGCCCCGTTTTGGTTTCAGGAACACTTTTTTAATTCGCTGCAAATCGCCGAAAATTTCAAAAAACTGGGGTTTCCCTCTTTTGACGGCGTCACGCCGACGAATGATTTTTCTTTAGTATGGACGGCGATTTTAGCCGGCTTATCTGAAATTACGCCTTCGGATTCCACCGCCTTTTTCATTTTGGTTCGCGCGGTTATAGGAATAGCGCTTGGAATAACATTGTTGTTATTCAATAAATTGATCAATGCCTTGAATTTTAAACCGGAACCGCAGGAACGTTTTTTAATTTTATCCTTTTTAACCACCGCTTTTATTTATACGGGATTAACAGGATCGGACGCGGCTTTGGCGATACCGTGTATCTTTTTCAACGCACTATGTTTGTTAAGGGTTCTGCAGAAACCTTGTTTTAAAACCGCCGTCTTTTACGGTTTCAGTTTGGATTTGTGCGCTTTCACCCGATTTGATTCAATCGGTTTTGCTTTAACGGCGGCATTGATCTTTTATCTGCAATTCAACAAAGAAAAACCGATTACGACCAAACAGCTGTTAACATTAATCCCCGGTCTGATCATTGCTTTAATTCCGCTGATGATTTGGGCCGATACATTACAAACAATGTTCGGCTCTCCGGTTCCGTCGGGTATAGTCAGTTGGGCGAAGACACAGGAACATTCCCCCTGGCGAATATTGACCGTATTGTTTTTTGAGCCCTTCCGTTACATCGGTCAAGCACAAGGTGCGTTAGAAGCGCTAACCTTCCCCGTTTTAATTCTGGGATTAACGGCGTATGTTTCTTTTTTCTGGAAAAAACAAAGACAGTCTGCCGAAGACACTGTTTTTTATGCTTTGATCTGGTATCCGATTTTATATCTGATGACTTTAAGCGCCATTACTTTTATAGCTCTGCCGGAATACGCTTTTTATCCTTTGGCTGTCGGAGGCTCCGTCGCTTTATTATTTATTTTTTGCGTCGTTGACGAACAACTGCGAAAAAAAGAACCAAAAGCGCTTTTTGTCTGGTTTGTTTTAGGCCTTTGCTTTTGTTGTTCGGCGGTCTTTTTGGCTTTACGACCGAGATCCGCTTTTTATGAACCGATAACACGGGTCGTTTCCGAATTTACCGATCAAAATCCGGGACTTTATGCCATGAGCGGCGGCGCAGGTATTTCTTCGTATGTAACAAAAAAACATTTTGTACGACTTGACGGTATGGCGCAAGATCAACAAATGCTGAACTTTCTCAATACTCAATCTCCGTTAAGTCATGTTTTCAAGCATTACGGCGTTGATTATTTTGTTGCGGCAAATCTGTCATCCGGAGATCAGGGCTGTTATTCCGCCCGAGAACCGCGTCAAAATCGCTTTGGCGGCAGCAACAAAGGAATGAGCGACTGGCTGTGCGCATTACCCGTTTTTGAAAAACAGGCGACGCCGAAAATAAAAATCAGCATTTTTAAAATTAATAAAAACGGAAACGCCGTTTCCGAATAAACAAACAGCAAATAAAAAGGACGAAAGAGAATTTCTTTCGCCCTTTTTTATAACCGCCGTTGCTTTTATGCTTCGGCAACATGTTCTTCGGCAATCTTTTGCGCCGTAATATAGTCAAACTTTCCGGACCCCAAAACAGGCGGTTCTTTGACATAAATAAACTGCGCCGGAGATCCCAACTCGTTGAACCCTTGCGACTTGATAAACGCACGAACTTCCGACAAATCGACGTCTTCCTTCGTGGTAATCAAGATCAGGCGTTCACCCTTTTTCGGATCGGGGACGGCGACAATTCCTTGTACCGCATCCGGATAAAGTTTCGACAACACCTGTTCGACGGCGGTCAGGGAAATCATTTCACCGCCGATCTTCGCAAAGCGTTTGGCGCGCCCCTGAATAAAGATAAAGCCGTCTTTGTCAATCGTCACGATATCGCCGGTATCATGCCAGCCGTCTTTCGGCGGAACCAAAACGCCCGGATTTTCGGCGAACATATACCCCTGCATGACATTATCGCCGGAAACGAACAAACGTTTTCCGTCGTTAATGCCGGGAACGTCTTCCAGTTTCGCCGTCATTTTCGGCAACATACGACCGACCGACCCGTCACGGATATACATCGGCGTATTCAAGGAAATAACGGGACTGGTTTCGGTTGCGCCGTAACCTTCCAAAATACGGACGCCGAACTTGCGCATCCATAATTCCGCCGTACTGTGTTTCAGCTTTTCCGCCCCGACGATCGCATACCGCAACGCAAAGAAGTCATACGGATGAGCCATTGATCCGTAACCGGCAAAGAAGGTGTCCGTTCCGCATAAAATCGTCGCGTTGGTTTCATAAACCAATTCGGGAACGATACGGTAATGCAGCGGAGACGGATAGAAGAACGTTCTGGCCCCCGTCAAAATCATCAACAACGTACCGACCCCTAAGCCGAAGGCGTGGAACATCGGTAAAGCGTTAAACGACACGTCGGCAGACGTAATCGCGATCACGCTCAACGCCTGATAACGGTTTGCCTGGAAGTTCTTATGCGACAGGAAAACGGCCTTCGGCATGCCTTCAGATCCGGACGTAAACATAATCGCCGCGGTGTGATCGGCATCGTTATTCGGCTTTTGCGACGTCAAATAGGCAAAAATGCCTTTTAATTTGTCGGTCAGCAGAATCTGGGTTGCAAAGTCTTCCAAATAAACGATATTGATACCGCTTTCCCGCAGAGCTTCTTCCAACTTCTCCAAATGAGCGTTTTCAATAAACTTCTTTGACGTTAAAACCGTTTTCAGACGTACCGTTTTAGCGCACGAAACAATCTGTGCCGCGCCGGTCGAGAAGTTCAGCATCGCCGGAATTTTATCCGCACTTTGCAATGCGAAAAACGCGACGACGTTTGCCAAAACGTTCGGCATTAAAACGCCCAAGACTTCTTCTTCAGGGAAGGAACGCTCAATCGCCCGCCCCAAAACATAACTTTTTAAAATCAATGTTTTGTATTTCATCGGTTTGCGATTGATATCTTCGGCGATGATATGGTTTTTACCGTTGATTTTGGCCGCGTTCAGCAATGAAACAAACAGGTTTTCATTGATTTTCGAAGATTCGTAAAGCATATCAACCATCATATCGTACAACTGGTTGGACACTTCGTGCGATCTTTGACGCGCCGTCCAAGACGGATCGATATCAAACTTCTTCGGCGGCAGGATATTCATCGTGATTTTCGGGAAATACTGCGTGCGAACCTTGTTTTTCAACAAAGACAGCTTCGAATATTGCGCCCCGTTAATACGGATCGGCAAGATGTTGGCATTCGCCTTTTCGGCGACCAGTCCCGCCCCTTCGTAAATTTTCATCAACGCGCCCGTCACGCTGACGCGGCGTTCGGGGAAAATCATAACCTTGTTGTTTTTCTTGATCAAATCGACCAAAGAACGCAAAGACAACGGGTTATTCAAATCCAACGGATACAAATCGACCATCAGGCTGAAAAAGCGCGCGAACCATTTGTTTTCCCATTCGGGTTTAATGACAAAAGTAATCTTTTCAGGCATAAACGCGGCGATCAGCAAACCGTCCAATAAAGACGTATGGTTGGCAATGATTAAAACGCGTTTACCGGCCGCCTGAAAGTTCGGCAATCCTTTGACCGTCACGCGATAGAAGAATTCCAAAATCGTCTGAGCCAGAGAACGGATCAAAGCCGCCGGCAAAACCGTGCAGTTATAGGCCGAAACAAAGAAGCTCAACACACCGGAAAACAGGAACAAATCCGCGATACTGCATCCTACGTGACGCATTCCGATAAAGATCAAAGCGAAAATCGCGATCCCGATCGCGTTGATCAGGTTATTTGCCGCGAAAACGGTCGAACGGTTTGCGGCGGAAGCTCTGCTGCGGATCAACGCCGTCAAAGGAACGACATACATACCGCAGAAGAACGCCAACAAGAACAGCGACAAGGCAAACAAAATCGCCCTCGGTCGCAAGATAAAGGCCACAAACGAAACGGATTCGGACGGAGACGCGTAATTTTCCGTCAGAAAATACAACAGCGTAAAGCAAACGCCCATGATAATTGTGCTGATCGGCACAAAAGTCGTATGGGGGATACCCTTTAACAAACGGTTGCAATATGCCGCACCCAATCCGACACCTGCGGCATAAACAATCAACAAAAACGCCGCGGTGAAGTTATCCGAGTTAAAAACCTGTTCCGTCAAAGGATAAATCTGCATAATAATCAGCAGACCGATCGTCCAGAACCAAGTCGCTCCTAAAATACTGCGGAAAATCAACGGATATCTGTTTACCGTTTTTAAGGTTTTCCAAATACCTTTCAACATATCTTTGGGCGTATTGCGCAGAATGATTTTTTCTTTGTCATCGTCGTCGGCATGCTTTGTCGTTAAAAAGCTGATCAAAGCAAACGCAATCAGGAAAGACGCCGCCAACCGGATCGGCAACAGAACTCCCATCAGCAAAGCGACGATAATACTGATATAAGTCGTTTTTTCGACGTAAGCGTTTCCGGCGGTCAAGTCGCTGTCTTCCAACTGATCGGGCTGGAAGGCATAGCGCATCGGACCGAAGAAAGCCGACAACGTTCCGAATAAAAACGGCAACAAAATCAACAAACCGATGTTTTTTGTAAACAAAACGATACCGGCGGACAGCATCAAAGCCAGATCCATCAATTTTAACGACCGCGTCAATTTGACGCGATTGTATTTTTTCGCCAACTGACCGGCACGAGCGGAAAACAAAAAGAACGGCAAAATCAACAGCCCTGCGACGATGTTTGACGGATCGTCGGTTTGTTGCGTAATACGCACGGCAATCAACGTTAACAAAGTCGTTTTAAACAGATTATCGTTTAAAGCATTTAAAATACGGGGGAAAACCATCGTGTTTAATTTGGAAAACGACATAAGAGCTCCTTAACAGTAAAGTTTTTTTTAATTTACCTTTTTCATCGCCGTTCGTCTACAGCATTTTCCTAAAAACAGCAGAAAAACCAAGGCTTTAATTCAATCAATGTTTGAAAAAACAGATATTTCTGTTATCACTTCTTTTCCAAAGAAAAAAAATTATATACAATAAAAACAAATATAATTATCAATTGAGGTCTTAAATGGAAAAAATAATTATTGAAATTTCCCAAGAAAAATCGTCTTTAACAAAAGAAAGAGGCTTTTTAAAACTTACTCAAAAAGAAAAAACGGCACATATAGCAATAGACAATATCTTTTCTGTTATTATCAATGCTCATGATATTTCTTTATCAAAAAATGTCATTAACGCTTTAACTGGGAACGGTATTATCATTTTTTTATGCGGGAAATCTTTTTTACCCGAAAGCGTTATTTTACCGACAACAAGCCATTGTCTAAGCGCCTCCAGAATGAAAACACAAATAAACGCCCCGACGGGTTTAAACGAAGCATTGTGGAAAACAATTATCCAACAAAAAATTCATAATCAAGCGACCGTCTTATCCCATTTTAATCCGTTTTCAAAAGATCTTACGCGGTTGAATTTTTTAGAACGACATGTTTTGGAAAACGACCGTTCAAATACTGAAGGGCAAGCATCTAAAGTTTATTTCAAAGCTTTATTCGGACAAGATTTCATACGAAACAGAAATGCCGAAGACGTAAATATTTACCTGAATTACGCTTATATAGTTTTACGAAGCGCTGTTGTTCGTTCGATTTGCTCTTCGGGATTAACAGTTGCATTGGGGATAAAGCATTGCAATCCGACAAACGCCTATCCTTTAGCAGACGATCTGATAGAACCTTTTCGACCGATTGCAGATTACATCGTTAAAACAATCATTGAGCGACATAAACATGAAAAAACAGAATTAACACCACAAATAAAACGGAAAATTTGTAGTTTATTGACTTTTCCCTGCGAGGGGAAAAACGGTAAATTATTATTACCGGATGCCATAGCTAAAACAGTTCTTTCTCTTTATGAAAGTTATAAAGAGCATAAAGATCTTCTTCATTTCCCGAAATTAGATTTATCTCCCAAATAATCTCTGTTAAAATAGTTCTTCGCTCAAAGCATAAATAGAATCAGTTATAATTGATCGTCTAAGTAATCTCTGTTAAAATTTGAGGCAAATCCTTTTCGATTACTATTTCGTTATAATTGATCGTCTAAGTAATCTCTGTTAAAATTGCGTATGATTTAATGGAAACCCAAAACCAGTTATAATTGATCGTCTAAGTAATCTCTGTTAAAATGCCGTTGGAAAAGATTCACGCGAACGCATAGTTATAATTGATCGTCTAAGTAATCTCTGTTAAAATAAAGGCGGATTTGTCGCTTTCGTTTATTGAGTTATAATTGATCGTCTAAGTAATCTCTGTTAAAATGCACGGACAAGGCGCTCTATGGGCAATGGAGTTATAATTGATCGTCTAAGTAATCTCTGTTAAAATCACTGGCATTCTTGTCGCCATTTGTATTGGGTTATAATTGATCGTCTAAGTAATCTCTGTTAAAATAAAAGCGTTAAACGCCGTTGATTGCTTTAAGTTATAATTGATCGTCTAAGTAATCTCTGTTAAAATTTAGAGCGTCTGTACGAAAACACCGCGGAAGTTATAATTGATCGTCTAAGTAATCTCTGTTAAAATATGCTCTATCAACTCCCCTGTTTCACCTGCGTTATAATTGATCGTCTAAGTAATCTCTGTTAAAATCTTATTTTTACGAATACTTTGACATTGTGAGTTATAATTGATCGTCTAAGTAATCTCTGTTAAAATATTTCATCAAAAGGTTAAAGCGTTTTTCAAGTTATAATTGATCGTGTAAGTAATCTCTGTTAAAATACAAATACGAACAACACAACGAACAACAATGTTATAATTGATCGTCTAAGTAATCTCTGTTAAAATTCCATTAA
>JAZNBT010000171.1:0-7478 GCA_045587165.1 Alphaproteobacteria bacterium | reverse complement strand
CACTTGGGCGACATGGACTTTAAAGTCGCCGGTACAAAGGATGGCGTAACTTCTTTGCAGATGGATATCAAAATCACCTCCATCACCAAAGAAATTATGGAAATCGCTTTGAAACAGGCGAAAGAAGGTCGTGTGCACATTTTGAGCAAAATGGCCGAAGCGATTGAAGCTCCGCGCGCCGCCGTTTCCGAAAACGCACCGCGTATTACGACGTTGCAGATTAACAAAGATAAAATCCGCGACGTTATCGGAACGGGCGGTAAGGTAATCCGTGAAATTACGGAAACAACCGGTTGCAAGATCGATATCGATGAATCCGGCTTGATTAAAATCGCGTCCTTCTCCGAATCTTCGGGTGAGGCGGCTTTGAATTGGATCAAGGGAATTGTTTCCGAACCAGAAGTCGGCCAAATCTATGACGGTAAAGTCGTAAAGGTCGTCGAATTCGGCGCTTTCGTCAATTTCTTGGGCGCGAAAGACGGTCTGGTCCATATTTCCGAGTTGGCTCCGAAACGTGTCGGCAAAGTAACCGATGTCGTTAACGAAGGCGACACCGTAAAAGTCAAATGCATCGCCATTGACAATCGCGGCAAGGTTAAATTGTCGATGAAACGCGTCAATCAGGAAACGGGTGAAGATCTGGATACTCAGGAAGCATCCGAAGAAAAGACGGCTGAATAATTACGTTAATTAACGAAGGAGCGATTTTTCGTGAAATCTCTTAAAAACTTACTTATTTCCGGACGCGAAGTTCTGCCCTTGATCGAAGGCGGCAAAGGTGTGGCCGTCAGTACCTGCAAAACGGCGGGGGCTTGGGCTGCGGAAAATGCCGTCGGAACGATTTCGGGCGTTTTGCCGGATGTTGTTGATGAAAACGGTGAAATCATTCCGTTGGAAATCAAATCGAAATCACGCAAAGAACGCTTTGAGGAACAAATTCGTCATTCGATAGAGGGAATTATTTCTCAAACTAAAGTGGCTCATGAAATCGCGAACGGCAAAGGACGTATTCACATTAACGTTCTATGGGAACAGGGCGGGGCTCAGCAGATCATTACCGAAGCTTTGGCCGGAGCCAAAGGGTTGATTCACGGTGTGACCTGCGGTGCGGGAATGCCTTATAAGTTGGCGGAAATCGCTTCTTCGTTTAAAACGTTTTATTATCCGATCGTTTCTTCCGGACGGGCTTTCAAAGCTTTGTGGGCGCGCACTTATAAATCCTATGCGGATTTCTTGGGCGGTGTCGTGTACGAAGATCCTTGGAAAGCCGGCGGACATATCGGATTGTCCAATAATGACGATCCCGATGTGCCGCAAAGTCCCTATGAACGTTTGGTCGAATTGCGTCGTACCATGACTTCGGTCGGATTGGAAAATACGCCGATTATTATTGCCGGCGGTGTTTGGTATTTACGTGAATTTCAGGATTATATCGATAATCCCGAAATCGGTCCGACTGCGTTTCAGTTCGGTACGCGTCCGTTGCTGACAAAAGAAAGTCCGGTAGCTAAAACATGGCAAAAAGCGTTGCTCGCGTTGAAAAAAGGCGAAATAGCTTTGCAGCGTTTTTCTCCGACCGGATTTATGTCTTCGGCGATAAAAAACAAATTTCTGACGGATTTGTTTGATCGTTCCGCGACGGCAATGCCGTATGCCGAAATCCCTGAAGGGGATTTCCAAATTCCGGTGTCTGTCGGGGCTGTAAAAGTCTATATTACCGCCGCCGATAAAGAACGGGCGGACGGTTATATCGCTGCGGGACGCACGGAAGCGATGAAAACAAACGATAATCAAATTGTTTTCGTTACACCTAAAAATCGTGACGATATGCAAACGGCGCGTGCGAATTGTTTAGGGTGTCTTTCTCATTGCTTGTTTTCGGGTTTTTGTCAGACAACGGAAAATCTGTCTACCGGAAAGTTGCCGGACGCGCGTTATTTCTGTATTAAAGATTCTTTATATCGTGCCGCACATGGTGGAGATACCGATGAAGAATTGCTGTTTGTCGGAGATAACGCGACTCGTTTTTCAACGGATCCGTTATTTAAGGACGGCGGTTTGCCGACGGTAAAAGAGTTTATCGCAAAGCTGTTGACCGGAGATTGATTTGTTAAGTAAAGGGGGCTGTTAGCCCCCTTTTTTGAATCAATAAAAATAGATTGAACTCTTAAAAAAGAAATTTTATCCTATAAAGGAAAGACTTTTGACGGAGAGTGCAATGAAAAAAACGGAGCGTCCTTTTGCTTGGACCGTTGATGTTTTACGGCGGGCCAATCTGCGGCCGACGTGTCAGCGTATGGGATTGGTCAGGTTGTTGTTCGGTTCGGGACACCGTCATGTTTGTGCCGAAGATTTATATAAAGAAGCTAAAAAAAACGGAATTAATTTGTCTTTGGCTACCGTATACAATACCTTGAATCAATTCGAAAAATCGGGATTGCTTCGCGCGATTTTGACAGGTGGCGACAAAGCTTATTTCGATACGAACTTAACGCGGCATTTTCATTTGTTTTATGAAAAAGACGGTCGGGTGGAAGATCTGGATTCTGAACAGATTGATGTGCGTTTGTCCGATGATTTATTGAAAAACGCCGATATTAAAGCCATTGATGTCGTGATTCGGGTGTAAATGTCTGTTTTTGATAAAAATTTCCCAACGATTATTCGAAAACTTCGTCGGGGTAAACGCCCCATAGGCGATCTTTGAATATCCATCCTTGAAAATGGTCGAATTCCACTTTGCACAGATTGACGTCCGCCGGACATAACATTAACCGTCCGATCGCACCTGATTCGATTTTAGCCAAAGGCAGAGAATCTTGATTCGCCGCTCGTAACAGCAGGCTTTCCTTTTTAACGCGTACCGTTCGGCGGCCGGACAGCATCGGCAGATATATCCAGCCTTCTTTGCCGTTAAAATCTTTTATCCTGCGCCATGCTTCAAATTCTGCCGTTATTTCAACGGGAAGGTCGCTTTTTAAATACACCCATTCTACCGGATAACGAAATCCCGGCCCTGTTCGCAGATTGACTTGTTTTGATCGCAAGGAAACAAAACGCGGCAAAGGTAAGCCCGTTTCTGCTTGTGACGGGCCGGAAAAAAGAAAAATAAAGAAAAAAAGTGATAAAATCATGTTATACGCCGGTCGATCCGAAACCTCCGTTACCGCGGGGGGTCGTGTTGAGTTTTCCTATCTCATGCCATTGCGCTTGAATGACGGGAGCGATAATCATTTGAGCGATTCTCATACCGCGTTTCAACAGAAACATTCTGTCACCGGTGTTGTGCAAAACGACAAAAATTTCACCGCGATAATCGGCGTCAATCGTGCCGGGGGAATTTAACACGACAATGCCTTCTTTCCACGCCAATCCGGAACGACTGCGGATTTGCGCTTCGAAACCGGACGGTAAGGCAATGCTGATTCCCGTCGATATCCTTTCACGACCTTGAGGAGGAATGGTAATCGTTCCGGAGATAGCGGCATATAAATCCATTCCGGCGGATTCTTCGGTCGCATAGGAGGGCAGGGGAAGATCTTTGCCGTTGTTATGTCGGAAAATGGGAATTGAAATCTTTTTCATCATAAACCTTTTTATTTTTTGTGGATTTTTAGCATAAAAGAATTTATAAAAGATAAATGATTTATTAAAATCTGTTTCAGAAGGATCAAACGGCGTGTTGCGCGGCTTTTTTTTCGGAATGATTGTTGTTTTTTGTGGCGTTTCTCAGGCTTTCGCTTTTGGTTTGACGGCTGATCAAATGTATCGGAATCTGCTGACTTCCGAAAAAAAATCGTCTCAGCAGTCGGCTGCGGGGGAGATTTTGCTTTCATTTAAAAAGGCTGATTCCAAACCTGAAGAAATCTGGCAGGAGAAAAAGGTTCTTTTTGAAAAAAAAGAACAAAAAGCAGCGGATTTTGATGCCGAGTACAGTTGGAACGATATCGTCGTCGCCGTAAAAACGGGAAACGTTTCTCCATTCGATTTGGCTGAAATCAGACGCTTGTCCGAACATGAAAATGTCGAAGCGATTGAGCTGTTGGCTTGGATGTACGCAACCGGTACCGGATTAAAACAGGATTTGCAAAAATCGTACACGTATTATTTGCAGGCGGCTCATATGGGCGTGACATCCGCATACGATAATGTCCGTGCCGTTTATCAGGCTATGAGCCCGAAGCAAAGAGCCGAATTGCCCTCATTTTAAGTAAAAGGAAAAAAGAATTGACAGAACGGCGATAATGAAAAAAATCGCCAGTTTTTTGCGTCGTCCGGACGGTTGGAAACGGGCGGCCATTGTGCGACTGTAAAGTATGTCCGCGATTTTTTTCGGGTTTTCTTGAAAAGAGGGGACTTTTTTGTGTTGCAGCGCCAATCTTTCCGTATGGTGCGGAGCCAGACTGAAAGCCGACTGAATGTCCTGCGTATTTTTTTCCGATTGAGAGGAAACGCTTTTCCCCTTGTCCAGAAAATCCGAAAATTCCGTTTTGCCGTTTTGCCAGATATCTCCGTTTGTGTTTAACGTCGTTTGGCATAATGTTTCCGCTTTTTTTAGGGCAAAAATACAATATCGTATGGAAAACGGAAAGGAAAAGCCGTTGTCGGTAAAGTTTGTCAGAAAGTAATCGGCTTTTTGTCCCGTCAACATCGAAACGGCGTTCCTGTCCGTTTCTTCAATCAGGCGAATTAATCGGGGAACCGAAAAATATGTCGGGGAAAAACCGGATGTCAGCAGTGCTTTTGCCGCTTGTCGGTAATCTTTTGCGGATAGGGATTCTAAAAATGTACTGATAAAAATGCGTTCCTTGTCGGACAATAAAACAGGCAGGCGGGAGCGGGTAAAGTACAATTTTCCCGAACCGTCGGTACGACAAGCTGCATTAGTCGGCGCAATAATAAAACCGTCGCGAAAAATCATCAAAATAACGGATTTGATCAAACACGAAGCCGTTTTTGCTTTATCCGGGGAATCCGATAAAGAGCGCAAATCCGGAACCGGCATTAAAAATAATTGATTTTTATCCGTTTTCAGCCAATCAGGCAGAGATGTTTTTAAACAATCGTCTTCATAAAAATTATCGTTTAAGCGTTCTAATGCGGCGGCGTTGAAACGAAAATCCAGTTCTTCATCCAAAAGATTTTCAAATTGTTCAGCCAACCGTTTTAAATAAGGATCTTTTCCGGCTAAAGTATAGAATGTTTTTAATATTTTGACGGCCCGCTTTCGTTCATGCGGATTGATATTGTCGGAAAATTCGGTTATTTGATCAACGGCGGCCGAAAGCAGATCGGAGCGGGCACGTCCGGCAATTTCCGGATACAATGCGAAAAAAAAAGCTAATGTTTGTAAAGAAGAACCTTCTTGTTTTAAAAAAAGTCCTAATCGTTCTTCCTGTGTTTGAGGCAGTTTTTGCAGAGGGGATTTTATCGTTTGCTTTAACAGGAAGTCCGCGGGGAAACCTCTTAATATCGTTTGTGATTCAAAACGCGCCAAATCACGGCTGAAACGATAAAGGGTGAATAAGCTTGAAAGTCTGCGCAGCAAACCGAAATCCTCCGTCGGGTGATAAACCGAGTGTATCATAACGGATATTTCTCTGCCGGACAGTATTTTTCTAGTGAGATACCGAAAAAAATGATGTAAAAGAAATGTATGAAGAAATTTTTGTTTACTTTGTTTTTCTTTTTTTCTTTTTCCGGCGTGTCGGTTGCGGAATCCGCTTTTATGGCCGGATTTGAAGATTTGCCGTTAATGGACGGATTAAAACAATCCGAAGACCTTCCCGTGTCGTTTGATTCGCCGGGCGGTCGTATCATAGAAGCGTATGCCCAAAGCGATCGAATCGAAAAACAAAAGGTAATGGATTTTTATGATAAAACTTTGCCGCAATTGGGATGGTCGCGTTTGGAAAAAGAAACAAAGCCGTCTTCGTTTTCTTATACGCGCGAAGGTGAAAAGCTGACGATTTCCGTCGATGACGGTTCGTCCGCAACCGTGCGTTTTGAATTAATGACTATGGAAAAGGAATAAAAAATGGATTTTGAAACGATTACAGTCGAAAACAACAATGCTGTCGGATTGATTACGCTAAATCGTCCGGCTTCCATGAATGCCGTCTGCGCAGCGATGTTGTATGAATTGGCTCGGGCAATCAGCGATTTTGATGCCGAAGAATCGATTCGCGTCATCGTTTTAAAAGGAGAAACGGACTTTTTTGCCGCCGGAACGGATATGTCCGAATTTGCCGTTTCTCAAAATGATTCTTTTGAAAAAGGCTGCATTTATTCTCGCGCTGTCGAAACGATAGCGCAATGCCGTAAACCGATCGTCGCCGCTGCCGCCGGTTATGTGTTCGGGGGCGGGTTGGAATTGGTTTTAATGAGCGATGTCGTGATTGCCGCCGATAACGCCAGATTCGGTTTCCCTGAAATTACGTTAGGGGTTTTGCCGCAAATGGGCGGTGCCTCCCTTTTGACCGATCGAGTCGGACGGGCTAAAGCGATGGATATCCTGTTGACGGGACGTCATATTTCTGCAGAAGAGGCTTTGGCGTGCGGTTTGGTTTCCCGTATTGTTGACTGTGCCGATTTGTCGGACGAAGTCGATGAAACGGCCAGACGGATTGCATCTATGCCCGCCGCCGGTGTAAAACTGGCTAAACAAGCCGTTTTGCAAGCCTGTGCCGAGCCGTCGAAAGCCGAAGAATCAATCGCTAAACTGTCATTAACGTCCGTTGATGCTCAGGAAGGTCTGAAAGCTTTGAAAGAAAATCGTGCGCCAAAGTATGTACATAAGTAGTTTATCCCTTGACTTCGGCTTTGATTTGATTGTATAAAACCTACCTTAGTTCTTTTTAAGAAAACAGGAAAATAAAATGGCTAATCATCTTTCGTCAAAACAACGTATTCGTCGTAACGCCCGCCGTGCAGCTTTTAATGCGGCCAGAAAATCTCGCGTTCACACGTTTACGAATAAATTTGAAGCCGCTTTGGCCGGTGGCGATAAGGCCGTTGCTGCGGAAGCTTTCCGTACAGCCGAATCGGAAATCATGCGCGCTGTTTCTAAGGGTGTTTTGCATAAGAACACCGCTGCCCGCAGAGTTTCCCGCTTGGCCGCTCGCGTTAAAGCCTTAGGCTGATAAAATCTTGAAAAACCTCTGTCCGGTTTGATAACCGGATATTGTTTTGGGTGTTTATTTCGAAATTTAAAGCAGATAGCCGATCAGGTTGTCTGCTTTTTATTTTTTCGAAAATTTGATCTTTTTTTGTAAAATTGTTTAAAACCTTTGATCAGGATACTACATCTTGAGTCAAGATATTTTATTTACTTTTTATGTATGAACGGGACTTGCCTTTCATTTTATCGCCCCCTATTATTTGCCGACGGAATCGCTGCAAGTGATTCTGTAATCTTTGAAATGAATAGATGGATAAAGGGATGAAAGGCAATTTGCATTTTCAAGCAGTTGGCGTAC
>JAZNBT010000170.1:0-14342 GCA_045587165.1 Alphaproteobacteria bacterium | reverse complement strand
TCACAGAACGACATGGCTACGATCCGACTTCCGCTACTTTGCCCAGTAACGCATATGTAACGGGAAATGCGGATTTAACTTTGGATAAGTCGGTAATGTTGTCCGGAAAGTTATCGGCTCAGGCGGATAACGTTAACGCTGTTTTTAATTGGCTGGATATTTCTCTGCCCGAAGAAATTCCTCAAAACCTTTTGCGTCAGTTCAATGCGGAAACGGAATTCAAGTTGGCTCAGAACGGATTGGTTTTGTCCCAGTTCAAAGGGAAATTGGATCAGACGGATTTTTCAGGCAATTTTGCGGTGCGTCTGGGTAATCGTAAGGCATTCAGTATGGCTGGTGATTTTTCAAAATTGAATATCGCCGAATATTTTCCCGAAAAAAATAAGCTTTACGCGCAAAAACGCGAAGAATTCGCAAAGCTTTCTTCGACACAAAAAGTTCGTCATTTGTTTGATTCTTTGGCATTTTTGAATGATGTCGATGTCAATATAAAGTTAAAAACGCCGACCTTTTCATGGGCGGATATCAATGCCGAAAATGTAAACGCCGATTTTTCAGTCGTTCGAGGACAAATGAAAATCAATGAATTGTCCGGAGAAAAAGTGTTGGCGTCCTCCGTTAAATTGCGGGGGGGCGCCGAAGGTTTCGGCGGAGAACCGAAGTTTACCGATTTCGGCATAAACATAAACGCCCAACAGCTGTCGTCTTTGACGCAGGCATTTGGGCTTTCTTTGTCACGAAATGTTTCCGTTCAGGATAAAATGAATTTGTCCGCTAAATTAACGGGAACGCTTCAATCGATGCAGTTTGATACGGCCGTGGATTTCGGATCGCTGCGTTTTGCCGCCCAAGGGGATATGCGTCAATCCGCGCCGTCCGTATTTGATTGGAATATGTCGGCGGATATTTATCATGAAAATTTCCGGAATTTTATCCGTCTGTTTTCCGATAAATATCGCCCCGTTCTGGCAAATCCGGGGGTTTTAAATCTGCAGGGAAGAATCTTGAAAAACCAAGATTTGTTTCATTTGACGGATATGAATGCGCAAATCGGGGATAATGAATTTAAAGGAAACATCAAGGTCGTTAAGAAAACGGACACCCCGATCATCACCGCAGAATTGGAAGCGCATGATGCCGCTTTGCTCGGAATGTTGCCCAGAGTTAATTTTGCGGAAACAATGGCCGTCGATACGCAAAAAAGCATTCCGGAGAACATCTGGACGAAAGGCGGAATGTTGAGCCGTTTTGCAAACGATTTATCCTTTTCGCAAAAGCCGTTTGATTTTTCGTTTATGGGAAAATACGAAACGTCGATTTCGTTTAAAGCCGACAGACTGTTTTTAAATTCGTTTGTGCTGTCCAATGTTGACAGCGTTATCAAATTATCTGCCGGAAAAATCGTGGTGGATGTTCGTCGTTCTTTATGGAATCAGGCTAATTTAGGCGGTATTTTCAATCTGTTCCCGTCTGCGGACGGTCAGTTGGGCGTTCAGGTGGCGATGCGTTTGTCCAACTTGGATATTCCCGCGAAATTGTTTGATTCGAAATCATTTGATGTCAGTGCCGTCGAATCTTTGATTTTGAACGCTAATTTAAAAGCAAACGGCAAATCGACGAACGAACTGTTCTCGTCGTTGACGGGTACGGGGACGATGACGTTTGAACATGCGCTTTTGAATAATTTTAATATGGGACAATTGCTTTCGGATTTACGGAAAGTTCCCGAAACATCCAAAGAAACCGTTCAGGAACAAGCGATGCGGGGAAATACGGAAATCAATCGCTTTTCTGCGAATATGCAGTTGAAAGACGGTTCTTTTATCCTGAATCCGATAACGTTTGTCTATAACGGTGAAGACAACAAAGCGTCTTCTTTTTCCTATAATTATTTAAAGAACGCGTTATCTGCCGAATTGGATTTTCATTCCGGTATTTCGTCTGAAGATATTAAGCTTTCGTTTAATAAAAAAGCCGATCAGCCTCTTATGTTTACGCAAAATATCGGCGACGTGGTTGATGCCGTCGCCGCGGTTAAAAATAAAAGGAAAGAGCAGGAACGGCAAATTTTGGAAGAACAGCGTCAACAGGAAATGGCCGCTTTAAAACAGGCAAAGGATGCCCGCGTTAAAAAATTGAACAAGCTTGATGAACAGCTGACGATGGCCTCGGCGGATTTGAGTAAAAAGATGGCGACGCTCAAACCGATCGCACAAAAAGTGTATCAGGTGGAAAAGTATTTGTTGGCATTGGATAATTCTTTGAAAACGTTGAATATATTAACGGCTGATATTCAAAAAACGCTTTCGGGCGGCGATAATGTTTTAACGGACAGTGCCGTTCTTGAACTGGAAAAGCGTGCCAAAACTTCTTATTTCGATAAAGAAGCCGAAAATAATGCCGGTTATGAAACGGCAATGATTGTCGGGGGCAAAGGAATGATCTTTGACTTGTTAAATCAAGGCAACGAGATATTAAGGCAAGATGTAAAATTGCAGACGACACATTCGGATTTGCCTGAAATCAAACAGAATGTCGATGAAATCATGAAGGAAATCGAACAGCTGAAAACCGTTCAGACGCAATCGGAAAAAGACGGCATCAATTTGGAGGAATTAACCGTTTTACGCGCACAGGCCGAGGCTGTTTTGGATAAAATCAAGTCTGTTCATCAAAAAACGACAGATGCGGTCAATCAGAAAAAAGCCAAAATAGAAGCAGAAGAAAAAGCTAAGCGTGAAGCCGAAGAAATGCGGAAAAAGGCTGAAGAAGAAGCCAAAAAAGCCGCGGAAGCCACCGCAGCAGCCGAAAAAGCGAAACAGGAAGCGGCCGAGCGTGAACGGCAACGGACGATTTTCCGGTCCGACGGTCAATCGTCGACTTCGGCTGTTTCTACCGGAAATAAAGCCGGAGGGGCGGTTTTGCAGTCTTTGACTCCGTCGGATCCGAAGAATGCCGAAGCCGAACCGGAAACAAATAAAAAAGATAATCAGATGATTATCCGCAGACACTGATATCATTATGGAAGGAATGTCAATAATGATAAAACGTTATGTTCATTCGGTCGTTCTTTGTTTGACTGCGGGATGCTTTTCCGCTTGCGCAACGACGGATGCCGCGGAAAAAACAAAACAATCCGCCGCAGTTCCGGTTAAACAGTCGACGCAGGTTCAAACATCCGAAACAAATGAAATTGCATTGATTGATTTTAAAAGGGCTGCTCAAACAGCCGTGCGCAATATGATCAAATCCGGTGTTTTGGATAATTTAAGCGGGGAACGTTACGTTGTAACGATATCCCATATTGTCGATACGACGAAAAAGAATTTTGATACGGCTGCGATTAAACAAAAAATCGGCGCGGATCTGGCAGCCAGCCGAAAAGTTCGTGTCGTTTCCGCAGGCGCTAAAAATGTGTCCCCTCAGATAAATATTTCAGGACGGATTATGCAACGAACCGCATACGTCCGCGGCGGAAAGAAACGTCAGGAATTTTATCTGCATCTGGCGCTGACCGAAACGAAAAGCGGTATCATGCTGTGGGAAAACGTTACGCCCGTCGTAAAAAAGAGATAATCAAATATAATACGTCCACGTTATATTGAGAGCTTTATCTTTGTGAGCGCATGCTTCCAACGCTGATTTAAGTGTCGGAAGCAAACATTGGTTCATGATGTTCATGCCACAGTTCGGTTGGTCTTTTTTCCAATGAAAATCTGTTCCTATGGCCGTCTCTGGCACAATACTTATTGAACGTAGTCCGCTGGACGGGTCGTTTCCCCAATCGGCCAACAATAAATCGACGCAAGCATTTGGCGGGATTTCTCGATATTCTATGAAAAAATAACGTTCGTGATTAATGTCATCCCTTTTGAAATTGACCCGCATTTCCTTTCCAAATACATTTACGGTTTTTCCGTCTTCTTCGCCGTAATTTTTAAAAATGCCTATATCGTATAATTGTTTCGATGTGACGGTTTCCGGCGAAAACGAGGAAAACTGCGTTCGCATGCCTTTGACAATATCCTTGACTTCCGTGACGGCCGCGGTCAGTTTGATTTTTTGATTGACGCGGCCGATGCCTGTAAACATGCCGGTCGCTATTGTCGCTATAACGGCCAGAACTCCTAATATTTCGACCATACTGGCCCCTTTTTCATGTGTCCGCAGTGTCATTTCGTTGTTTCCTTTAAATTATTATATTGACATAAGTTCCGCGCGGAGCATTCAGAAAATATTTTTTTCCGTCAACTTCGACAAATTCGGCATTTTGCGGTATCGGTATTTCGCGTCTGAATGGCGATGTCCGAAAATCGGGGGAACTTTGTTCCGTCGCGGCAGAAGCATGCGTTTGCCGTTGTTTCGACGCCGCCGCAATCCGGTCGGTGTTCAGCTCCAATCCCGATGTGGAAGAAGATACCGGTTTCATTTCAAAAACATCCCCGTTCCGTATGGTAAAGATTGTTTAACCTAATTAGTATACAAAAAATAAACGTGCAAGTCGATACCAAAGGCTGCCAACATATTAAAAGAAAGGTTTTTTTGTGTCGGATAATGATGTTATATTTTCAAAATCCGCTTTCACCCGTTTCAGTCACGATCTGGCCGGAGTGATCGGGGCCGTGTCCAGCAGTTTGTCTTTATTGTCCGAATTGGGCGGTGCGGATCGGGAAACGTTGGATCTGGCGTGCAATAATGCGGATATTTTAATGGGACGGCTGCGTTTTTTCCGTGCGGCTTTCGGGAATGAAGGGCCGTTGACGGATTTGGACGTAACGCGTCGGATATTCGAAGAATATTTACATACGTTGGAAAATCGTGTCGTGCAGTATTCCTGTGTTTGGCAAACGGATCGGGAAATTCCGATATTCGCGTTTCGTTTGATTTTATTGGCCGGACAGATCGCGGCGGAAAGCTTGACGCGCGGCGGTGAAATTACAATCAAAGCCAAAGCCGGCGATAAGGAAATTCGCGTTGAGGCAACCGGTAAAACCGTTAATCCGGATCAAGATGTGCGAACGGTCGCCGAAAGCGGGGAAAATAATGTTTTATCGCCTAAAACGGTTCCTGTCGTATTTTTGAAAAAATGTCTGGCGGAGCAAAATTGGCGTTTGTCTTTTGTCGTCGGTAACGACAGTTTGATTATGCTGTTAAATGAAGACCGCTAAAAAAAGGGGGCGGGTTGATGTCAGATATGCTGGATGACTTTTTAAACGAAGCGCAATGCAGGATTTCTGAATTGGAAAGCCTGTTTCCCCGTTTGGAAACGAATCCCGCGGACGAAGACATATGGGCAAATTTGGATTCTTTTTTCAATTTTATCCGTTCCGTCGCGCCGTTTGCCGGTTTTATGCGGGCATATCGTTTGTCCGAAGCCGCTTTGGCGGAAATAAAGGATTATTTGTCTCAAAAAAGCGGAATAGCGACTCTGCCTCCGGTCTTGATGAAATTCCAACGAATAAAAAAAATTCTGGCGGCCGGTTTTAATTTGAAACGCGAACCGCGGGAATCCGATGATGATTTGTTGGTCGCCGAACCATTCGACGAACCGGTCGAAGATGAAAATGATTTTCAATCTTCCGTTTTTGTTTCATCTGATTTAACTGCGCAGGAAGCCGCTTTGGACGAACGCGAAGAACAACTGGTTTTATGGTCGCAGTCTTTAACGGAACAGGAAACTGCCCTGAAACAAAAAGAAAACGTCCTGTTTGAAGAAGAACATCGGCAATCCGTATCTCAGGAAAAAATCGCAGCCGTTATGGCGCGTTTGAAAGAACAGGAAAAATTGCAGACAGATTTGGAAGATCATTTGGCGGAAACGCGTCTGGCTTTGCAATCCTGTCAGGAAAAATTAGCAGATCAGGAAACTCAGCAGGAAAAGGCTCTGCTTTTGCTGGAAACAAAGAATGAAGCTCTGAACGAAATGGATCAAAAAATAAAAAAATTGACCCGTTTGTTGGGAGAAAAAGAAAATCTGAGCGAACAGCGTGAAGAACAGCTCTATCAAAAGCTGCAGCAGAATCGACGGGAAGCGGAGGAACTGCAAAGCAATCTGAAAGTGTTGGAAGAGTTCCGTTCGGAAATCAGCGAAGATCATCGCAAGATGCTGGAAGAATACGAAACGCTGAAAAAAGAATATCAGGACGCATTATCCGAACTGAATGTCGAAAAGGAAAACACCGATGTAATGCTGAAAGAAAAAAGAGAACTGGAAAAACAGCATATAGAATTCAGTTCTCGCGTTATTGATTTGCAGGAAAATTTGAATGTTGAAAGAGAAAATCTGAAACGTACGGAAAAGGCTTTGGAACAGCAACGGAAGCGTAATGATGCCATCCAAAGGGAATTAAAAGCCGCCGCTTGGCCGTATAATGCCGAAAAAATTCAAAAAGAATTGGCCGTTTTGGCCAGACAAGAGGGGGCAAGACAGGCCGGAGCCAGTCTGTCCGTCTTAAAAGATCTGATCGGAAATATACGAACCAGATCTTTTATGCAGGTGCCGTCTTTTTTACAAAATACAGCTCAGAAAACGGCTCAAAAATATCAACGATATTATAAAATGGATGTTAATTGTCACGTTGATTGCGGTGTCGACAAAGATGCCGTCGCCGTCGTGGAACAGATTTTGGCGGAATTGATGGAAAATGCGTTTCGCTATGCGTTTCCGGATAAAAATGAACGGCTGTCTTTGCGTTTTTCCGTGCGGGAAGAGGGCGCTTTTTTGCATTTTTCTTTTTGTGATAACGGAAATTCTTTTGATTTTGACAGACTTTATGACGCCGTTCTATCCGCCGGTCTGATTGATCATGAAAAGCCGTTAACCCGTGACGATTTGCCGATATTTTTGTTTCATCCCGCCGTCCATTTTCATAAAGAACGGCGCGGTTTGACAACGATTGCTCAATTGTTGGAAAAATCGGGCGGGCAAATTCGAGCCGATTTTGAAAACGGGTTGTGCTTGTCTTTTTCATTGCCGAAAAAGTTTTTGTTTGATCGTGTTTTAGTTTTCGGTCAGGGGGGGCGTCGATTCGCTTTGCCGCTGAATGCCGTCGCCGAAACTGTTTTTTTACAGGAAAGCGAGTTTGGAATTAATGATCAGAACGGCGAAAAAAGTTCCTTTTTCTACTGGAAAGGATTGACTTTGCCGGTACTGAATTTTACCGAACGGGAAAAAACGGGGGCCATGAATTACGGATTGGTCGTGCAGTCAGGTATCTTTTGCGCTTTGATCCCCGTCGAACAAATATTTGATACCGAACATTTATTGGCATTTTCAGAAAAGGATCCCGAAACGGAATTGGATTGTTTAATTCCATGTACCGTTTTAGAAAGCGGCAAGGAAGTTCTTTGGATCGATCTGGCAAAATTATGGGAAGAGATGTCTTTGCCCATACCGAAAAAAATCGTGTCCGTACAGGAAAATGTTTCGTCGAAAAAAGAAACGGACGAAACGGTTTCCTATTTGATATTCAAATCCGAACCGAGTGTTTTCGGCGCCGTATGTGTTGATAACGTTTTAAGATTGGAAGATTTCTCATTTTCTCCGGCCGAACTGGTTCATAAAAAATATTTTGAAACGCAAGGGGTTGAACTGCCCTTGAAAGATTCGTGTTCACGTGACAGTTATCCTTATGCTCAGGCGGTTTTAATTTTTGATTCGTTTGCTTTGGCAATTCAGGAAGTTGTTGATATTATTGATATTCCCGGAACAAAGGCCGATAGCTCGGTTACGAATTTTATTGTGTATCGCGGCAGAAAAGTGCCTGTTTTTTTGCAACAGAATTAAAAATGATAAATCAAACCCATCCGGCCTTCATGCACGTCGGTTTTACGGCTGTCTTCAAATGTGAAAGAAGCTTCCAATCCTAAAGAGCGTGTTAACGATACGCCGGTTGATATCTGATAACGCCATATGTCCGCGTTTTTGTTCGTATAAAATATTTTTTCGATATCTCCCGTTAACCGGATGAAGTCGAAATCCGCCGCAAAGCCGGCTTGAACCCCGACTCCGGCCATCGCGTTGTGCGGTAAATATCCGCCCGCTTTGCCGTAAATGTTTGTCATAAAGTAGGTGGTAATTTCATCTGTCGGCTGTACCGCCAAGCCGCCGCCGAAACCGGCGTAAAAGACGTATCCTTCTTTGGCCTTGGCGGGGTAAAAATAACTTTCGACGCCGGTGTTCAGTTTAAAGGAAAAAGGCTTGAACAGCTTGTTTCTAGGAGCCAAAGACATTATATCGACAAAAGAAAGCTTTTGCAGACGCAGATCATCGTCGTTTTCATACCAACGTAACGTCGCGTCCATGTATGTAATTGAGCCGAAAGGCAAAAAACCCGCCGTTGCGTCGGTTAAAGTGTGATAGGCAGGACGCAGTGTCAGATCAATAAAATTTTTGTGCTCCCGCCTGCCGCCGTATAAGGCGACAGCCGCGGATAAATGGCCTTCGTCGGGGCGTTTTTCTGGGACGGGGACTTGCGTAATGTTCGATTTTTCTTTGATTCCGCTTAACGGGGTCAAAATCTTTATGGAATCCCTGCGCATTTCATCCAAAGGAATGTCGCCTGCAATAAAAGCATACTGTACGTATTCATAGGCCGTAACCAAAACATTGGCTTTTTGTTCGTCCGTCAGATCGGAATTGACGACGGATTCAACCTGACGCGGAGCTTTTAACAGTTTGTGCAGATATTCTTTTTCCTTGTCGGACAAAAAAGAATAGGCGTGTTTCAATTTGGATTGGCGCGAAGGTCTGTAAACGGCTTTTTTTAATATGTCTTTTTGTTGCAAAACGGTTCGAATCGTGTCTACGGGAATGGTGTAGTTTGAAAAGAACGGTCTGTAAAACGGTTCCGTCAAATCCTGTTCGGGCAAGGCTGCATTCAGCGTTTCCAACAGCATATAAGAGCAGTTTTCCGAAAAGAAATAATAACGGGCCGAATTATGTCCCAATTCCCAGATATGAGATACCAACCGATCCATTTGCGAAGGCGTCAAATTCAATCGGTATTCCCAGATATCCCGATTTTCCATGTTGTTGTACAAGTTGACCGTGTCATAATAGGGATAAACCGAAAAAATACCGTTATATCCGCCGAACACTCCTTTGAACATAAACGACAGTCCGCCGTCCGATCCCGTGATCGCCCCGTAATTCAACGCGTGGGATAACAAAGGCGTGTCTTCTTTACTGTCCAAACGCAGCAAGGTATGTCCGAAAAACGATGCCGGATTTCCCATGTAAGCGCTGGTGAAAATCATGGCGGCGCGTTTGGCGTCCAGAGCCGATTTGAAATTCAAATAATCTTTGCATTGAACGGCAGGCATCAGCCGCGTGTCAAACCCCAGTTGTTGATTTAACCAAGCGTAACGCGCCGGAAACAAACACTGCGGGTGATTGTAAGTTTTATCTTTGCCTTTGATTTCCTGAACGGTGTCAATCGGCGTAAAGAAAGCGCGCAAATCAGCCTGCAATTCTTTTTCCGGATTTTCTTTTCCGTCGGGCGCCAGAAAAAAAGAAACGGAATCAATCGTACTTTTTTTTGATCCCCAACGGTTGTGAAAATGCATCAGCCTTTGCCATTGCGGCAAGGCGGCCAGATTTTTTTCTTGTGCTTTGTCTTGCAGATGACGCAGATGTTTTTCCTGCGCTTCGGTTAACGAAAAAGGCTCTGCCGCAACGGAAAAAACGTTGGAACAGAGCCATATCGATAATGCAATCAAGGCAATACGCATATTAAAATCGCCTCTTGCCTTTCTGCGTTATTAAGCCAGCAGTTCGGAAACTTTCAATGTTACCGTAACGGCGGAAACATCATGGCTGTCAAAAATGAACGCGAAGTTTTCTTTGACGACTTCGCCGACTTTGTCCGAAGACGTTCCCGTCAAAGCGGCAATCGTGTCGATCGTTTCACCGCGACCGCGGGCGGCGTCAACGGCGAACTGTTCCAGGTTCTTTTCCAGAAAAGCGAAAATTTTGCCGGTACCGCCGGAAACGCGTCCGTTCTGGTCACAACCCGATGTGCCGGAAGAAATACCGAACGTCTGTGTACCGAAAAAGCCGTTTGTCGTGACGGCCAAAATCTGCGGAATCGTACCGGAATGTCCTTTGAAAATGATGGATCCCAGACCGCAGCCCGTGCTGTCCAAAGCAAAAGCCTGAGAAGCGGAAAAAGCTGCAACAAAAGCCGCAGAAATCAAGAATTTTTTCATAGATAAATCCCTTCTAGAGTAACTTAAAACACCCAGTGACAATAAATTAAAAGTACGTTAAAATCAAGCCGGAAGTATAATAACCGGATGATTTAACATGTTTTCAATTTCACGTAAAACGGCCGATTGGGTTCAAAAGGGATTGATTTCGTCTGATCAGGCTCGGGAAATCGTTGCGTTTGAACAAAGCAGAAAGTCATATCTTTCCCTGTTTTCCGTTATTTTGTTTTTGGGCTTTTTTTCGATTGCCTGCGGGGTGGTCGCCCTCGTTTCGTCAAATTGGTATTCTATTTCGGGCGCCGTTAAAATAACGGGAATGTTCTTCTTTTTAGTCGCGGCGGCATTTGTTTTGGCGCGCGTTAAGGATAAACATCCGACCGGATTCGAAGCGGGGCTGTTCTTTTACATGATGCTTCTGTTTGCCGCGATCGGATTGGTCGGGCAGGTGTATCATTTAAAAAGCGATACGTATGTCGCGTTTTTGTTTTGGTCGGCATTGGCATTTCCGTTGTTGCTTTTGACGCGCAAAGTTTTTCTGGGCTTTGTTTGGGAATATATTTTTATTGCGGCGGCAAGCGCTTCTCCGTGGGGGCGGGAATTTTGGGAATTTTTCTTCAGATCGCTCTTTCCGTCCCAGACGGGTGTCGCCTTTTTGGCATTCGTTCTGTTTTTTGTTTTGCTGCGTGTTGAAAAGGCTTCGGTCTTCGTCGCGCCGCTTCGTTCTTTCGCGGCGGTTGTCGCTTTGTTAGGTCTGTTGTCTGATCGGTATGATTGGTGGGAGGGAATAGGGCAAAATCAGTTTGTCCGGACGCCGGTTCTGTTTTTGCTGATTGCGGCCGGATTTTCCGGTTTTGTCTGGAAATATGCCGCGTTTCGCCGTTCCGAAAAACAAGCCGTATCGGGGCTCGTCTGTTTGTATCTGTTGTTTTTCCTGAGCCCGCCTTTAAAACCGGTGGTTTATTTTTTTCAACTGAGCATTTTAATCGGATTGATCTTTGCGGCGTATCGTTTCGGCAGTGAAAAAACGGCTCGTCTGTTGGTCGGTGTGACGGCGTTCAGAATGTTGATCGCGTTTTTTTCTTTGTTCGGTTCTTTGTTGTCTACGGGAATTGGAATGATCGTTTCCGGATTGATTATTTTGGGGATTGCTTACGTCGGTTTTAGGGCGAATGCTTATTTGAAATTTCAAGCGGTCGGGAAAGGAAAAAGCAATGAATAAAACGAAATTACTGCTGTTTGCTCCGATCGTTGTTTTGTTAGGCTGGGTTGCTTCGCTTCAAAGCGCCGTATCTTCGGGAACGCAAATTGTCATGCCCGTGGCAGGGTTTGATCCGCGCGATATTTTGGCGGGAAACTACTTGGCCGTACGGGTTGATTACGGTGCGTTCGAAAATGAATGCAATCTGATAAAAGAGAAGCGTTGGCTTAAAAAGGACGCTTTCTTTTGTCCGAATGCGGGTAAAATCGTTTTAAATAAGCCTGCCGACTGCGTTGTTTTTATCAAGGGATATTGTCGGTACGGGCGTTTTGAAGATAATGTCAGTCGTTTTTATATTCCTGAAAAATTGTCGCGTCCTTTGGAACAGGCCGTTCGCAAGGCGGAAAATAATCCGCAGTTACGTTTAAGCGTTTCCAAGGACGGTAAGGCTTTTCCCAGAGAATTAATTCTGGACGGGGTGCCTTTCAGTGAGTGGCTAAAGCGAAACGACAATTAAATGTGTAAAAAAAAGCCCCGAGTTCGGGGCTTTTTTATGTTATTGCGGTGGCGGCGGAACGGACGGATCGGATTCGGTCGATATTTCGTTTTCCGCAGGTCTGATAACTCGGCGTCCCCACATTTTCGGTGCTGCCGTTTTTTCCTGAACGGGATTCGTTTCTTCCGCCGGATCTCTTTTTCTGAACATGCCGGCTGCCGTTTTTGCCATTTCTTCAGCATTGACCGGTTCCAGATCATTGGATACGGCTTCTATAAACGTATCCAACCAGTCTTTAATCGGTTTTGCGGAAAATTCTTTTGTTTCACCGCCGTATAAGAATAACACGGCCGGACAGTTGCCGCCTGATAAAATAACGTCTACAAAATCGAACCCTTTTCTGAAACGCAGTACCAATCGAGGGGTCGTTACGCATGACGCGATTTTTGTAATGTTCATATCGTAACTGGTCGCGTTAAACAGTTTGCTTTGGACTTCCGTCATGCCGGTTTCATTCAAAGAACCGCAATTACCCGTGTGAGCATATCCGTTGATGGTTGCACTGCGTTTTTTCGGGCTTTTTCTGGCAATGCCGTAACAGATGGTTTCTTCCGGTTCGCCGACGATATAGGCTGCATCCGCACGGATGCGTTCGCGAATTTCTTTGGAAACGATTGTTTCATAGGGCGCTTCTTCGTTATTGCCGGAAGTGTCCTCTGTCGTTGTCGGGCGCAGAGATCCTCCTCCGTGTGAAGAAGAACCCGTCGAATCAAAATTTGATCTGGTGTTGTAAAACATCTGCGCCGATGCGGGCGCCGCGATCGGCAGGGAAAGTATGCCGCAGATCAATAAATGATGGAGGTTTTTCATGCCTTAGTTCCTTTTTTTTGAGAATGTGTCGCTTTTTTAACCGCTTTTTTTACCGGCGGCGGACAGAATTTTTCCGAATTTTTTAAAAAAACCTGAGGGTCTATCCGTTTGTTTTTCCATGAGACAACCCAATGCAAGTGTGGGCCCGTCGCGCGACCCGTCATGCCGATACGGCCGATTTCCTGTCCTTTTTTGATTTTTTGCCCTTCTTTGACGGAAATTTTACTCATATGGATATAACTGGTGACAATTCCTTGTCCGTGTCCGATTAAAACGGTTTTGCCGGATAAAAACATGTCTTCGTGCGTTAACAGGATGATCCCGTCGGCCGGAGCGGTGATTTTTGTGCCTTCTTTATTGGCAATGTCTAAAGCGTTATGCGCATTTCCCGGAACACCGTTCATAATGCGCTGAGATCCGTAAATGCTGGAAATCCTGCCCGTAGCAGGCATGGAAAAGCATAACGGCAATTCCATATCGACCTTTTTTTGACGAGCGTTTTGCGTGACGACGAAATCTTGAGCAATACGTTCTTCTTCCTGCGGCGAAGGCGTGACCGTATTTTGCGGCAGCCCGTCAACACGCTGAATATTCCATTTTCTGGGGGCGATTGTATACGTCCTGACTGTTTCCTGTTTGTTTTTTACGGCAGTAAAGGTTAATGTCCCCGTTTCATCGCGTCCGATGCCGAATGCAAACCAACCGTCTTTGCGCGGGACGATTTTTTCTCCGTTCACGGTTAAATCGGATCCCGGTGAAACAAAACCGAACACCATTTCTCCCTGACGCATTTGGCCTTGAAAAAATAAAACGGGAGCTTCGTCTGCCAGAACATTTCCCGCCGCGGTGACGGTTAAGAGCAATAAAATTACAAAAAAGCGTTTCATAATAATCGTCCTTGTTTGTCGTCATCGGTTGTTTTTTGTTTTTTTCGGGCGGGAGTTTTTACCGGTCCGATCCGCTGAGACACATGCAACACGTTGTCTGAAAACTTTAACATCAAATCCTGATGTCCGGCAGCTTCTTTCGCCGTAGCTAACGGTTTCCCCCGATCTGTCAGAGCCAGAACGAAACCGCGTTCCAAAACGCGTTCGTATGAAAAACTGTCTAGCAGACGCGAGGCCGTTTGAAAATGATTTTCTGTTCGGGTCAATAAAGTTTTAATGTGCATTTGTAGCGGAAAAGCCGTTTGAAATAATTTGTTTTTGGCTTGTTCCAACAGAAAATCAGGCCGGCTCAGGCGCAAAGCCGAGCCGTCCAAGTTGCTTTTTTTGTCAATGATAAAAGCTTTTAAGGCATTTTCCAATCGTTCGCTTCTGTCGTCCAGACGTTGCGCTTGTTCTTCGACGATTTGTTCCAAAGACGGCAGACCGCGCGTCAGTCCCGTTAAAATATTCGATTGTTCCGTCGTTAAACGGTCGACGGCCGTTTTTAAACGCATTTCCGTTTCGCAAAGCATCAAGCCCAATTCTTTTCGCACGGGGACGGCTTTTTCTGCCGCTCCGGTCGGAGTCGGCGCCCTTAAATCGGCGGCAAGGTCGATCAATGTCGTGTCCGTTTCATGGCCGA
>JAZNBT010000169.1:0-8807 GCA_045587165.1 Alphaproteobacteria bacterium | reverse complement strand
ATCAAAAGTCCCGATCCGCGCGCTGCAATACTTCCGCCAAGCTGCCGATTTACTTCGTCAACCGTCAGTCGTTCTTTTTTATTGATATTAACATTGGAAACACCAAAAAAGGTTAAAAACTCGTTCCAGTATTTTACTTTCATATCATAGACATTACCCGCAATAAATGGCGCATCGGTTTTTAATACTTCCGCCGGTTTCGCGGAAAGATTTTTATCCCCGAAAATTACCGGCTGTCCACCCTCATATTTTAAATAAAGGTTTTCAAGTGAAAGACGTTCGTTTTCATCGCAGCGGATTAAAACCGGCGTCCGTTGTGCATTGATATTTGTATCAATCACCGAATCATAAAAATAAAATCGGTCTGAAAAATATCGTACAACCGGGATAGATGGTGTTCGCAGAACGTTATTATAAATAATCACGGAGTCGTGGATCGTCCGGGTTAGATTGATTCCCGTATTTGCATAAAGATTTCGCCACACGGGCCGGTTATATTTATCAAACTGCCCCGCATTTGCAGACCGCATGACAAAATATTGCTTTGTAATGTCATCCTGCGCAAAAACAACATTCCCTAATTCAAAAAGAGATAATTCAAGGAATCTTTCGTCAATTTCTTCCGGCAGATTCACCCATTTATACAGCGTGATAACGATCTCTTTCAGTTTACTATAGTATATATTTTCGGAATACAGATTTCTAAAGATAGATTCTCTGAACCGATTTAATTTTTTAAAAATTCCCATAATCTAAACCCTATTATCTAAATTATAATTGCCGATCTCATCATGAATTTTCCAGTAGGTAACACCGGCGTCGTGAATCTGCTTTATTTTCCGCACATAATCCGCGGGTACGTTTTGCGCGGACATATTTAAACCGCAGGTTTTAATATAATTCCAGTGCGGACGCGTCCGGATCGCCGGCGTTTTGATTGATTTGATCGCATAGCCAAACATTGAAAAATAATCATCAACGATCTTTGCGTCTGATGGATTCAAACCCATAGATTTAAAAGTCAATCCGTATTTATCGTCAACGATCTCCAATGTCCCGTTACCACCACCCGCGGCCTTGTTTTTCATGTCAGACGCTTCCGCTTTTGCTTGATCTTCGCTTATTTTTGCCCCGACAGCAGCCGAAGCGCCCCCGATCAATCCACCGGCTACCGCGCCGATCGCCGTACCAATACCTGGATAGATCATCGTCCCGGTGGCCGCACCGGAAGCCGCACCGGAAGCCGCCCCGCCGGCCACACTATTAATAAATTTATTTTTCCGGCTGCTTTCCGTCTGGGCAAGCCAAGCGCGATATGAGTCAATCGGGTATGCCACCTGCGGAAGCGGCGGCAGTTCGATTCGTTCATCAAAACACGGAATATACCGGTCCAGCCCCTGCCCGCTGTTATAAGTAGTCAAACCCTTATAACCAAGCGGCGCGGCGTATATCGTACCACCCGGACACATCGCGCCGCGTATTACAAACGTATATTTTGTCAAATTTGGCAGCTGTGAAAACCATTCCCAGCGATAATTATTTGTAATCGTGCCATTGTCAACGGCCAAATAGCAATACGGGAATGTAAATAGTTTTTTATTTTTCGGCACATAGCCGTTAATATTTTGCGGCATAACCGGAGCCACACCCTGCGACACATTATAAATAATGCTGGTATGATCATAATCGGGATCGTTTTCAGATGAGATCAAACTATTCGGGTACATAAAAATAGACACGATCTGATCTTGTTCCCCCGAAACAGTGTTTAAAAATGACTGAAAAGCCCGGTATGCGTTTGCAACATTATAATGAATCAGCTGCACCCCGTTTACAAGGTTGCCAATTTTGGTTGTGAACGCTTCTCCCTGCTCCGTCAAAGTAGCAACCGCAACGCAGATATCCCAATTCCCGAGAAAATAATTCATCCGGTTAAACGCTACCAGTTCCCCATAATTGATATTTTCCGGAACAACATTTTCCCCAATCACATCTGTGGCAGTGTGTTCCCGTTCGACAAACGAAGGAAGATAACTCCAATCAAAATAAAACGATGTTAAAACGTCAATTTCATAAGTGATCCGCGACGTTATGTTATTGATATATTCCACATTCTTAACAAACGCGTAAAACCAGCGGTTCGAAAAACCGCTATTCTGAAATGCCATATAATTGACTGTATATAACAAATTAACCGGCATTTCGACATCACAGACGCCGCTTGTCACCCTCTGATAACTTTGTTTCGATAATTCAGCGATCAGATACGGGTTATTTTCATCATGAAAAAACCCGTCGCGCGCTGCCGTATTTGCGAACGACAGCGCGTTTTGATAGGTATCATCCAGCCTAATCCCACTGTATAATTTTATTTTTCCGTTTGGCGTAATTGAGATCATATTTATTCCGGATTATATTCTTTAATACCGACAGCCGTAAAAGTTCCGTCACCACTAATAATCACACTTCCGGTATTTTCATCAAAACTAATGTCCCCGGTAAGCACTGGCTCGCTGCCAATTCCGTCAAAAGCAAGATAGGTCGGATCAAAAGCATTTACTACGATAGAACCATCTGCAGGTATGGGAAGTTTAAGAACCTTATTTTCGTCTTTTAGAATGACAGTCGGATACCCCACATTTATATTACCAGTTTCTTCGTCGAGATAAGGCAGAATAATATAATAGCACATATTAGTTTCTGTAGTTGCAGCAGCGATAAATTCCACTGTTGCAAAAGATAAACCACTATCACCGCCGCTGCCGCCTGCAGGTGGTTCCGCAGCGGTTGGTTCAGCATCCGCAAATGTACTAACTAACTCATAATATGGATAATTTTCCGGGAACAGTTCAACTTCTTTCGTCATTTTAATGACCAGATATTCCATCGTGTCGTCGTTGATATTGACTACTGGAACAATTACATGATAATACGGGACATTCCGCAATACGCCTCCAGTGATCGCCGTATCAAGGCGGAATAATACCGAAGTCAGATCGGAAACGGCCGCGCCTTTTCCGAAAGCTGTGGCCGCAGCTGCGCTTGTGGATTCGCTATAAATTGAAAAACAAACGCATTTTTTCGGGTCGGTTTCTTCCGGGTCATGAACGAAACGATAGCCCTTTAATGCTTCCGTATCAGTAAAGCATTTTGAATAAACGGGGGATTTAATATCGTCGCCGTTTACAACTGATAGAAACTGACCGAAACTATAATTTGAATCATTAGCAATGAACATTTAAAAACTCCCCCTTTTTAACTTGCTTCTTCGTCATCTGAACCGCCGCCCGATCCGCCATCATTGAGGATAAATCCGGCAGCTAATACCGGTGTAGTAATAGAAGGGTAATAAGTATGTAAAACACCGTCAATTTCAATATCCACGGAGATTAACGAAGGCTGGTAATCTTCGTCCGTGATTAAAAACATAAGGAAGCCTTCTTCACTAACACCGAAAAGTTTTGAATCATTTTCTGACAGTGAAACCGATTTGAATTTATACGGTTTCAGTACAGATTCCCCGGATTCCAATTCCGGAACAAAACCCATGATCACAGCTTTATTTTTATAATTCACATAGTCTTGGCAAATAAAATTCATTAGTTGCCCCCTTCCTCGATGATCGCCACAGCGTTTGCAAACGGTGAAACGGAAACGATCTTCCAATTATGGTAGAAGTAGTTCCAATATAAGCCGGCTGCAACGCGTTCTTCTTCCATTTCGCTGACTTCATCGTAAATCTGGAAATATCTCTCATCGACAAGGATCGCTTTCACATCGGCCATCATTGCAAGTTCTGCTTCCGTGATCTCATCCACGACAGAACCAGCGCCCCCGCTCGGTTCAGTATCGCTGTATGCCTCGCCAAACGCGCGGATATCTGCCCAGCGCTCGTTATCAAATGTTGTAAAATCGTCGATCAGCAGCAGACGCCCCATAAAGTCAGCTTTATCCATGTTAAAAGCGGACGCTAATACTTCAACGTCAAAGGTTGCGTTAAAATCCCCGTCCATGAAAATATACTGACGATCTTTATCGGTGTTGTTTCTGACGCCGGCGTAATTGTAATCAGATTTTAAGAACGTGAAATCGTTGGACAGCGCCCGGAATTTGATTGCGTAATCGCTGGTCTGTGAAGCATCGACACTGATCGGTTTAATGCTGCCTTCATTGACGCCCTTGATAAGCAGATATTTAAAAAGAAGAAACTCGTCATACTGCTGTGCGACAAAAATCTGATTAATGATATCCGTGATCAGTCTTTCTACACCATCCGCAGACAGAAACGCGCGTTTTAACTGTTCTTTTTCGATCGTTACCGGGTACATAACTTTCCAGTTCGTCACATGAAATGCCGCTTTTACGTCGTTGGAGTAGCGCTTTAATTCGCGCTTATGTGCAGCATTGGCGCTATAACTCATAACTTTAGCAAGCGCGACAAAAATTTCTTCGACAGAATCGCCAAACTCCAAGACGCCCTTTTTAAGCATATTATAAGGATTATTAAAGACGGCGCTGGTTGTTGTTACAAGGCCGATCCGGTTCACAAGCGCATTGATAAATTCATTGGATAACGTCGGATTACCGAGAATCACATCACCGACTTTCGGAATATCCGCGGCGTCGTGAATTTCGGAAACGGCGTCTTGATAACTTAAAGACGCATTATTACGGATCACGTTGATAATATCAACGGTACGTCCCTGCAGACTGGTTTTTGCTGGTCTATACATTTTTATAATTCCCCCTTTTTAATCTTCTGTGATTGCTTCGAAAAAATCATCGTATGTAACGATTTCTTCTTTTTCTTCTTCATGCGTGTTACCGTCCACGTCATCACCGGTCGGCGTTTTATTCGTTCCATCGGTGAACCGGCTGGTATAACGCTCTCTCCATGCGCGATCATTTTCTTCATATTTCGTTTTCCAATCCTCAACGTCGGTGTAACTGTCCATCGTATCAGATACATCTTCAATGATCGCAATCATGCTATCGCTTGTGTCGTCGCCGGCATATTCTTTAATTGCGGCGATCAGTTCCTCTTTCGATCGTACTGCCATTGTTTCAACTCCTTTTTTATTTTATTGTATTATAACGCGTTTCAAACTGTCAATATTAATCATTATTCCAGTTTTTCAGATAATAAATAAACTTACTACGCCGAAAAGGCGTTGGCCCCGGCCCCGGACCCGGCGGCACATCCCCGCCCGGATCGGTTTCCGGTATACGGAAAAATCCGACGATTTCCGGGGAGCTTGCCCAACTGTCATACCATGTATTATTTTGCTGGTATAAAGATGTATGATATTCATAGGCAAAAGAACCATAACCGGACTCTGATACCCACCATTGGCCGTCTTTCAAACGTTCCACAACGGCGACGCGTGATTCCGTAACAAGCACTGTGCCGGCTTCCGGTTCCGTTAAAATTTCATAGCCTTTATTACGCGCCAGTGTTAACCACCCGGAATTTGCTTCGATATTAAAATCAATAAACGGATGTGTTCCGGTTTGAACGGGATTATATCCGGTGATTTCGTTGTAGATAGACAGCATACGCCCTTGTGTATACCCGACGCAGTTTGATAGTACGTTTGCGCCGGTCTGCATCGGACTTCCATAGATAGAGGTGTTCCAGTTCGTTGCAAATGGCGCACCGTATAAATTTGTCATATACGCCGGATCATAACTCCCAACCGGATTTACCGGTTCACTAAAGTTAGGCATTGTTTAAAAACTCCTGCAGTGCTTTTACAGATTTGGTATCAATTTTGGATCGGTTTTTTAAACCTAAAAACTCATTGATAGCTTTGCAGGTTTCCGCTGTAAAATGCCCAGCGCATTTCTTTTCCTTCATTCCGATCAGTCGTTGAAATTTAATAACCGTGATCGAGGTTGCATCCGTCCGGCTTCCGAATACCGCGGTTTTATCGCTGATCGCCGGACAATTTTCTTTATATTTCGTAATCTGCCCGCGTAAAATTCCATCTTTGCAGACGCAGCCAAGATATTTTTGCAACGCTTTAGTTGTTTCCGTCCCCCATACACCGTCAACCGCTAACTTGCCCTTTTGAACGTAGGTAACCCATTTGGACGGTTTTCCGTATTTCGTCCAACTATAGCACTGGTTCGTGCTACCTTTATGTGCTAAACGTTTCCCGTCTTTTGTCACCCATGAATAGATACATCCTGGCGAAAAATCACCGTTCCACGCTGTCCACTCGATCACATTGTAATATTTGCCGTTGATTTCGACGGGCTGGCCGATATACGCGCCAATGTGGCCGGGCAGGTATAACAGCATCGGTTCTTTATTTTTTAGTAATTTATCGAAATCACTGCTTTTTTCCGTACACTGGTTGATCAGCTGTTCGCAGGTACAATCGCCGGTATTTTTCGGCCATAACCGGCCGGTATTTTTCCCGGCGCCTAAATGATAAATATCCGCACCGTTAAAAAGGCATTTTTGGAAATTGGAACAATCCGCGCTCACGATATCAGCCGTTTTATATAGACAATTCTGCGGGAAATGATTGATATACACGGTTTTTAATCCCGCGGCGTGTTTCATGGCTTTTACCCATGCGCTTTGTGTAGCAAACATAATTTCGCTCATTGTAATTAGACCCCCTTTTTCATTTCATCAATTTCGTGATAAATATGTTTAATATCTTTCTCGTTCAATAATGTCCGTTCCTGCAGATTATTATATTTGTCTTGCTTCTTTTCCAGCTGTTCAATACGGTAGATCGTCTTATTGGAATTAAAAACTGTAACGATCGTTGTTCCGATTAAAGTCACGATTCCGGTAATGATCGCTGATATAATCGCGTCTGTCATTCGTTCACACCTCTATTTTTTGCAAAATAAAACACGATAACGATCGTTAGAATTTTGATAAACTCATCAACCGGGATCACGCCGCGCGCTGAAAGATAGCAAAAAACCACAGTTAATAGCAGCGTTACCACTGTTTTTACTTTGATCAGATTTGCAATATTTTTTTTCATCTTGCGACCCCCTTTAATTTCATTATATAATAACTCATGAAATTAACAATAATAAAAATAGAAAGTGGCGATTCTATGGCATATTACGACGGAACAAAATTACTTTCTCTGAAAGATAAAAACGGTAAAGAACCGGAATTATATATCTGCACCAGTAACCGAAGCGCGGGAAAAACAACCTTTTTTTCCCGCTATCTTGTCAACCGCTGGAAGAAACACGGCGAAAAATTTATTTTACTATATCGTTTTAATTATGAATTGGCAGACGTTCCGGATAAATTTTTTAAAGAGATTCAGACGCTTTTCTTTCCCGGGTTTGTTATGACGAACAAAAGCCGCGCGAAAGGCATATACCATGAATTATTTATCAATGATAAATTATGCGGGTATGCGATCTCATTAAATGCCGCGGATCAGCTAAAAAAATATTCGCATCTTTTTTCGGATTGTGCGCGGATTCTTTTTGACGAGTTCCAAAGCGAAAATAATCATTACTGCCCGAACGAAATACAAAAATTTCTTTCCGTACATACCTCGATCGCCCGCGGCGGCGGGAAACAAATTCGTCATGTGCCGGTGATTATGCTGTCAAACCTTGTTTCCCTGCTGAATCCGTATTACGTTGCACTTGGGATTTATGATCAGCTGGATTCTAAAACAAAATTTGTACGCGGTGACGGGTTCGTGTTGGAGCAGGGTTTTATAGAATCCGTTGCTGAACAGAAAAAACGCAGCGGGATCTTCCGCGCGTTTTCCGGCTCTGACTATAACAGATATAACAGTGAAAAAATCTATTTGAATGATAATTATACTTTTATTGAATCTGTAGAAGGGAAAAATAATTATCTGTTAACATTTAAAATCAATAATGGACTTTTTGCTATTCGGGAATATCCGGAAAAAGGAATTTTATACTGTGATCAGCGCGTCGATGAAACGTTTCCCGTTAAAATGGTAATTGACGCGGATGATATGGATGTGAATTATATTGTTATCCGGAATAATAACTACATATTGCAAAATCTAAAATGGTTTTTTGATCATGGCTCATTTCGGTTTAAAAATGTTGCTTGTAAAAATGCCGTGTTTAAATTATTATCATTAACATAGCTGTATATCTCCCCGGCTGCGAATATCTGACCGGCGCGGATCGTCACCGGATGAAATAAGCCGCCGCGACGGTAATCAAGTATGTGGCCTTGCGGATATGTAAGCCCCGGGAAAAAGATAGAAACAAAAAAGCGGTTTCGTTTTGATTACTCAATAACGCCCGCTTTTTTGCGTTTAGATGATTAACAAAATTCAACAGTTCTATTATATATCATGAATCAACGCATTTCAAACGTTGTTTCCTGCAAAACTACCCCGCCTTGTATTCGTTTGGGCAGCAGCTTGCCTGGGATCACCAAACCACGCCGGAAATCCCGGATATTTCGTTTTTTACGGATAAATGCTAATTCTTCGTTTGACATTTCATCAATATCTAATTCCAGCCGGGTTAAATTTTCTTTGCTGAAATCCTGCGTAATAGAAAGTTCCAGTAACGCTTTGCATTTTGACGATAGGCCGGCACACTTAAAATTATAACACCCGTTTTCGATTTCACAGTATGTTTTTTGACGTACAAACAGCCCGGTTTGCCAGTGTGATTCTAAATCCCAGCAGCCAAATTGTTTTGAATCAAGGGTGATCCCTTTTAGCTGATTTTCGGGTAGATCAATATGAATACTATCCGTGTCCGCATAAATAAAACCTGCATGATTTGCACCATAATAATTTTTTTGCGCTGCGCGTATC
>JAZNBT010000168.1:0-20240 GCA_045587165.1 Alphaproteobacteria bacterium | reverse complement strand
GATGTGCGGGCGTCGATTGTTTCGTCGCTGGTTCGGGGGCGCGTAATAAATAATCCGGCGGCAAACTTAACGGATTATTTGTGATGATCCCCTGCGGATTCGGACCGCGCCCTTTGTCCAAAGAGTATCGGTCGCCGCATCCGGCAAGGCAGAAAAGTAAAAATAAACAAAAAATTTTTTTCATTTTTTATCCTCTATTTTTCAATCGGTAACGCCATGATGTCGGCACTTGTCATGACGGGAGCATATTTGTCGGCGATATTGGCCAAAGCAGTCTGTTGCATTTGCGCGCCTGTAATGACGCGTGTTTCGTCCCATGACATCACATCGCGAGATGCGGTTATATCTGCTGCGACAACGCTCTTGTATTCCAATAACCGTGCGTCGTGAGCGCTGGCCGTAATGCTGGTCGGCGTCGACATGCCCGCTAAGATCAAGGTGTCTATGCCTTCCGATTGCAAAAGCGTATGTAAACCGGATCCCGAAAAAGCGCTGGAGGCGTATTTGATTTGCACAAAATGTTTTTTGTCGGGGACAACGGGAGGATAAAAATCCGATCCCGGACTGTCCGGAGCAAAAACGGGGCTTGCCGGACTTTTTGCCTGATGTCGTATATGAATTGTCATGATTTTGTTTTTATCCGCCCAGCTCATCATTTTAACCGCGGAGGAAATGATTTCCTGAGCGCCTTCAACAGGCAACAGCCCCGTAAAATGTTCTGCCTGAAATTCGATCAACAAAAGAGCCGTTTTCTTTTTTTTCAATCGTGTTAAAGCGGGAATACCAGCTAATTTGCGAAAAACATTAGGCGTCGTTATCATGTTTCCCTTCCTTTTCGGGGGAGGTCATCTTTTCAATCGGGGCAAAGAATAAATTCCAGATTAAAATAATTCCCGCTCCGATGCAAATGGCCGAATCGCTGACATTAAATGCCGGCCAATGATGCGTTCCGATGTGAAAGTCCAGAAAATCGATGACGGCGCGGAAACGTATCCGGTCAATGATGTTGCCCAGTGCTCCGCCCAAAATCAAAGCAAAACAGTTGATCGTCGTTTGATTTTTTTCCATGCTCATCCAATGAACGATGACACTGCAGATCAAAAGAGCCACCGTTATCAGCACCCATGGCATGGCCGGGTGGTCGGAATGAAGCATTGAAAAGCTGACACCTTTATTCCAAGCCAGAACAAAATTAAAAAAGGGCGTTATTCTGACAGGAGAAACATGATCCGTAAAATAAGATAAAACAAAAGCTTTGCTGATTTGGTCCGCCAGTAAAACGATCAAGGCGTAAATCAATCCTTTTTTCATTCCAGAATTCCTCGTACTTTCTGTGTGTCCTTGATTATTTGTGATTTTAATTCTTCCATGGATTCGAAACGCACTTCGGGACGAATGAAGGAAATCAGTCGAACACGCAGGCGTTGTCCGTATAAATCTCCGTTAAATCCCAATAAATGTGCTTCCAATAAAACGCCGTCCCCGTTGACGGTCGGGCGTGTGCCGATGTTGGCTACGGCCTGAAACGTCTTTTCTTTTATTTCCACCGTTGCCGCATAAACGCCGATTCGAGGCAGAATGGATTCTTTAGGTTCGATGTTAATCGTCGGAAAACCGATTTGGCGGCCGCGTTTTGCCCCGTGAATGACGTACCCTTCGATTTCAAAAGGATGTTCCATTAATCCGGATGCTTTTTCCACTTCGCCGTCGCGCAAAAAAGATCTGATTCTTGACGACGAAATGATTTCTCCGTTTCGATCGCGCAGTTTTTGAACGGCGGTTACCGGCAGTTCGGGATAATGTTCGCGCATGTACGCAACGTCGCCCCGTCTGTTTTTTCCGAAACCGTAATCTTCCCCGACGACGATATGAGCGGCATGAATGCCGTTGATCAGGACGTCTTTGACAAAATGATCGGGATCCATATTGGCAAAGTTATCGGTAAAGTTGAAAACGAAAAAACCGTCAATAGGTAACCGGCAGATCGCTCTGACCTTGGATCTGATCGGGGTGATGCGAAATGTTCTGCCCCCGGGGCGGAAAAAGCCGCTGGGATGAGGTTCGAAGGTCATCAGCATAACGGGGCGGTGTTCCGCTTTGGCTATTTTGACGGCCGTTTCGACAACAATCCTGTGTCCTTTATGAAAACCGTCAAAATTACCGATCGCGACGACGGCATTTTGAAAGGCGAGCGGCACATTTTGCCATGAATGAAAAAATCTCATTTAAATATTAATCCGAGAATCATATAATCACTTACTATATTACAATGTCGGGAAAGGTTAAAGATGTCATTTGATCTGTCGGTCGTTTTAGGTCATCGGGGCGCCAGAGCCGTTAAAACGGAAAACACGGTAGAGGCTTTCGAGTACGCTTGTCAATCGGGTGTAAAGTGGGTGGAATTGGATGCGATGCTGTCCAAAGACGGGGTCGTTATGGTTTTTCATGATGAAACGTTGGACCGTATGGCCGGTATTGACGGACGTCTGGACGAGCTGACGGCAAAACAGCTGCAATCTCTGACATTAAAGACCGGCGCGAAGATTCCGACATTGGCCGAAGTATTGGATGTTTTGAACAAATATCAGGCTTGCGTGAATATTGAGATTAAGCCGTCACGCCCTGATTTGTCGCGCGAAACGGCAAGGCAGGTTTGGCGGGTTGTTCGGGAAAAAGGATTCGATGATCCGGACAGGCTTTTGTTTTCCAGTTTCGCTTGGGACGCATTGGAAGAAACCGTTCTCCTTGCTCCGCATATCCGGCGAGGTGTTTTAGTTGAAGATGTTTCCGGTGATTGGCGGCCGGCAGCAAAAAAAGTCGCCGCGTATTCGATTAATTATGACGCGGATTTGCTGACTTCTGATTTAATTGATGAAATTAAAACGGGCGGATATCATTTGTTGTCGTATACGGTAAACGACGTTGATCAAGCCAAGCAATTGTATACACAAGGGGTCGAAGCTTTTTTCTGCGATAATCCCGTCGAAATGATGAAAGTTTTGGCTTGTTAATGTTTTTGGGCGATAACACACTGATACATGTCGCCGAAAAAGGTCTTCTTCGCCCAAATCAGTTTATCCGTTTTCGGTGCAAAGTCTTCTATTTCATTGTACCAAAGGCTTTCCGCAAACGGTTCGTATAAGCGGTTAAACATTTTTAACGGATACTTTAACGGATGAAATTTTTTTGGCGGCGCATAATCGACAAAAATCATTTTTCCGGTCGGCTTTAAAGCGTTAAAAGCTCTTTTTAAGACGGCTTTTTTACGGATATCCGGCAATTCGTGCAACAAAAAATATCCGATGACGACATCGTAACGCAGATTGTTGGGAATCGTAAAATCCCGTTCTTTGATTGCAACGTTCAGCCACGGAGAAATGCGCGGCATGACGGTTTCGGCGTGTGCGGCGGAAAGGTCTTCAATATGATATTTCCCTTTTGAATTCATTTTTAATGCGATATCGCGTTCAAATGTTCCCGACGCAATGCCCAATTGCAGGATGTCGTCGCCTTCGATAATTTCATTCGTAACGGCTTTAATCAATTTTTTTCCTTGAAAAAAGGTCGAAAGGCAGGCGGTCCATTCGTCGTCAAACACTCTGGACAGAAACGGATGGAAATACTGGCTGTCGTAAACCGATTTTAAATATTCGGGAATGTCGTGATATTCCTTGGTGTTTTCTTCTTTGATAATGACCGGTGATTCGTAAATCGTTTTTTTCGGTTCTTCGTTCATGCGTGCCTCAGTCGATTAAGCCCAGTTTTTTACCGGCAATAACCGCACCCGTACGGTTGGTGACGTCCAAAGCCTTTAGTATCGCAGTAACGTGCAGTTTGACCGTTCCTTCGGATAGATTCAGCTCTCGGGCGATGATTTTGTTGGGTTTGCTTTGTCCCATTAAACGTAAAACGTCCAGTTGACGTGGTGTCAGCGGACCGTTGTGTGCGGCTGATGTTTCGACCTTTCCGGTCAGGTTTAACAATTCGGAAGGCAAATACAATCCTCCCGATAAAATCAAATGCAGGGCGCTTAAAATAATTTTGCTGGACGAAGTCTTGGGGATAAAGCCGGAGGCGCCGATATCGATCGCCTGCAATACGTTTTCGGTATCCGTTACGGCCGATAAAACGACAATAGGTGTATTCGGATAGTGATCTTTTAACAAACGCAGTGATTCATGCCAGTTCAGCCCCGGCATCGCCAGATCCGTTAAAATCAGGTCATAAGGGACGGAACCGTTTGCTTTTTCCTGCAATTCCCTGTGATCGTGAACGGTTTCGATTGCCGTATCCTCGTCTAAATCGCTTAAAACCAAGCGCAAACCGTCCAGAAAAAGTTCATGGTCATCGGCAATCAGAATTTTCAGCATTGGAATCTCCCGTCTGTTCAGGCTATAGTGTAGCGGAAAAAAGATTTAAAAACAGGAAAAAAATGTCAAAAGGAAAAGTTTTTGATTTGGGTCGTCAGGGGGACGGATTGATAAAGCGCGAAAACAAAACCGTTTTTATTGCGGGGGTGTTGCCTGATGAAATCGTCGATTATGAAATGACAGCACAAAATCGTGCCAGATTGACGGGAATAGAAAAATCTTCGCCGGAAAGAGCGGTGCCCGTTTGTCATTTTTTTGAAGCGTGCGGCGGATGTGTCTTGCAACATTTGAAATTTGAATTTTACCGTCAATTTAAAATGCGTTGCCTGCGTGAATTATTTCCGACCGATCTGGTTTTACCCGATTTCGACGCCCCTGTCTTTATTGCACCCGAAACCCGCCGTCGGGTAACTTTTGCCTTGTTTTGGAACGGTCCCGTCCGCCGTTTCGGATTTAATGAACGCCAAAGCAATCGGATAGTGGAAACGGACGTTTGTCCGGTTTTGCTTCCGGAATTGGAAAAATTGATTCTTCCTTTAAGAGAGTATTTATGTTCAAACGAATGTTCATACCCCAAAAAGGCGGGAACGGGTGACGTTTTTGTGCAAATGACGGATACGGGGGCTGATATTTTATTGACGATGCCGTTCGAGCCGGATATCGGTTGGCGTCAAAGCGTCGCCGGTTTCGCCGCAAAAAACGGAGTGGCCAGAGTTTCATGGCGGATCGGGGAGCAAAGCGAGCCGGAACCTTTAGCCGTTTTGCATACGCCGGAAATCCGGATCGGGGATTTTGTTTTAAAGCCGCCGGCCGGCGCGTTTTTACAGCCGAGTGTCGACGGACAGATCGCGTTGACGGAAGCGGTCGTCGAATATGTCGGTAAGTCCAAAAAAGTATGCGATTTGTTTTGCGGGGCGGGGACGTTTACGTTGCCGTTGTTGCAAAAGAAAAGAAAAATCGACGGATTTGATAACACGCCGGCGTGTTTGTCGGCATTGCGTCAGGCTTCCTGCGGACGGGTGAACGTGCAGGAGCGCGATTTGTTCAAGCAACCGCTTTATCCCGATGAACTGGACGGTTATGACGCTGTTGTTTTTGATCCGCCGAGAGCGGGGGCGAAGGCGCAATGCGAACAAATCGCCGTGTCAGGAATAAAAAAAGTAATTGCCGTCTCATGTAATCCGGTCAGCTTTGTGCGCGATGCCGAAATTTTGATGAAAGGCGGTTATCGTTTGGCTCGTTTGCGTGCCGTTGATCAGTTTGTTTTTACGCCGCATATGGAATTGGCGGCATTGTTTGAAAAAGACTAATCTTCTTTTTGAAAATGCTGTCCGGCAAATTGTAAAAAGTGTGAAATCAGGTTTTCGTTCCAGACCTTGACATCTGCGGGAACTTTTAAAACGACGGGAGTGAAGTTCCAAATATATTTGATGTTGGAATCAATTAAAAAATCCGCTGTTTTTTGAGCGCAAAAACGCGGTACGGTCAAGATGGCAATTTCAATGCCCAGACGTTGCATCAGATTGGGCAGGCGGGAAACATGGAAAATTTGTTTGTTATTAACGGTCATGTCAACTTTCTGAGGGTCGTTGTCAAACAATGCCAGAATGTTTAATCCGTAATCGTTGAAGGCGCTGTATTTCGCCAAAGCAAGTCCCAAATGTCCCGCGCCGACAATGACGGCGTCTTTGGATCGTTTGAAACCGAGAGTGTCTTCAATTGTATCTTTCAATTCGGAAACGCTGTATCCCACCCGACAGCGTCCGACATTGTTTAACAGTTTAAAATCCTTTCGCACCTGAGAGTCGTCAATGTTTAAGCGTGCGGCGATCTGCGGGCTGGAAATCGTATCGGTTCCGTTTTCAATGTATTCGATTAAAATGCTGTGGTAAAGCGTCAGCTGTGCCAAAACCTTTTCGGGAAATTCTGTTTTCATGACGTTTCCTAAAGTTTGAAATCTTTATTGACTGTGCAGTTTAGGCTGAAAAAATAAAAAAATCCAGTATGGATTCAATTTATTTGAGATTTTTTTCACTATTTGATGTCTCGATTAAAGGAAAAGTTTTTGATAAAAATAAATAAAACTGTTGATTTTTTGTCTGTGTTGGACTAGATTTTGCGTGATTAAAATCACTATATTAAAAGTGAGGATAAAATGGCGGAAAACGGAAAAATAACGATTACCGTATGTATGGGCAGTTCTTGTTTTGCGCGCGGAAACGCGGAAAATCTGTCTTTTATCGAAAGTTTTGTTAAAGAAAAAGGTTTGGATGCTGTAATTGATTTGTGCGGGTCGCGTTGTGAAAATAAATGTGCGACCGGACCGCATGTCAAAATAGGTGACAAACTGTATTCCGGCGTAACCCCTGAAATGTTAAGCGCCGTGTTGAACAAACTGTCTGAAGGATAAGGCTATGGATCGTTCCAGTCCTGTTTATACGTTGGAAAACGAATGTCATGACTGTTATAAATGCGTACGTCAATGCAGTGTTAAAGCCGTTCGGGTTAAAAACGGTCATGCATCGGTAATTCCTTACAAATGCATAGCCTGCGGACATTGTGTCGAAATTTGCCCGTCAAAGGCGAAACGTGTTCGTGACGACGTCAACAGGGCAAGAACTTTGTTGGCATCGGGAAAAGACGTTTATGTTTCTTTGGCGCCCAGTTGGGCCGGTTTGTTGGATTGCAGCAAACAGGAAATCATATCGGCGTTGAAGCAGTTGGGTTTTAAGGGCGTTTCCGAAACGGCTTTGGGTGCTCAGGAAGTGTCGATCGAAACGACCAGACTGATTTCTGAAACGGATCAGAAGCTTTTTATTTCAACGGCTTGTCCGGCGATTGTTGATTTTATCCGTTATTACTTGCCGGAATATACGCCATATTTGACTCCTGTCGCATCGCCTGCCTTGACGCACGCTAAAATGTTGCGTCAACAATTCGGCGAAGAAATAGGTGTCGTCTTTATCGGGCCTTGTATTGCCAAGAAAAACGAAGCCGACCGTCATCCTGAATTGATAGACGTCTCTCTGACGTTTAAGGAATTGTTTGCGTGGTTGGAGGAAGCTCGCGTCGCATTGAAGACGCCGGCTGACGAATCGGAAACTTTTGTCCCGTGTGATGCCGATGAGGGGGCTTTGTATCCGATTGAAGGCGGCATGAACAAAACAATTGAAATCTGCGGAGCGCCCGCCGATGTTCAGCTGATTAACATCAGTCCGGTAAAGCGGTTTAAAAATTCGCTGAAAAGCTTAAAACTGGAATCGTTGAATCACAAGGTTTTCATCGAAGCTTTGGCTTGCGAGGGCGGATGTACGGCAGGTCCGGGGGCTGGATCGGCAAAATCCGGATTGGAAATCGTTTCCGATATTTTGGGGTATTCTCATCCGCGTTCCGAAGTGACGGAAAAGCCGCAGGTGGTCGTTCATGAAGATTTTTCGCCGTTGCCGATTGAAAAGCCGAAATATCCGATTTCTTCGGTGTCGGAAGCGTTGGCGTTGATCGGTAAATATTCTCAGGAAGACGAACTGAACTGCGGCGGATGCGGGTACAACACTTGTCACGGCTTGGCCAAGGCCCTTTTGGCGGGTGAGGCGGAACCGTCGATGTGTCAGGCGTATATGCGTAAACTGGCGACCAGAAAAGCAAGCGCAATGTTGCGTTGTATGCCTTCCGCCGTCGTAATCGTCGATATGGATTTGAATATTGTCGAAACGAACGAAGCCTTTGTTAAGATGTTTGCTCCGGAACTGATGGATTTGTTTAAGCTCGGTTCCGATGCGATTGCCGGCGCTCAACTGGAAAAAATATTGCCTTGCACGGGATTGTTTAAAAATACATTGAAGACGGGGCTTGAAACGCATAAGGAACATTATCCCATCGGAGAAAAGCTGTACGATATTTCTCTGTTCGAAATCGACGCGGGCAAGCTGGTCGGGGCGATTATCACCGATGTAACCAAAACGCAGATGCGTCGTGAACAGATCGCTAAAAAAGCGCAGGAAGTCATCGAAAAAAACATCGCGACCGTTCAAAATATAGCCTGCCTGTTAGGTGAACACATGGTCGATACGGAATTGCTGCTCAGCCAAATCGCCGACGGTTATAAACAGGAGAGCGACGAATGATCGGTAACGAAGATTCCCTGTTTATCGATATCGGTTGTTCTCAGCAAAAAAAGTACAATCAGAATACGTACGGGGATTTTTTTACCTCAAAACGATATCCGGAGGAAAGCCGTCTGATCGCCGTGTTGTCCGACGGTTTGGGCAGCGGAATTAAAGCGAATATTTTGGCAAACATGACGGCAACGATGATTTTAAAATTTGTTGCCGCCGAACGCGACTTGATGAAAGCCGCCGAAATTGTTATGAACGCGTTGCCCGTCTGTCAAGTGCGCAAGATCAGTTACGCGACTTTTTCGGTGGCGGACTGTTCCGAAAACGGAATGGTTAAAATCGTCGAAGAAGGCAATCCCGAATTTTTGCATATCAGAAACGGCCGTGTTGTTCCGCACGAAGCAACGATTGTCGTTTCAAAAAAGTTTCCGAATCGTTCCATGCGCACGTATACAATTCAGATGGAAGCCGATGATCGCTTGTTGTTTTGTTCTGACGGCGTGACACAGTCGGGTTTGGGCGGGGCTGTTTATAAACTGGGTTGGCGGCGTGGCGGTTTGATAGATTTCGTTGAAAATCGTTTGGATGCATTGCCGGATATTTCCTGTCGTCAGCTGGCTCAGGAAGTCGTTGTGGAGGCTCAGACAAAAGAACCGGAACGCAAGGCTAAAGACGATATTTCCTGTATGGTTCTGCATTGGCGTCAACCGCGCAGTCTGTTGGTCTTTACGGGGCCCCCGTATTATGCCGACCGTGACGCCGAATATGCCAACCTGTTCATTAATTATCAGGGAAAAAAAGCGATTTGCGGCGGTACGACGGCCAATTTGGTGTCGCGTGAGTTGAACCGGCCGATAACGACGGATATGTTTGCCAAGGGAGCTTTGCCGGCGACGTCGGGCATGCAGGGGGTTGATTTGATTACCGAAGGCGTTTTAACGTTAAGCAAAGCCGTCGAATACCTGGAAGATTCGCTTGAAAAAATGCCGGATGATGCGGCGGGAAAGCTGGTTGATTTATTTTTGGATTCGGATTGTATTACTTTTATGGTCGGAGCAAAGGTCAATCAGGCGCATTTCGATCCGGATCTGCCGCTGGAATTGGAATTGCGCAAAAACGTTGTCAAGCGTATGGAAAAGATTTTAACGCAGAAATATCTTAAGCAGGTGTCGCTGCACTTTATTTAGGAGGAAACAAATGGAAAAAGAAGGAAAAATAAGAGTCCGCATCTGTTTGGGAACGACTTGTTTCGTTATGGGGGCTTCCAAATTGCAGGAATTGGATCGTTTGATGCCGCCCGAATGGAAAGATAAAGTCGATATTTCCGCGCAAACGTGTTTGGGAATGTGCCAAAATTCCGATGCCGGATTCATGAAGGCGCCGTTTGTTAAAATCAACGATGAAATGATCGGCGGAGCAACCGTTGAAAAGGTTATGGAAAAACTCAAAGAACTGATTGTCTGAGATTGTAAAAGGAAATAACGATATGCAAACCGAAGTCAATACCGTCCTTTTGCGCCGCGAAGTAATGGTGCGTTTGATTAAAGCTTTCTTGACGGGGGATTTTCAACAGAAAGCCGACGCGTTGCCGTTCGATATGCGTCCCAAACATGCCGAAGTTCCTTTCCGGTGTTGTATTCACAAAGAACGCGCGATTTTAAGGGAACGTACAATCGCCGCTTTGGGAGGGTCGGTTGAAACCGATGACGATAAAACGCATTTGGGCGAATATGCCGAGCGCGCTTTGAACCGTTTAAAACCGGACGATACCGTTTTGACCGTAATTGATACGGCGTGTCAGGGATGCGTCCCCAGTCGTATTTACGTAACGGATTTGTGTCAGGGCTGCGTCGCCAGACCTTGTACAACCGCTTGCGCTTTCGGAGCGATTTCGATGAAAAACGGCCGTTCCGTCATTGACGGCGAAAAATGCAAAAACTGCACGAAGTGCATGCAGGTTTGTCCATATAACGCGATCGTTAAGATTAAAGTCCCGTGCGAAGACGCCTGTCCGGTCGGGGCGATTACGAAAAACGGTTCGGGGCATGCGCAAATCGATGTGTCCCGTTGCTTAAGCTGCGGGGCGTGTATGGCCAATTGTCCGTTCGGAGCCGTTGCTGAAAAAAGTCAGATGATAGATATTTTGCGCGCGATTAAATCCGACAAAAAGGTCGTTGCCATGATCGCGCCGGCAGTTGCCGGACAAACGCCCGTCAGTATTAACAAAGTTGCTTCCGGATTGATCAAAGCGGGATTTGACGTCGTCATGGAAGTCGCCGAAGGGGCGGATATCACGACAAAAAAAGAAACGCTTGATTTTACGGAAAGAATGGAAAAAGGCGACAAGTTCATGACGACGTCATGCTGTGCCGCGTATCGTGAATTGGTTAAAAAGATTGTACCGGAATTAAAACCGTATGTTTCCGATACCGAAACGCCGATGCATTATACGGCTGAATTGGCTAAACGGAAATATCCCGACTGCGTAACGGTTTTCATCGGTCCTTGCGTGGCTAAACGCCGCGAAGGGTTGGGCGACGAGTTTGTCGATTATGTGATGAACTTTGAAGAAATGGGGGCGTTGTTCGTTGCCTGTTCGATTGAATTGTCAACATGCGAAGATTATGTTTTTGAAACGGAATCTTCCAAACAAGCCAGAAATTTCGCTTTAACCGGCGGGGTCGCCGAATCCGTTCGCTTTGCCGCCGCGGGTAAAGTCGATGTTCGTCCGACATGTGTCAACGGGTTAAATCCGAAAGTCGTTCGAGAAATGATGACTTGGGCGAAAAAGGGCGAATGTCCGCAGGGCAATATTGTCGAAGTCATGGCGTGCGAAGGCGGTTGCGTTGCAGGCGCTGCTTGTTTGAACAATAAGAAACTCGCCGCTCGCGGGGTTGCCGCTTATGCCGAAAAAGGCAACGATATCAAAACCGATGAAAAATAAAGAAAATGAAATGTCAAAAGCCCCTGCGGGGCTTTTTTCATATTCGGGGGCTTTTCAAACAAAAGAACAGGTGAAACTGTTCGTCGAATCTGCTACAACAGGTAAGATGTTAAAAAAGGATTAATCCGAGTGTCTTCTTTATTTGATTCTACCGTGGCTCAGCCTTTGGCTGATAAGTTGCGCCCTCAGTCGATTGACGAAGTCGTCGGGCAGGATCATTTGTTGTCCGCCGATGCGCCGTTGGGACGCATGCTGATTACGGGTAAGGTGTCTTCGTTTATTTTATGGGGACCTCCGGGATGCGGTAAAACGACGATCGCACGTTTGTTGGCTCATCATACGGATATGGCGTTTGAGCCTGTTTCGGCCGTTTTTTCGGGGGTGGCCGATCTGCGTAAAATATTTGAAACGGCAAAACAGCGCAGGCAAACCGGACGCGCGACGATTTTGTTTGTTGATGAAATTCACCGATTTAATCGTTCTCAACAGGACGGCTTTTTGCCGTATGTCGAAGACGGCACCATCGTTTTGGTCGGGGCGACGACGGAAAATCCGTCGTTTGAGTTAAACGCGGCGTTGTTGTCGCGTTGCAAGGTCTTTGTTCTGAAGCGTTTGAGCGAAGACGCTTTGGAGGGCATTGTTTGTCGAGCGGAAAAAATCGTCGGACGGTCCTTGCCCGTTACGGTCGAAGCCCGTGAACAATTAAAAGCCATGGCCGACGGGGACGGACGTTATCTGTCCAATATGTTGGAAACTTTATTTGATTTGCTGGATCGGGATTTGGCGGTGGGACCTCTTTGCGTTGATAAAATGCTGACGGTTGTCGCCCGTCGTCCCGCCGTATACGATAAAGACAGGGAAGGGCATTACAATTTAATCAGCGCCGTACATAAATCTTTGCGCGGATCCGATCCTGATGCGGGGTTGTATTGGGTCGCGCGCATGATGACGGCGGGAGAGGATCCGAAATACATTTTTCGCCGATTAACCCGTTTCGCGGTGGAGGACGTCGGCTTGGCGGATCCTAACGCTTTGTTGCAGGCCGTTTCCGCATGGGACGCTTATGAACGTCTGGGATCGCCGGAGGGGGATTTGGCTTTGGCGCAGTTGGTCGTGTATCTGGCGACAGCACCGAAATCCGTGGGGGTTTACAAAGGCTGGAACGCCGCCGTGCAGGCCGCGCGGGAAACGGGCTCTCTTGTTCCGCCGATGAATATTCTGAATGCGCCGACAAAGTTGATGAAAGAATTGGGATATAACGCCGGATATGAATACGATCCCGATACGGTGAACGGATTTTCGGGGGCGAATTATTTCCCGCCCGAAATGGGAAGGCGGAAATTTTATCACCCGATCGAGCGGGGGTTTGAACGGGAAATCGTTAAACGGATCGCTTATTGGGATAAATTAAGAAAGGAATTGGAAGATGGCAGGCGTTGAGTTCGTGACTGTCGGCGAAGATGACGGCGAAGTACGTTTGGATCGTTGGTTTAAACGTCATTATCCGCAGGTGACGCAAGGATATTTGCAAAAACTGTTGCGCACAAAACAGGTGAAAGTGGACGGTAAACGGGCGGAATCTTCTTTGCGTGTTTCGGCGGGAATGGTTGTGCGCGTGCCGCCGTTGCCCGAAAAAGGATCGCCGATGGCGCAGGCGAAAATCCGGCGTGAAGGAGTCGTCGTTTCCGATGAAGATGCCGCTTTTGTGCAAAGCCTGATTTTGTACAAGGATAAAGATGTTATCGTTTTAAACAAACCCGCCGGATTGGCGGTACAGGGCGGAACGGGGATAACGCGTCATTTGGACGGCATGTTGTCGGCTTTGCGTTTTGAAAAAAACGAAAATCCGCGTTTGGTTCACCGGTTGGACAAAGATACCAGCGGCGTTTTGGTTTTGGGACGAACGCCCGCCGCCGCGGCAAAGTTGGCGGAAGCTTTTCGTTCCAGAGAGGCAAAAAAAATATATTGGGCTCTGGTTCATAAAACGCCTGAAATAAAAGAGGGGAAAATTAACGCCAAATTATTGAAATGTTCGGGCGAATTCGGCGGTGAATCCGTTCGCGTCGATGAAAAAAACGGCCAGAGCGCCGTAACATTGTTCCGTGTCGTCGACGAGGCTTATAAAAAAGCCGCTTGGTTGGAATTAATGCCGTTGACGGGGCGTACGCATCAGTTGCGGGTACATTGCGCTTTTATGGGCAATCCGATTGTCGGTGACGGAAAATATACGCGGGAGGGATGTTCCGCCGATTACTTAAAGTACGGACGAGATTTGCATTTGCATGCCCGTGCGCTGCGTATGCCGTTGCCGTCCGGTAAAATGTTGGAAGTTTACGCTCCTCTTTGTGAAAAAATGGCGGATAGTTTTGATTTCTTCGGGTTTTCTTATAAAAAGCCCGAAAATCCGTTTAAAATGTTTCCTGCGATGTAAAGGGGAAAGGAAATAAAAATGAAAAAAGTTTTGCTGGCTGTCTTGGTCTTTGTCGTTTTGTCTGCGGGTGTCGGTTTTTGGACGTTGAAAAACTTTGATCAGACGTTGCGTTCCGAAATTATTGCCGCCGTGTCGGAAAAAACGGGGCGTTCTTTGGTAATTGACGGTAAAACCGAAACGCATTTTTCCGGTTCTCCTTCAGTGACGATTTCTAATGTTAAATTGACAAACGCCTCTTGGGCGGCAGAGCCGTATATGCTGCAAATTGACAATCTGTCCGTGGAAGCGGAGCTGATGCCGTTGTTTAACCGTCAGGTCAAAATAAAGCGCTTTGTTTTGGATGGCGTACATTTGAATTTGGAAATTGATCAGGACGGCAAAAACAATTGGATGTTTTTAGAAGAAAAAACAATTTCAGCGGAAAAAAATCAAGCCGATCAGGAAACTCCGGCTCTTGTTGCGCAGAAAAAAAAGTTCGGTTTTGATGTCGGCAATTTGATGCTGCAAAATGTCAGTGCGGTTTTGCAGAATCGGCAGAAGGATAAGACGTTCAATGCGGATTTGAATATTTTGGATATGTCGTCGAATCAAGACGGCGTAACATTGGCTTCGCGTTGGACGATACAGAAAAGTGAATTTTCTTTATCGGCAAAGGCGGATTCTTTTGCCGCATTGTTTGACGCAAAAGCTCCGTATCATTTTACAGCGGAAATAAACCGTCCTGATTTAACGGTTAAAACGGACGGGACAATAGAGAATCTCTTAAAGGAGACGCAAATCAGCGCGTCCGTTAAAGCCGATATTGCTGATATTTCCGTTTTAAGTCCTTTCTTCGGTTATAATCTGCCGGCTGTAAAGAATATGATTTTTACGGCGCAAATCGCCGGAACGCCGGATAAGTTATCGATGCCGACGTTTGATCTGTCGATGGGGAACCCCGACGCGTTTTTCCTCAAAGCGGCGGGAAATGTCGCATCTGTTAATCCTTTTGTTTCTCAGACCCGAGTTGATATCGTCGCTCCTGATATGAAACAGTTTTCCGGATTGCCCGCTTTGCCGGCTTCAAAAATGACGCTGCAGGCGAAAATTGATAAAGGCGTCGCTTTGGAAAATATGAATTTAACCGTAGGGCATTCCGATTTAACCGGTCGTATTTTAGTTCATACGGATCAGAATTTGGCTGTTTATGCTGATCTTCATTCCAATCGGTTGGATTTGTCGGAATTGTCGGGAAAGTTTTTTGTGTTGCCGAAACCGATTGTTTATTCAAAAAAAACGGTTTCAAAGAAACGAAATTCGCGGATTTTTTCTGATAAACCCTTGCCTTTTGCGCAATTAAAATCGGCAAATGTCAATGTTACGGCCGATGTCGACAATTTGATCGCCTCGGATAAAACGAATTTGGGGAAAGTTGCTCTTACGGCTTTGATGCAGGACGGAAAGTTTTCGTTGTCAAAGTTTAATCTGGCAAATTATGTTTTCGCTCAGGCAAAGTTTGATGCTTCCGGAAAAACGGCATCGGCGGCTGCGGAACTTAAATTTAATAACATGCCGATGAAGTTGTTTTTTGCACAGCAAGGCGTCAAGCGCGGTACGTTGAACGGGAATGTTCGCTTAAATGGCAGCGGCGTTTCGCAAAGTGCTTTGGCTGCGGCTTTAAACGGGAAAATTTTTCTGAACGCAAAAGATGTTTATTTTGATTCGTTTGTAGAATTGCCGCCTTTTTTATCTTTTCTGACTCCTAGTGATCAAACGCAGCCGTTGACGGTTTCCTGTGCCATCGTCAACGTTCCGATTAAAAACGGGGTTCTGATGTCTGATAAAAAAATCGGTGTGGAAAATAATATTTTTGATTTACAGGTTGACGGCAATATCAATCTCGGCACGGAAAAGGTTGATTTGAAACTGGTCGTTTCTCCGCGTTCGGACGGTATTTTAAGGTCTGTATTTAATTCCGTTTCTCTTGTCGGGCCTTTGTCCTCTCCGTCCGTACGCGTCAATGCGGAACAGACGCTTAATCGGGCGTTGTCTTTTGGAATGACCTTCTTTATGGGTGGAAAGGAAGCCGTGCAGGATATGGTTCGTCGGGAAGCGTTGAAAAACGTTTGCGGGGAGGCGTTGGCAACAAAATGAGAACAAAAGCGCAAAGAATTCAGGAACAAATTGATTTTGCCGCGGCGGATACGATTTGTTTCTTTGCTCCTTATCCGGCGGAGCTGACGGCTTTGCAGCGTCAGAAATGGCTGCCGTTGATTGACCGTATCAATGCCGGCGGTGCGGAATTTACAACGACGGAAGGGCTGAATGTGCCGGATTTATCGGACAAAACAAAAGCGTTTTTAAAAAAACGTTTGGAAGCGTTGAATGAGGATGATTTTAACGCTTTTTGCGCCGTGTCGGGAGGATGTCGATCCGTTATTTTGGCTTTTCATATTTTGGACGGTTTTTTATTGGCAGAGGATGCCTTTGAATTGGCCGTGTTGGAAGAAACGTATCAAAATCAGTTTTGGAAAACGGATGAAGACGCCGTTGTCGCCCGTGAAAATCGAAAGCGGGACGTTATTTCGGCTGCGGAAAAAATGAAAGGAATTTCAAATGGCTGAAGAAATCGTTCATGTTCGGATTCAAGGACAGGTTCAGGGGGTGTTTTATCGTCAATGGACGATGACCGAAGCGCGTGCCCGCGGATTGTCCGGATGGGTGCGCAACCGTGTTGACGGATCGGTCGAGGCCGTATTTAAAGGCGATGCGGGCGTGATCGCAGATATGGTGCAGGCGTGCAAACGCGGTTCTCCGCGCGCTTTTGTGACAAAGGTGGAATATCAGTTGACGCCCGATGCCGTTATGGAAGAAATCACAGACGGCGTTTTTGATCAAAAAAGAACGGTGTAAAATGAAAATTGTTCATAATGAAACAAATCATTCCTTTGAAATGGAAACGGATGGCGCCCGTTCTTATTTGAAGTATGAAATCGAAAACGACGGCGACAATAAAAAAATGCTGTTGACGCATACGTTTGTCGCACCCGAACATCGGGGGCAGGGCATCGCGGCGGCTTTGGTAAACGACGGGTTGAATTACGCCCGTCAAAACGGTTTTGAAATCGTGCCGGTGTGTTCATATGTCGTTTCGTATCTGAAACGAAATCCGCAGAATTGATTTTTCGGTTGCGCGACAGGCGCAAGTCTGGTATTACCTTTGACAGATGTGCGGCCATGGTGGAATTGGTAGACACGCAAGCTTGAGGTGCTTGTTGCTTAACCGCAGTGGAAGTTCAAGTCTTCTTGGCCGCACCAAAGTCCTTCTTTGATGAAGGCTTTTTTTTTGCCTTAATCCTGATATACTGAATTTCTTAACGTTGTCAGGAGAAAACTATGCCCGCCGTTTCGCTTATTTATCCTCCCGGTTTTTTGTTTCAACGCGGTGAAGACAGATGTCAGTCAAATATCGATTCTTCCACAGCGACGTCCATGCGCGCCTGCAATGATCTGGGATATGCCGCAGCCGTCTTGAAGCAAAAAGGTTTTGATGTCTTTTTAAAAGATTATCAAACGGAACATCTGTCTTTGGACGATTTAACGGTCGATTTGAAAAAAAATAAAAGCGATATGCTGATGCTCAGCACGACGAATGCAACGATTTTTACGGATTTGGAAATCGTTAATCGAATTAAAAAGCAATTTCCGGATATCGGCATTGTATTAAAAGGGGCTGTTTTTTTCGATCCCGAAGACGATCTGTTGGCTCAGCTGGATTTGTCGAACGTCGATTACCTGATCGGCGGGGAATCCGATTTTATCATCGGCGATTTGGCTGCGGCGCATTTTTATGATAAAACGCGGCTGGCTTTGATCGGCGGGATTTTATACAAAGAAAACAATCGTTGGATTAAAACGGATTTTTCACACTGGCATGATGATCTGGACAGCTTGCCTTTTCCTGACAGGGCTTTGATGAACAACGCGCTTTATCTGCGTCCGGACACGCAGGAAAAACAAGCGACCATAGCGACTTCGCGCGGATGCCCTTCGAATTGCATTTTTTGTCTGACACCCCATATTTCGGGCAAGAAACTGCGCTTGCGTTCACCTGAAAGCATTTTCGCCGAAATCAAAGAATGTTATGAAAAATTCGGTATCCGTAATTTCTTTTTTAAATCCGATACGTTTACGATTAACAAAACATGGACCGTCGCTTTATGCAATTTGATAATCAATTCGTCGTTACGCGGCAAAATCGAATGGGTTGCCAATTCGCGGGTTAATCCGATCGATCAGGAAACGTTGATTAAAATGAAACAAGCCGGATGTTGGCTGGTGGCGTTCGGGTTTGAATCCGGCAGTCCGGAAACTTTGGAAAAAACCAAAAAAGGCGCAACGGTCGATCAAAATAAAGCCGCCGCAGTCATGGCTAAAAAAGCCGGATTGAAAGTGTACGGATTTTATCTGGTCGGTTTTCCGTGGGAAAACAAAGAGCATTTGCGCCAAACGGCGGATTTGATGTTTGATATAGACGCCGATTTCATTGAACTGCATATTGCGACGCCTTTTTACGGAACGGGATTGTATGAATTGGCAAAAGCGGAAGGATTGATCGACGAAAGCGTTCTGGGCAAAGATTACTTTAATGCGCCGACTGTCGGTACAAAGTATTTGTCGATAGAAGAAATCGAGCAATTTCGTAAAAAAACGATTTTGAAATATCATCTCAGACCTTCGTATATTTTACGCAAGCTTTTGTATGCGGCGTTCAAGCCTCGGATTCTAAAAAATTATTTTGTTTTCGGAATCAAGCTGATTAAAAACACGCTGAAACGGTAATTATGCCGTTGCAATCCATTTGATTAATCTGTTTGAAAACGCCCATAAAACAGCGGCAGCAACTATGGCCGTGGCAGAAATTCCCGTAAATATGCTCATTGCGCCGATATTTTCCACAAACGATCCGATCAATCCGGCGATGAAGTTCGCCAGTGCCGAAAATCCGAACCAGATCCCCATCATTAACGATAAATATCGTGCGGGCGCCAGTTTGGTTACCATTGACAGTCCGGTCGGAGACAAACACAGTTCGCCGACGGTGTGGAACAAATACGTCCCGAACAGCCATAACGGGGAAGCCAGTCCCGTCGGCGATGTTTCCGTTTGAATTACGGCCGCGATCATGAATAAAAAGCCCGTCCCCAGAAAAAACAGAGCCAGAGCGAATTTTACAACGGAATTCGGGTCTCTTTTTCCCAGTTTAACCCAAAACCATGCGAAGACCGGAGCCAGCAAAATAATAAACAGCGGATTTAATGACTGAAAAAATACCGTAGGAATAGTATAAGATCCGATCGTTCGATCCGTATATTCCGCTGTATACAGATTTATTAATCCGCCCGCCTGCTCAAAGCCCGCCCAAAAAATAACGCTGAACAGGCCTAAAATAAAAAAGGCTTTTAAATGATTGAGTTCTTCCGCAGTTATTTTTTGTTTGTCATACGTTTTTTTTTCTGTGGTTTGCGCGTTCGGACGTAATCCGATACCGCCTAAGTAACGATCGGCTAAAAAGGTCTGTAAAAACAAAGAAAACAGCATTCCGCCGCCGGCAACGGCAAAAACGGCTTTGAATGAATATCGGCTTGAAACAAAACCGGCAATAATTCCGGCCAAAAACGAACCGATATTGATGCCCATGTAAAAAATCGTAAAAGCGCTGTCGCGTCGTGTGTCTTCAGCGGCGTATAAATCACCCACCATTGTTGAAATGTTCGGTTTGAATAATCCGTTGCCGCAAATTAAAAAAGTCAGTCCCGTATATAAAACGACGTTTTCCGATATCGGCAGAAAATTGTTCGGCATGGATAAAATAAACAGTCCCGACGCCATTAAAACGGCGCCGGCGATAACGGCTTTACGTTGACCGCAGATACTGTCTGCCAACCATCCGCCGATTAACGGCGTAATGTAAATCAATCCGGTATAGATACCGTATAAACGTAAAGCATCTGATTTATTCCAGCCCAGTCCGTTATTAACCGTTAACACCGTTAGGTATAAAATCAGAACGCCCCTTAAAGCGTAAAAAGAGAAACGCTCCCATAATTCCGAACCGAAAAGCAGGAAAAGCCCCTTGGGATGACCTAAAATTTCCTGATGTTTTTGTCGCATTGTTTTGTCCCGCAATCACAAAAAAAAGAATTTTAGCATCTTATTTTGACAAAAAATAAGGGGACTTTAGTCGAGTATAAAAGAAGGTAGAGGGATTTTTTTTGTTTTTTGGAAAAATATTTGACAAAAAAACGGAAGGGCGCTAAAGTATCCTTAAGAAAGTATGGTCAAGTCCGTTTGTCGTTAGGTTTGACGGCGGTTTGTTTTAAAGAACAGCTAAGACGGTT
>JAZNBT010000167.1:0-27195 GCA_045587165.1 Alphaproteobacteria bacterium | reverse complement strand
TTTTTCAACGAATTTAAATCATCTGTTTTTTCAAAACGAAATAAATCCGGATTTTCTTTTCTATTATATATTTTATTAGATGCTATTGTTTTACTCAGATGTTTCCATAATTTATATTTAATTTTAGCGAACATCGTTTAGCCCCTTTTCAAACAGATATGATTCTTGACAATTCCCTGACCAAATCATGACCGTCCCAGACGACGTCGATGTCCATCGCTTTGCCGGCGTGGACGATACGGTCGATGCCGCGGACGTTCGCGGCGATCAGTTCTTCGCGCAATTTGACCGGATCAATGCCGAAATATGTGATCGTCTGGAATTTTTCCGTGATTACAGCGCAGAGTTCTCGAACGTTATTCAATGTATGTTCAAAGAAGTATCCGCCTTTGCCGCGATGGTTGATGATGTCGGGCGTCAGGGCTTTGATTTCTTCCCGATACAGCAAGTTGTCATTACGGGCGAAAGTTTCAGCATTGTCATTGACAACGGCTTCGGTGCAGAACAGCGTGTATTTGTCGACGGAAACGGCGTCTTGAAGAATGTATTTCTCTTTAGCGATTTGAAGAGCCGCGTTCCAAAACTTTTTCCGAGCTTCACCGCTATCGTTTTGCCACAAGATGATTTGCGGCGAGGAACATGCGTTCTGATCCATCAGCCACGTGTCATTGTAGAAGTTTTCCGCCAACCGTTTCATCTGTGTTTCATCGGCGTCTAAAACGGCGTTCCCATCAAAAATCGCCAAAGAATACCGGTCGGCAAAAGCGATATCGACACAACGCGGAGACGTCGGACAAGATTTGACTGAAGCGATGGTCTTATCGCCACCCCAAATCATGCGAGCATCGGCGTTTTTGCAAAATTCCGCCGTGATTTCGTCGCTGCGCGGATAGCGGACGAAAGCCGTCCTTTTTTCGATTTCGGGATACCTGGACAGCACTTTTTTCATCAAAGCGCACAAAGCGTCGATCTGCGGGAAAGTCTTGGACGGCAGCCGGACAATGTTCGCGTTGCCCGCCAACAGTCCAAACAGATAAGTGAACGCGAAATTTACCGGAATGTTGGACGGTGCGATATGAAAGCACAAGCCGCGTCCCAGTCGTCCCGCCGTGTCGCCGAAAGCTTCTTTCAGTTTTTGCAGGTTCGCCTTGCGTCCCCAAAAAGCCAAAGCTGACAAATCGGGATAAGCCCTTGCCAACGGGGATTTCAGAATTTCCGCCGACAGCTCCGCGATAAAAGCGCACGCCGTATCGTCATACACCCGTATCGGCGTATTGACGACATCCGCTGTTCCGATTATATACTCAACGCCGTTCATAGGTATCACTGCACCCTCTCAATTCAGCGCTTTTGATGCGCCCGTGAATTTTAAAATACTTGCCTTTTCTGCCGCACGGACAATCGTCCACACCCAAAATCTCGCCTTCGTCTTCGGTTAACAAAACGTGCCCCGGATAACTGACCGGCAGAACGGACAACAACTCCATCAATCCCTTTTCGCCGATTTCCGCTTCGGAAAAGTCTTTTGAACGGCGGATGATTACATCGGAATAATTGGAGCAGTGCATATGACCGTGTTCGCATTCGACAAAGACCGAACCGAGCTGTTCCGCCATCCCGTAATAATTATAGACTTTGACGTTGCCCAGACGCCCTTGGACGCGGCGGTTGAATTCCAACACGTCAACCGCCTGATCTTTCAGCTTTTTCCACCCGCCGATATGGAACAGAACAGCATTTTCGGCATTAAAGGAAATGTTCTTTTCCTCCAATGCGCGAACGACGAACTGCCAGATCATATAGGTATAGCCGAACATTAAAATCGGTTCGTTTTTGTGTTCTTCAAAAAAAGCGGCGACTTTATCGACATCAATGTTCATTTCGGCGTCCAACGCGTAAGTGCTGTTGCGTCCGAAAATCGAAAAGCCGATGATGCCCGCGCCGCGTGCCGAATACATCGAGCGGTCTTTCTTGATCATTTCCGTGTCAAGCAACAACAGCGGCAGACGCTGTTTGCCGATAAACGAGGAAATGATCTCGTTCAGAGTCTTTGTTTGAGAACGCACGTTATCCGCGTTCAAAAATATTTTGGATACCGATTGCCCTGACGTTCCCGAAGACGTCAGAGTTTTGGTGATTTCCTCTTTCGGTACGGAGCGCAATTCGAACTGCTTGAACAATCGAACCGGCAAAAACGGCAAATCAGCGCAATCGTGATTTTGCGCCGCGTCAAACTTCAGCGCATCCAGTATCCTCGCATACTCGGGGCAGGCTGCGTAATGACGGCGCGTCAAGTCGTTTAAAATATCCTTCAACGCCTCGTCCTTTTCGGCCTTGCTTAAAGAATACGGAGCGATTTGAAACAATTCGTCCAGCGTCATGCGTTCTCCTTTTTGATGAAAATGTCCTGCGGTTCGGAAAAGGTCGCTCCGAAAGCGGTATAAACGTTCATCACGGCCGTGTTTTGCGTACTGACGCGCCCTTCCAGTTTTTTATAACCGCGTTCTTTGGCTGCTTTGCAGGCATTTGCGTATAAGGCCATCGCCGCTCCTGTCATACGGTACTTTTCCTCGACCGCCGCCAGATGTACGAAAACCGTGTCCGGTGCCGTTTCTTTCAGTGCCAAAAAACCGACGGGCTGTTCTTTGAACAAAGCGACAAAGACGGTGTCCAACTCCTCGACCCAACGTTTCAAAACCACGCCAGAAACATCCGCCGAACAATCCGGCTGAACGTGGAAGCGTCTGTCATACGCAAACGAAGCAACGGCGATACGTAAAACATCGTCTTTAAAATCCGTCGTTTCCATAATCGGCAGACGGATAAGTTTATCCAAATCGACAGCGATTTTAGAAAGGCTGATTGTTGTTTTCACCGTACGATCCGCAAAGAAAAAACCGTTCCTCTGCATATGAATTTCATTCGCGGCATCAGTAGGGGCAACAATGTACTTATCCGTTTGCATCATCGTTCGTTCAGCTCCGCATAAAGGGTCTTGCCCGCATCGTTTTTAGGAATCTGCGGCAAATATTTGACGTGGAACGCCGTAAAGTTCAGATGCGTTTTCTCCGCGACAAAAGCCTGAACTTCCTTGATTTTCGTTTCATCGGTAACAAAGATTTTCATCGCGTCGTCAACGCCCGCGCAGGCACATTCGAAGTCGGGATAATGCGCTTTGATCAGCCGCTCCGTTTCGTCCAGATTCACGCGATTGCCGAAGATTTTCAAAAACCGCTTTTTCCGTCCGACGATATAAAAATATCCGTCCGTGTCGAACTTCGCCATATCTCCCGTCTGCAACACGCCGTCGCGCTCGTCGCCTTTGGCCAGATCTTCGCCGCAAACGGCATAGCCCAGCGTTACGTTGTCGCCCGTATAAACCAGTTCCCCGACCGTTTCGGGCGTTGTGATTTTTCCGCCTTCCGCATCAATCAGATCAAACTTGCCGCCGGGGATGGCGACACCCATTGCGCCGCATTTTTCCAAAGCCTTGTTTGCCGGCAGATACGCCATGCGCGCCGTTGCTTCCGCCTGTCCGTACATCACGACAAAGCGTTTGCCTTCGCGTTCGGCGTATTCGGCGAACTTCTTGTGCAGTTCGGGCAGAATCTTGCCCCCCGCCTGAGTCATCGTGCGCAGATCGGGCAGTTTGCGGCGGAAGAACATCAGCTTGTCCAGCATCTCGTAAGTATAGGGAACGCCGCCGAAAGATGTCGCCTTTTGCTGTGTGAAAAAGTCCCAGAATTCGCGCTGCATCAACGTCTTGCGCGTCAGCAGAAGTGTCGCTCCCGCCGCCAGATGCGAGTTGATGATTGACAAACCGTAGGTGTAGTTCATCGGCAAAGTCGTGATCGCGCGTTCCGTTTCGCCGATTTCCAGATATTCGACGATCGAACGGGTGTTCGCTTGAATGTTTTTGTAGCTCTGACGCACGAACTTCGGTGATCCGGTCGAACCCGAAGTCGTCAGCAACAACGCCAGTTCCCCATATAACGGATAAGCGTGTTCGTCCGCCCGTTTCAACAGTGTGTAGCCATTGGACGAATAGACGGATTCACCCTTAAATTCCGCAGTCTTATCCGTCGGCAGCCAAAGGTAGTCCGGCTTATAGATCGTCAAAAAATTGTCCAACAGTTCTCGATCGATATGTTCGTCCAGCATCAGCGGCACGATACCGTGATTCAAAAACGACACATACCCGATCAGAGAGCCGATCGTGTTTGAGCACAAATTGAAAACCAGACAGCGGGCGGGAATAATCGCCGCCAAGGCTTCCGTTTCTTCACTCAGCCGTTCGTAAGAAAGCGTTTCCCCGTCTTCCGTTATAACGGCCGTGTTGTCTTTGAACTCAAGCAAATTCCACATTGTATTTGGCAAGAAGCTCTTTTCCTTTTTCAAAACTGTTCAAATCAACGATATCATCCGGTTCCAACATGATGTCGAACGCTTCCTCAATCTGCGCGACCAAGCCCATGTGCCCGACGGAATCCCAAGCGTCTATCGCCTGAAATTTCAAGCCTTTCGCCGTATCCGCATCAATGTCGAACGCCTGACAAAATGCGTTCGTGTATTTTTCTTCGTTTGTCATTTGCATAACTCCTCGTATGTCGTTTGAATCTTTAATGCTATTTTTTCTGCCGTCAGACCGTGAATATCGTGCATATAACCAAAATCCCCCGCATGCGGGTAATCATTTCGAGTCCCGATAATCAGATGAGGCGGCCTTTTCATTTCCAAAGCCAATGTTTCGGCGACAGCTCCGCCAAGCCCGCCGTAAACGCTATGTTCTTCAACGGTGACAATCAACTTTGCCGAACAGGCTGCCTTGACCGCATCAGCATCAAGCGGCTTGATCGTATGCATATCGATCACTTTGACAGACATGCCGTTTTCCGCCAACTTTTCCGCTGATTTCAAAGCGTTAAAGACCATTGTTCCCGTAGCGATGATTGCTATATCCGTTCCTTCCAGCAGAGTTGTCGCCTTGCCGATTTCAAAATTAAAATCTTCCTTATAGATGACGGGATTATTCATCGTTCCCGATAACCGCAAATAAACGGGAGCCTTCACTCGAACGGCAGCTTCGACAGCTTTAACGACACAAACACCGTCGGAAGGAGAAAGGATAATCAGATTATTGATTGAGCGCAAAGCGGCAATATCTTCTACGGCATAATGTGTCGTACCGAACATGCCGAATGAAAACCCCGCGCCAAAGCCGACCAACTTAACGTTTTCATTCATATATCCCATAAAATGCCGAACTTGTTCGCAAGCACGCAAAGCTGCAAAATTAGCAAAAGTCGTCGCTACCGGTATTTTTCCCCGCGCAGCCAATCCTGCGGCAATACCGACCATATTCTGTTCGGCGATACCGACATTGATAAAACGATCCGGATAAGTTTTCTTAAAACGATCCAATCCCGACGTGTTGCACAAATCCGCACTTAAGGCGATGACATTTTCATTATCGCGGGCGATTTCGGTCAACGCCTGTCCGAAAGCTCCTCGTTGTCCGAGCATGGATAACGTTCTGATTGAAGCGGGTTTAAAGTCCATGATCGCCCTCCATTTCGGCCAAAGCCGCTTCTTTTTGTTTTTCGGTTAAACGTGCATGATGCCAATCACGATTGTTTTCCATAAAGGAAACACCTTTTCCTTTAACCGTTTCGGCAATAACAACCAACGGCTTTTCATGTTCTTTTGTTAAAGTCCGCGTGATTTCGTCCGTATCATGTCCGTTGCAAACAACAACCTCCCAACCGCAAGCCGTCCACATTTTTTTTGCGTCAACGCTTAGAATATCACAGGAAAATCCGTCTGCCTGCATTCCGTTAAAATCGACAATTACCGTTAAATTGCGTAATTTGTTATAACCCGCGAACATGGCCGCCTCCCAAACGGAACCTTCGTTCGATTCACCGTCGCCGATTAAAACGAACACCTTTTTTTCGCGCCCGAATGCCAGTCCGATGCCGTATGAAAGCCCCATTCCCAGACTGCCGCCTGAAAATTCTATATGCTTTTCGACGTTTTTCGATGGCTGACCTGGAAAATCACCACCGTTTACTTCAAAAGAATCATAGTCCGATTGCGAAATCAATCCGGCTTCAAACAAGGCGGCATAAAATGCCGGACCGGCATGCCCTTTACTTAAAATAAAATGCCCGTCATCACTCGTTTTTAAAATGTTTGCATAAAGAGCCGTCAATATTTCCACACATGAAAGCGACGGAGCAATATGCGCACCGTTCGCTCCCGCTTTAAAAGCGGATAGAATTATGTTCCGGCGCATATTGCGGGCAAATTCCGAATTTGATTTCATGACCGCAACCCTCCGTCTACCCGAATAACCTGACCGTTGATAAAGGAAGATTTGTCCGATGCTAAAAACACAGCGACAGATGCGATTTCTTCAGGCGATCCCGTCCTTTTCATCGGTGTCAATTCTTTTGCTTTCAGCAGTTCGCTTTCGGGCATTGTTTGCAAAATGTCCGTTTCAATCACTCCGGGTGCGATACAGTTCGAACGAACGCCCTGCGCTCCCAGTTCATTGGCAATTACGCGGGACATCGTAATCAAGGCCGCTTTAGATGCGCCGTAAACGGCCTTTCCGGAATTGCCGTCCAAAGCACCCATTGATGAAACCGTAACGACACTTCCCCGTTTCTGCCGCACCATTAAGTTGGCGATATATTGCGTCAATAAAAACGTCGCAAAAAAATTAACCTCGAAGACATCGTGTAAGGCTTTTTCAGACGACATCTGAAACGATGCGTTGTGCATCATTCCGGCATTATTGATCAAAGCGTCAACCGGCAATTTAGAAGAACGGATTTCCATCACCGCCTTTTTCATCGCGTCTTTATCTGTCATATCGAAATAAACCGGACGGATTTCTGTGTGGTATTGTTCGGACACTTCGTTTAACAGACTGATAAATTCCGGCGTTTCTTTTCTGGCATGAGCCCAAATTGCGGAACCGTTAGCGGCACATTCTTTTAAGATCGCCGACCCTATGCCGCGATTTGTTCCGGTAATAAAAACATTCTTTCCTTTAAGCATTGTTTCCATCCTTGAAATACCCTACCCAGTATTTGATTTTCTCTTCCCGGCTCATTTTGTTTTCAGGCGTTTTATACAGCCGTATGCCGCCGACATACGTTCCATCGAAATTCAATATGCCGAAGCCCCATGACAACCCCACGCCGAACGTTGACAAACAGACGTTTTTAGCCTCTTTTTCTTTCAGTTGCCGGCAGATATCCGTTGTAACGGCAGCCGAACTGCAGTTGCCGTATTGCGAAAAAGTCTCGGTCGAAAACTTTTCCTTGGGCAGCTTTGCATACATGGCGACCGTTCTGACGATTTGCTTGTTTGCCTGATGAAACGCGAAGTAATCGATATCTTCAACCGTTTTACCGGCATAAGACAAAATTTCCTGAATACCGCGGGGGCCGACATCTGTCGTAAACTTGAAAACGTCCATGCCTTTCATAATATCGTCCCACAAATGCCATACATTTCCGGTATTGTCCGTATATTCCAATGAAGCGATATCTTCGCGAACGGGCAAATCATATCCGCCGGCGGGAGCGATCAGCGAATTCCACCCCTTGCCGCGGGTTCCCGTATAAAAATACGCCGTATTTTCCTCGTTGGTGTATTCCAGCAACGTTGCCGTTCCGGCATCGCCGAACAGCATATTTGAATTACGGTTGCGCCGATCGGAATGCCTGCTGACAATATCCCCTGTCAATAAAAGGCATTTTTTTGCCGCTCCGCCGGAAATCAAAGAATGCGCCAGCCACAGCCCGTGAACATACGCGGAGCACGCCAAGCCTGACACATCGAAACAGGAACATTCCTCATTCAAATCCAATCGGCCGTGAAGGACACAGGCGGACGCCGGATAGTGATAATCGTGCGAAGCTGATACCACAATCAAAGCGTCGATTGTGGTTTTATCTATTTTCAACGCATCAATCAAATCCAAAGCGGCGGCTTCGCACAAGTCGCTGTTTGTCGTGCGTTCGTCAGCTACATGACGTTTACCCAGTCCCAGAATTTTTTTATTTCGTTCCAACAATTTGATGTCGTTGTTAAAAAATTCGATTTCATCGTCAATATTAATGAAATTTTCCGGAACAACCGCAGTCATACCGCTGATTTTAACGTGATTGAACTTTGATTTCGGCATAGTCTCCCCCGATTATCTGCTGGCGCAATCGATAATATAGTTTTGTCCCGTAATCCATTTCGCCCGATCGGATAAAAGGAACGAAACGACATTGGCGACATCTTCAGGCTTTCCGAACCCCATCGGATAAAAATCCCGAACTTTATCCATGATTTCCGGAATATTTTGCGTCATCGGCGTTTCAATATCCGAAGGTGAAACCGTGTTGAAACGAATGCCTTTAGGAGCGTATTCTTTGGCAATCGCAATCATGGAAGCCGCCAAAGCCGCTTTCGCTCCAGAATAAGTAATAACCGCTTTTGCCGGACTTTTGCATGCAATGGAAGCTATTGAAACAAAAGAAGAGCCTCTGCCGTTATTGACGCGTTTATCAACGAAGCCCTTTGCCATGAAAACAGGCGCATAATAGTTAATGTCAAACAGACGTTTCATCTGATCTATATCCAATGCGCGCAGCGGTCGCATCTCTGTTATACCGGCGCAACAGGCGACACCTTGCAATTTTCCGTATTTGTCTTTCAATTCCGACATAAAATCGGGCAAAACCGTAATGTCTTGCGATAAATCTTTCTGTTCGCAAAAAAATCTTTCCGGATTTTCCGACTGTTGCTTGGAAATCTGCAAACCATCCATATTCAGATCGACACCGATAACGGCAGCTCCTTCTTTATTCAGTTTCCAAGCAACAGCCTGTCCGATGCCGGAAGACGCTCCCGTTACGACAAATATCTTCTCACTGTTAAATTCAGGCATTTTTATCCTTTCAGCTCGACTAATTCGACGATCATCATGTTGCGAAACATCAAATAGCACCACGCTTTAATGTCTGATGAAACATCTTCAACCCGAGTTATCGGAACCAGAAAAGAAGCGTTTTGTTCATCAACCATTTTTTGCGCATCCGTTTCGATATCATCGGTTTCATACGCAAAATGAAAAATTTTCCGCCGTGCCTGCAAATGAGGCGTCATCGGTCCATCTTTGCTTAAATTAGCAACCAGTTCCAAATCAGGCTGATTATCGGCAGACAGGAATTGCACGCGAATATCCGCTTGAGCATCCTCTCGTTCGGAACTTTGCGAATGATAACCGAACGCTTCAAAAAACAGGGCGTCCTTTGCGATATTGCGGGACGCTATGCCGATATGGTGCAATCCTTTGATCATCTTTACATTCCCGCTTTTTTCGCGATATCACCGATTGTTTTGATTTCGTGATAATCTTTCATTGCCGTTTTCACTCCGAAAGACTTTTCCAAAAAAGCCATGGTTGCCATAACGGACAAAGAGTCCCATTCATCCAAATCATCTAAAACGGTATCCATGGACAATTCTTCTTCTGTCTGCAGAACGTCCTGCATTTCCGCTAAAAATTCTTCATTTGTCATTTTTCTTCTCCTTTAAAGTAGTTAATCCAATGTTGAATTTTTTGTTCCCGCGTCGGTTTTTCTTTCGGGGAAACGTAAGTCGATATTCCGCCGTTATACATTCCGGATATATCCAACGCCGCTGCGCCCCATGAAAGCCCGATGCCGAAAGAACAAAGAATGACTTTTTCAATATTTTTATCTTTGGCCTGATCACACAGAACCGTTGCGACGGAATTAACCGAATTGTTTGCATATTTTGAAAATGTTTCGGCGGGAGCCTTTTGCGGCGGGATATCCGCCTTAAAAACAATCGTTTCAACAATTTGTTTATTCGCCTGATGAATGGCGAATAAATCGACGTCATCAACCGTCCAACCGGCGGCTTTCATTGTATCGTTCAACAAAACGGGGGCGACTTCCATCGTAAAGATGAAAACATCTTCGCCTTTCATCAATCCTTGTTCTGCCGTCCATTTGTTTCCGATTTCATCTTGAATTTGAAAATCGAAATCCTCTTTTTTGAACGGAAGCGCCTGCCCGCCGAACGGATGAATGATTCTGTCCCACTTTTCCCCGTCCGTTCCCGTTACAAAGAACGATTTCGGAGCATCGGGATCATATTTTAAAAGTGTCGCCGAAACGGCGTCACCAAATACGGGGGCGATTTTTCTGTTTTCCGCGGAAATATCATATGCCGGATTATCACCGGCCAACAACAGACAGTATCGAAAAGCCCCTGAAGACATCAAACCGGACGCTGTCATTAAAGCGTGGACATAACCTGAACAGCCCAGATTGATTTGCAAAGAAGTGCACTTTTTCTTCAATTTCAACCGCCCGTGAGCCAAACAGGCATCATTCGGACGCGGATAATCGGGATTTTGATTAACAAAAATCAATAAATCAATTTCATTTCGATCAACTTTCATTTCCGCTAAAAGTTTTTCCGCGGCATCAACAGCCATATCCGTAACTGTCGTATTTTTATCGGCGATATAACGGTGATCGTACCCCATCATCTTTTTAGCGCGGGAAAGTTTTTTCGGATTATTATCAAAATATTGCAACTCATCATCAATATGAATGCAATGTTCCGGAACGACCGTCTTGATTCCTGTAATTCGCATGTTTTGAAATGAAACAGTTGTCATTTTTCGTCCTTTAAAAACTTGAGCAATCCAAAATATAATTCTGCCCCGTAATCCACGACGTTTCCGAAGACAGCAAGAATGCCGTCAATTCTGCAACATCGGAAACATCGCCAAACCCCATCGGATAAGCGGCGATTTGTGAATCAATGTATTCCTGCGGAGAATTTTCCGTTTTAATATTTGTCGGCAGAATACAATTAATTCTGATTTTGTTTTTCGCATATTCCTTGGCCATTGACCGGGCGGAGGCACATAAAGCGGCTTTGCTGCCGGCATATGTCAAATGTCCTTTGTCTGAAATCAACGAAGCAGCGGAAGAAATAAAAACCATAGCCGTCCCGGCTCCGACATTGTTCCGTTTATCCGCCAGACCTTTCGCCGCAAGGACGGGAGCGATATAATTAATATTCAACGTTTCAAGCAAGGTATTATAATCCGTCGCCGCCAACGGCTGAATGGGAACTATTCCTGCACAATAAGCCATACCGGAAAACTTGCCGTATTTATCTTTCAGCGCTTTAATATAAGCCGGCAGGTTTCCAATATCCTCTGATAAATCTTTTTGTTCCCAAAAGACTCTTTCAGGAGCTTTTGCATCGGCTTTCATCGCTTCCAACCGTTCTTGATTGCGGGCGACCCCGATTACCGTAGCCCCCAATTCATTCAATAACAAAGCGACCCTTCGTCCGATTCCCGAAGAAGCTCCCGTAACAATGAAACGTTGATCCGAAGAAAACGAAACCATCTTTTTTTCCTTATCCCAACATCGCGTAAAGCTGCGGTTTCATTTTTTCAAAAACATCTTTTGTCATTTCAAAAAAATAATCGATATCGTTTTCTTCAACGATTTTTGCTCCGCACATTTTATGGAAACGAACGACTTTTTTATTTGCTTTGCGAACATCATAACAATCCTTTTCGAAACCGATTGTTTCAAAAGCCATTTGCCGTCCCAACAAAACCCCTTCCAACGTTTCTTCCGGCAAAGAACCGTCCTTCATCAACCAACTGCCGCCGGTGTATTGAGATCCGCTGACATCGTAAATCCTGCTTGTTCCCAACGGTTCGTGTCGCTTGTTTTCGATAATGAAATACCATTCGTTATCCAACGTCTTATAGCGTTTCAGGTATTCGATCTGCTTTTCCAGATTGTTCTCTGTTTTATGCAAAAAGCGGGACTTTCTTTCATCGCAACGCAGAGCGAGAATAAATGCCGCATCATCAATCTCGACTTCTCTCAGATTGACATATTTTCCTTCAATCGGTTTAAAATCATGCGTGTTTTTTATCATGCTTTATCCTCTTGTCTAAAAAGAGCGTAATCCCTGACATAATCGTTTTCGTTATAATAATCGTCTGCTAAAACAAGCAGGACGCAATCAGACGAAAAATCATGCATTTCCCGCCAGACAAGCCCCTCTATCAACAAACCTTCATCAGGAGATTTCAGAGCGTATTCTCTCACTTCGGCACCGTATTCGCATTTGATCGTGACACTGCCCGATACGGCGATCAGCAATTGCTTTAATTTCCTATGCGCGTGGAAACCGCGGGCGACATCCGTTTTTGTGCCGTAAATGTAATAAACGCGTTTAACGTCAAACGGCAAGTTATGGCCGTTTTCCAACGCGATCAGCGAACCGCGATCATCACCGTGAACTTGTAAGGAAATCAAAGCCGTATTCGCCGTCATTTCTTCCCCCGTATCGTATCACGCAGTTCTTTCCATTTCGCGCGCCAGCCGAACCGTTTACACCATTGACGTTTCCACTGTTTTTTATATCCATGTGCAAAACAGTACTCTTTTTCGTGTTCATAAATCTGACGGTAAATTTCCAACATCTTCGCTTTATATGCCGGATTGGAAATCGTATTGTTTTCATGCCAGCGATAAGAAAACAAAATTTCGGGAATATATTTATACTTTCCCCTCTTGGCCAACTGCAGATGCATATACCAGTCTTCCAACAGGATCCCCGTATCGAATTTACCGGCATCAACCATCGCCTGTCGCAAGTATAAATATCCGTTCGGAACGTAATTGCCTTTCAGCAAATCTTCATAATCGCCGAAATCCGGATGTTTGTTATCCGGTTCGTTCAGATGAAGCTCATCTCCGAATGTTTTATAAAGAGCTTCATTTTCCAGCACCACTTTGCGGCTCTTCCCCCAATAAACACGCTCCGAATTGCCGTTGACGATTTCATCATCGCCGACCGCCAACACATAATCCGGATTTTCCGCCAGAAAAGCGTGGAGCGTTTCAAGAGCCTGAGGCTTTGCCGCGTCATCGGAAGCGATTGCATAGATGTATTTTCCATGAGCCAGATCGATTAGTTTGTTTCCGGTAATGCGAGTCCCCTGATTTTCCTGAGTTTCCATCACAACGCGAACGAACCGTTTTTCGCATTCCGGTTTTAAATCCAAAAGCTTTGCGAACGTACCGTCTTTCGAGCCGTCATCTATGACAAGCAGTTCGATATTTCGATACGTCTGTGCCATAATCGAACGGATACATTCTTCAATGTATTTTTCATGATTGTAAGCCGAGATCGTTACGGAAATCAGGTCGTTATGCATCGTTGTTTCTCCTGATTTCGAGATTCAAACGGAAACGCCGGCCGAAAGCCTTGAACGATAACAACCGGATTTTACCATGATGTTTCTTAAATAAAACGATCTGATCCAGAAACGCCCATTCGAAATTCGTTTTATAAAAATCATACGAATTCTGTTTTCGAGAGCAGCGTTTCAAATGTATATTCCCGAGAGTTTCCTCCCCTTCTTGAGGACAGGCGAAAGAAACGACTTCAAAATCAAAGGACACGTCCGGATAAAGCTCAGACAGGCATTTGTTTAACTTTTCCAGACAGGAAATTTCCAATGGGAAAGCTGCGGACAAAATAAACAAAACCTTGTGCGCGGCTTTGATTTTATCAATCAAACGCTTTGTTCTGCGACGAAGTTTTTTATCAAAATCATCGAATTCCTTCTCGGCGTCTTCTTTAAAATGGTTCGGAAAAAAGTAGCCGGAATACGTATCCCGATAGATAACGGAATGAGCCTCATTCCCTTCAACACGCTTCAAATTTTCTTTTAATGCCAGATTTTTAAATCCGTCGGCAAACCCTTCGCACAAATATTCCATCGGTTTTTCATTTTCGATATAAACCCAATCGAACGGCAGCGAAAAAAAGCGCAAATCACGGTATTTCAGCTGAAATGCCGCCGCACAATTCCCGCCGAGGGAACAAACCAGATCATATTGCCGTTTACCGGTAGGCATTTACAATCTCCGTAACTTGTTTTACTTCTTCGTCAGTCAGGACGGGTGACATCGGCAGGGAAATGATCGTCCTGTGGATTTCTTCCGCAATCGGGAAAGAACAATCGTTCCATTCCTGATAAGCCCCTTGTTTATGCGGTGGGGTCGGATAGTGAATGATTGTTTGAATACCGTTTTCCGTTAAATACTGCTGGAAGCGATCGCGTTCTTCTGTTCTGACCGCAAAAACATGCCAAACGGCCGCGTCTTCGCTGTACGTTTCAGGCAAAATGATTTTCGGATTTGTAATGTTTTTACGATAATACGTTGCAATCCCGCGCCGACGGGCGTTGTCCGCATCCAAATGCGGCAGTTTCACATCCAAGACGGCAGCCTGAAGTTCATCCAAACGACTGTTCGTCCCTTTGTAAATATGGTGATATTTGCGATCGGATCCGTAATTCGCCAAAGCTTTGATTTTTTGATATAGCGTTTCATCGTTTGTCGTGATCGCACCGCCGTCGCCCATGCAGCCGAGGTTTTTCCCCGGATAAAACGAAAACGCTCCGGCATCGGACAGATTGCCGACGCGCTTGCCTTTATAAAACGCACCATGCGCCTGAGCGCAGTCTTCAAACACTTTCAAGCCGTACTTCTTGGCAATATCCCATACTTTTTGCATTTGAACGGCTTGGCCGTACAGGTGAACGACCATAATCGCTTTTGTTTTCGGCGTTATCGCCGCTTCAATCTTGTCGGGATCAATGTTGTATGTATGAATATCCGGTTCGACCAAAACGGGCGTGCAACCGTTTTCCGATATGGCTAAAATCGTGGCAATATATGTATTTGACGGCACAATGATTTCATCGCCTGCGCCAAATCCGTGCGCCCGGATAATCAAATTTAAAGCATCCAGCCCGTTGGCTACACCTAAAGCGTATTTTGTTCCGCAATATTCGGCGAAGTGTTTTGAAAACATTTCGTTTTCTTCACCCTGCAAATACCATCCCTTATTCAAAACATTCGCAAACCGGACGTCGATTTCGGAACGGAAACGATTATTCACTTTGGCGAGATCAAGAAACGAAATCATAAAAAGTTCCCTTGTTTAAAAGCTAATTTCATAAATTTGAGGTTTTTGCGAATTCTTTTGCAGAACGGGACCTGCATTGTTTCAAATGTTTTTTCAGTCGGAAGATGACAGATCGGCACCGTTCAAAAAAAGAACGTTTCAAACAATACCGACCGCGCAAACCCGCTCTGAGCAAACGGGCGTCATGAGGCGGCGTATTATCTTTGTTCCTATAATCAAAACAAAGCTTGCGGATATGATCCCCGTATCTTTCGTCAACAGGCGTTTTCCGACATCCGACATAAAGCAAATCGATCCGTTTGCCGGAAAATTTTTCTTCAATCTTTTTTTGACAATCACGCAACGCTTGTTCGCCGACATCTTCAGCATTTCCGGGGACTTCGATATAAACGATTAAAATTCTCTCCGACTGCCGTATCTGTCCGATTAAACGATTAATCCTGCGTTCGTATTTCGAACGTACCTGACCGAAGGTTTCCGTCAGGGGCACGTCTTTGGGAAAATCATGATTAAAAACTATGCCTGTTCTTTGGTTTTTGTACACATCGCAAGGATTGTGATCATCTTTGTTCCATATGTTTTCAAAAACCAAGTCTTCGCAATTGATAAAATCTTTGAATTCGTTAACCAACAAATCAACTCGATACGGAAAATCCCGACCGTAAAGCCAATCAAGCGGATATGAATAAAATTGAAGCTTTAACTTGCGCAGCGCTTGAGAACACAAACACGCCGATCCAATTCCGAAAATCAAATCATACTTTTCAGTCATGAACCTATGCCTCGCAAAAATCTCTGAAATAATTTTTCCATATTCGAAAATTCAAACTAAACGATCCTTTATATTAAATACCCTACTTTATGTTTTACTGCAAATTCTTTCTGCCAAACCGATTTGTTTCTTTTACTTGTCGACACAAAAGAAAAACGCCGCAAAATCAAAAATAACGGATGTTTGTTTTGAATGTTCCTCAAACACAGATCGTCAGTCGGTTTTCACGGACAAAAAAAATCATAAAAAAGCGCGACCGAAAGATGTAAAAACTGACAATCAAGTCTGTATTTCATCGATTGCGAACAAACAATAAAGGCCTATTCCGTTTCCGTTCGGAAGGAAAACGCTCTTTTCTTTCTTGCTTTCGGCGTTTTGAAACCTTATATTTCATATTGCCGGATTTATCCGGCTATGATGCTAAACGCCCTATGGAATAGGCGTAGCGGACCCGGGGGCGGTACCCGGCGTCTCCACCAATACGGGGACGAAACAGGATCGACGCGCGTAGTAAAGGTAGGATCTGCATCCGGCATTGTACCACCGTTATCGGGCTGTAATTTTAAATGCGAATGATAATCGCACTCAGGTTACTCTCGCTGCGTAATGCGGCCGGACGACCGAACTTAATCCCTGAGGCTTGAGCGCTTCAGGTGGGGCGGGGACTTGCCTAGCAACAGAAGTGTCCCATTATTTTTAACTTTTTTGATTTTTCAAGGACGGCCGATGACCGAAATCTCTTACGAACAACTGGTTGAAAAAGCGTTGCTGCATGTTGTGCATGACGCGTTATTGTCCGCACAAAAAAACGGCTTGGACGGCAATCATTTTTACATCTCGTTTCAAACGCCGCGCGACGACGTCGTTTTATCCGAACGGCTGAAAGCTTCTTATCCCGAAGAAATCACCATCGTTTTACAACATGAATACAGCGATCTGAACGTATTCGACGACGCTTTTTCCGTCGTCCTCAGTTTCGGCAATATTCCGGAAAAAATATACGTTCCGTTTACGGCAATCACTCGTTTTGCCGATCCTCACGCTCAATTCGCCGTTTCTTTTACGCCGGAACCGCCGCGCGAAAATCCCGAAAAAGAACAGAAAACAACCTCTCAGACAGAAGAAGAAAACGTCGTCAGTTTAAACGCTTTTCGAAAAAAGAAATAAATATGCTGTTTCCCGCTCCGGTTTCTTTTAAACAGATTGATACGGCCCCCGTTATTTTCAAAGACGGGTATCTGCATATTCCCGATCAGGTTTTCGAAGATTTGGCCTTCGCCGCATTTCATGATGTTTCGCATCTGCTGCGATCCGAACATTTATCTCAAATCCGCGCCATATTTGACGATCCGGACGCTTCGCCGAACGAACGCTTTGCGGCATTGGAGTTTTTAAAAAACGCCAACATTGCTTCGGGCATGACTTTACCGTTATGTCAAGACACGGGGACAGCAATCGTCATCGGAGAAAAAGGCCATCTGGTTTTAACAAACGGCACGGAAAGCGAAGCGCTGGCACGCGGCGTAAGAAAAGCGTACACTTCGTTAAACCTGCGCTATTCGCAAAATATTCCTCTGACCGTATTTGACGAAAAAAACAGTGCCACCAACCTGCCCGCGCAAATCGATTTAACGGCGGTCGAAGGCAATTCCTTTAAATTTCTGTTTATTGCCAAAGGCGGCGGTTCGGCAAATAAAACATTCTTGTTTCAACAGACGCGCGCCTTGTTGAACAAGCAGGCCTTGATCGAATTTTTAACACAGAAAATCGCGAAAATCGGCGTTTCAGCCTGCCCGCCTTATCACTTGGCAATCGTCATCGGCGGACTAAGCGCCGAAATGAATCTGAAAACGGTCAAACTGGCTTCGGCCAAAGCGCTGGACGCCCTGCCCGCAAGCGAAAACGGTTTCAGGGATACAAAACTGGAAAACGAACTGCGATCCTTAATCAATCAAAACGGGCTGGGGGCGCAATTCGGCGGACGTCACTTCTGTTTGGACGTACGTGTTATCCGCCTGCCTCGCCACGGCGCGTCTTTACCGATCGGCATAGGCGTTTCCTGCGTCGCGGACAGAAACATTCTGGCCGAAATCACATCCGACGGCGTATTTTTGGAAAAACTTGAAACAAATCCGGCGCAACATCTGCCGGACATTAAAGAGGCCGCTTTAAACGAAACGGGAAAAAGTTTGGATCTTAATCGAGACATTCGGGAAACTTTAACCGATTTAAACAATTTAAACGTCGGCGATCGTCTGTCCTTAAACGGAACGCTGATTGTCGCCCGCGACATCGCGCACGCCCGTTTTAAAGCCATGTTGGACAGAAATGAACTTCTGCCCGATTATTTAAAAAAATATCCCGTTTATTACGCCGGACCGGCAAAAAAACCGAACGGAATGCCTTCTGGATCTTTCGGACCGACGACGGCCGGACGTATGGATTCTTACGTTGATTTATTGCAAAAAAACGGCGCGTCTTTAATTATGCTGGCGAAAGGCAACAGATCCGACGCGGTAACGAAAGCCTGCCGGGAAAACGGCGGTTTTTATCTGGGAACACTCGGCGGAGCCGCGGCGCAAACGGCCGCCGGTTATATCACCGATTGCCGCTGTATCGATTTTGAAGATCTGGGAATGGAAGCCGTCTGGCAAATTACCGTCAAAGATTTTCCAGCCTTTTTATTAACGGACAACAAAGGCAACGATTTTTACAAACGGATTTTGATAAAATGAGCATTCGCAAATATTCCGTTATGATTGCCGGCCACCGCACCAGCGTTTCTTTGGAACCCGAATTTTGGGAAGAATTAAAAAAACAGGCCGCCCGTCAAAATTTAACGTCGGCCGAATTAATTACACAAATTGATTCGGACAGAAAGGGCAGTCTGTCTTCAGAACTGCGCCTTTATGTCCTGCGAACATTACTTTCAAGGGATTAAAACGGGCTTATCCTTACATTCAAACGTAGCGCGGCGAAAACCTTCCCTGTTAGTCAAACGCATATCAATCAACACCGTATCACGCCCTTTTCCTTCGCAAAAACGGCGGGCATGATCCCCCAGATGCGCCAAACGGATATTTTGATCGTTGTATTCATACGCGATTCGTTTTTCTTTAACCTCTGCTATTCTGATATCCTCGGTTTGAAGAATCAGCAAATCGCTGTCAATCGACGTTTCCAACATCAAAGGCGTCTTCGTACCGGGTATTTTTTGCATAATGCATGCGGTCAAAAAACAAACCGTCGCGGCTAATATCAGATATTTCATTTTTTCGCAGCAGCTTTCTTTTCAATTTCTTCGGCCTTTATTTTTTCGGCCATAACCTGAATTTTCCCCAAACGTCCTTTGCGTTCCGCCTTGAGTTTAGCCTTTTGCGCATCATATGTTTCGCGAGATTCGATAACACTTTTTTCGTTTTGAGGAACGCCTTTTGCCGTATCGACCGTGTACGTATAGATTTTATCTCCGTTCTGATTGAACAAATCGAATGAAACAGTATCCTGATTAAATTCGATCACCGGTTGACCATCTTTGTTTTTCATTGAAATTCCACGTTTTTTCAAACGCTTTTCAACCGTCGTTACCAGATACTGTTTAATTTCGGCTTCGTCCCTTTTATGCAGGACTTTTCCCGTTTGATCGCGTTCATAAATCAAATCGCCCAAAGCCCCCATTTCGGAACATCCCGTCAGCGTTCCGGCGCTGCCGTCAAAACCGCCGGAACAAACGGCAAAAGCAGACGTTTGACCGAACAAAAGAATCCCTAAAACCAAAACTGCATATTTCATGTTTCACCTAGTCCGTATTTTTTTCAAAAGATATCCGATTCATCAGATCCTGTTTTTTATAATCACTCAGTTTATCAAATTCAGGATTTTCGACATTAAAATTCATCACTTTATCTTCATCTTTTTCCTGAAAGACCTTAACCCCCGTTTGTTGAATTTTTTGATCAGCCTCTTCTGCCGGCAACGGATCCTCCTTTTTGACAGGAACGGGCATTTGCCGAACAGGCTTTTGTCTGATGACGGGCTGTTTGACCTTATAGGCACGAGAACCGCGCTGACGACTGAATGCGCGCATATCGACGACTTGCGCATCAACCCCTTGAATGAAAAAGAGACATCCCAAAAAAATGAACAACGACAGCCGCATCACATTTTCCCCATTTAATTAAATATCCGGACGGACGTGCGGATTATTCTGAATATATTCGTTCATTTCCGCCGTCTGAGCCGCCGTTTCGACATTCCCTTCATTTTTTGCCGGTTTCGATTCACCGGTCGATCCGTTCATCACTGCCGACTCCTGCCGATTTTGAGCTACAGGAGAAATCTGACGCTGACGTTGCACGCCCCTTGCCGGCGCGACGTTTTTAACACGATACGCCCGAGCCCCCCGCTGACGACTGAATGCGCGCATATCCACAATCTGGGCAGACGCGTCTGTGTCCCAAACGGAAACAAAAAAAATCAAAAACAAAAAACAGACGATTTTCATCAGTGTTTCCCTTCGGCAGGTATTTTAGCATTCCTTTGAAAAAAATTTCAACAAAAGCCTTTTGCTTTGAACAACACAAGCAAAAAAACATAAAGAGAATCCTTAACCTTGTTTTTTTCTTATGCTATAGTAGCATGGATTTTTAAATTTATCGGATTAGGCTATGATTGATAAAATAAATATTTCGGAACGAATAAAAGCTTTTGCGGCAACTTTATCACAAAACACAAAGGAGGGACTTTCAAAACTCTCCCGATCGCCCGCCATAAAAAAAGCAATGGAATTTCTGAAATGGACAAACTTGCGTCCCCGTTTAATCAAAGCGAAGGATATCATCGTCGTTTTTACGAAAAATCAACCGAAAACAGCCGCCTTTATATATGTCTGCCTGTTTTGCGCCTTTTCGATCAATTTTTTAGACAAGCCTTTTGCCTTATCCTGCTTAAACGACGAAGCGGAAGGTTTTTGGCACACACTGGCATGCATTAATCCGTCGGGATGGTGGTTTTTAATTCTGATCGCTTTGTGGCTGGTTTACATGGCAGTGGCAGGACTGTCTTTAAGTACGGAAGTATTTGAAAAAAACATACAAAAAGCTCACGCTGTTTTATTCGTACTTTTAACATTGTCATTATCATCGTTGGTTACGTTAATAATCAATGTATTGGTCGGTCGATATACGCCGGAATTTTTAGATACGATGCATTTGTACGGTTTTTCGGCATTTCGTTTTCGTGTAACGGAAACGTCTTTTCCTTGTTTCAGCGTTCAAAGTTTGTGGGCGGTAGCAGCTGCTGCGGCATATTTTATGCCGAAAATCCGCAAATTGTTATATGCTGCGGCATTTTTGACAACGGTATCGGTTGTATTTACGGCGCAATGTTTTATCAGCGATGCCGTTATGGGAGCGTTTATCGGTATTATGATGTATCACGCGGCACAATGGATTGTTTCCGAAAATCGTGAAAACATCCCATTGATTTCTTTATAAATCATTCGCTTAGAATCCGCGTCAAGGCTTCACGATTCATTTTAATCAGCTCGTATTCGTCAGGCGTTACGGGGGCTTTTGTATTCAGAGCGCTTCGAATGGAACGAATTGTGTCGACGAATTGATTTTTCATGCTTTTTTTCTGATCATCGGACAGTTTATCATTTTGCTCGACTTGCCTGATCTGCGTTTCCAGATGTTTCAACAAATTCGTCTGCTTGTTTTCCTGCTCCAAAACGGAAAGAGTCGCACGAAATTTTCGTTCCAACAGGAAAAACCGATCAACGGCCCAACCGTGAGCATCCATCCATTTGACGACCTCTGGCGGATAATCCGCAGAAGAAGACACGCCCAAATAGGCGACAGCTTTATATTGATTACCGTCCGTTTTCAACCAACGGGCATACTTTAACCAGTCACGGGCGAACAAGCGCAATTCGTCAAAAGTGATTTGTGCCGCGGCGCTTAAATCTTCCTGAGGCATGGCAGTAGCTTCCGGCGGCGGCAGAGGTTTTTCAGAGGCGGGCCGTTCCGCGGAAAACCGTTGAGCCGTCGATCCCGTTCCCGAATATTTTGCCGCAAAAACAGATGACGGTAACACGCCGCTTGCAAATAAAGCGAGAATCACACAAAACCGTCCCGATAAATTTTTCATCAGTTTTTTCCTGCTTTTATTTCTCCGATTTTTTTGTATTATAAAAACATCCGAACGGAAAGTCCATAAACTTGAGAAAAGAAAATGCGTCAAATCTGTTTTTTGGCAGACTCTACGGAAATCGCGCAAGAATCGTTGCAAAGATTGCAAAAAGCATACGGATCCGCCCCTTGCGGCAAGGCTGACGTATTTGTCGTATTGGGCGGTGACGGTTTTATGTTGCAGATGCTGCACAAACATACGGACAAAGGGATTCCGTTTTACGGCATGAACCGCGGCAGCGTCGGTTTTTTAATGAACAAATATCAGGAAGACGATCTGGACGAACGGCTAAGGATTGCGGACGCCATAGCATTGCATCCGTTAATCATGGACGCTTTCGCCGAAAACGGAAAACACAAACGGGCAAGAGCGTTTAACGAAGTTTCCCTGTTGCGGCAAAGCAGACAGGCCGCGGATATTTCCATCAGCATTGACGGCATTGAAAAACTGCCGGATTTGATTTGTGACGGCGTTTTGGTATCGACGCCGGCGGGCAGTACGGCCTATAATTTTTCGGTACACGGCCCGATTTTACCGATGACGTCAAACGTACTGGCATTAACACCTATCAGTCCTTTCCGTCCCCGCAGATGGCAAGGCGCCATTATTCCGCATCATGCGGAGGTGTCTTTTGACATACGGCAAAGCGAAAAACGTCCCGTCAGCGCCGTGGCGGATTTTACCGAGTTGCGCAATGTTATCAAAGTCGATATCAAAGAAGATGCCGAAACGGTATCAAATCTGTTATTCAATCCGGAATATAATCTGGAAGACCGCGTTTTAAACGAACAATTCTTAGGCTGAAATCCGCCGTAAAGTTTTTTCACCAAAGAAAAGCCGGTAAAACGGCACGTGCCGTACATTCATGTTGAGTTAACAAAGAACGTACCCGATCAATATCGGGCGGTTGGCCGCGGCTGATCCCCAAATCCTTGGCATGGACACCGCCTGCGACGAACAACGCGTCCAAGCCCGCCAGATTTGCGCCGAGGATATCCGTCTGGATACCGTCACCGATCACGGCAACGCGATATTTTTCGGCCTCCGCCCCTTCGACGCAATAGTTAAAAACGGACGGATCGGGCTTGCCGCGCCAAAGAACGGACCCGCCGATTTTTTGATACTGGGCGGCTAACGCTCCGGCGGCCATATAAGGGATCCCGTCTTTTAAAACAAAGGAATCCGGACAAGCGCAAATCATCGGCAAACGGCGCGACAAACACACTTTGAAAAACGGTTCGTATTTTTCAAGGGAATCCTGCGTCCCGAAAGTTCCGGTGACAAAAATAAAGTCAGCTTCGTCGATATTCGGAACAGGCAAATACCCCAAATCGGCATAAGGCTGCCAATACTGTTCCGGCCCCAAATGAAAACATTTGCGTCCCAGATTGGTGAAGAACGGATCGACACGCCGCCGCAGTTCATGATAAATGACTTCGCCCGCGGTCAAAACGCCGTGATACAGATAACGTTTAATGCCCATACGTTCCAACGTTTTGATCATATCGGCCGAACGGCAGGGGGAATTGGACAGGAAAATGACTTTTTTTCCTTCGTCGCTTAATTGGCTGAGAGCGTTAAACACGCCGTAACACAGCCTTTGTTCTTCGTAGACGACGCCCCACAGATCCACGATAAACGCATCATAAGACGCGGCGATGCCGCGCAGTCCGGCGATATATGGAATTTCGTTGTTCAAAGAGCGTCTCCGCAAAACAGGTTGTTTGTACTTAAGATATACCACGCCTGACGCCGTTGTCAAAGACTGCCTGTTGTTTTTTTATTGACACGGCAGATCGGGCAAACGCCGCAAATCGGTCAACGTTGACAACAGACGATACGCCCCGAAATCCTGAACGATTTGATCGCTGATTCCGTTTTCGTAATAATACAGGGAAACTTCGTACGACGGCGATCCGTCCGGCGGGTTGCCGATTGCGAATTCTTCGAAAAAAGCGGTATCGAAACGCCACGCTTTTTTGCCTGAGATCAGACCGGTATCGCCCTTCACCTTTTTCGAAACGAACTTTTCCGGCGAAGAAATCACGGCATTCACGGAATACAGAGCCTCCGGCCGCGTTCCGTCATAAACATACGTCGAAACATTTTTTTTGCCTTGTCCTGCGGCGGTCAACAAACGGATTGTTTGCTGTACGGGGAAAACGACGTTTTTCGGGAAAACGGCTTCGGACAGAACGGGAAAAGACAAACGCAGCTCTTTTTTACCGTTTTTGCAAACGGCGGAACCGGCCAGATCTTTTCTGTCATGTCCTTTTTCCCGAACGAACACTTCGAAATCGAACAAACATCCGTCCGCGCTTTCCCGCGTCGTCTGTTTCCAATTCGTCGTATCCGATCCGGCCAATTCATATCCGATATCCAAAGAAAAGACGGATTCCGTCTGCCATTGATTGCAAACTTTCTGAATTTTATAAAACATTTTGCCTTTGGCGTTTACGACACTGGCCGCCCCGCCCGCCGTCGAAGCCAGAGTAATGTCATACACGGCCTGATGCGGCGTCAACAAGTCCTGAGCCGCGGCGCCGACGGAAAAGCAACAACAGACAAAGAACAGAAAAAACATTTTCATGCGAAAAGATTCCCATATCGTTTCGCGCATGATAACCGAAAAAATATTTTAATGATAGACCCGAAACACGATCGGGATTTCAATCGTCATCTCTCCGTAAGGCGGCGGCGGCAGGGACACGGCTTCGGAAACGGTTTGCAAAGCCTGCGCGTCCAAAACGTCATGACCGGAACTTTCGATCAAAATGACGGATTCCCCGTCCAGTTTTCCGTCCTTTAAAATACGGAAACGAACAAGGGAACGCCCCGATATTTTTTGATTTGCGATCGCTTCGGGATATTTCAGGCGACGTTGAAACAACCGGCGCAGACGGACGAAATAACGGGCGGCTTTGATATCGCCCACCCCCGACCCCGATCCGATTCCGATGCCCGATCCGCGGCCGGCGCCGAACCCCGGCGCGTCACCGACGACCCCGCCGTAAGGCGCGACCCCTTTACCGCCCTGCCCGTCGATCACCGTCGTTTTTTTGACGGCGGCTTTTTTCTTTTTTCGTTCGGAGCGAACGGATTTTTTTTGAACGGCGGACGCAAACGTCAAAGCCGCATCCGATTTTTTTGTTTTGATTTCTTTGTTTTCGATTGTTTTTTCAACAACGTCCGGCTTGTCGTCGGATGCCGTTTCGGGGACGGGAGCGTTTCCTTTTTTACCGGAACGGAAATCAAAATCGCCCCACGGCACGCCTTTTTGATAAAAACCGTCGCCGCCGGAAACAAGAAAAGCGTCCATCAACAATCCCGACCCGCCGGGGGGCGGCGCGTTCCGCATATGCGAAAACAATAAAAAAACAATTCCCAAGTGCAAGAAAAGGGAAAATCCCGTCCCCAAAAACAGACAAAGATTTTCCCTTTTTTGCGTCAAGTATTTTTACCCTTTAAAATTTGGTCGTCAGCGTCAGGAAGTAGTTGCGACCTTCTTCCGGATAGCCTTCGGCCAGCTGATAATTCTTGTCAAAGATATTATCAACGCCCGCGGCGATTTCAAGAGCTTCGAACGGCTGATACTTCACCTTCAGCCCCGCCGTGGCGAAACCGCCGATTTTCGTACCGTCCTGATAACCGATTGCCGTACCGATGCCTTTGGCGCTGTGCGTACGGACCGCACCGTTGACCATGTTGTTGCCGCCGATCGTCGAATAACGCGACGAATAGGCTTCAACCTTCGGAATGATGCTCAACCCTTCGGCAACGCGCCAATCGCCGTAAACGGTCAATTTGTGTTTCGGCACGTTGGTCGGTTTCAAATCGTCCTTTTTCGCAATCGAGCTGCGCAATTCCTTTTCCATATAGGTATAGGCCAGCCCTAAATCAAACGAATCCGCCATACGGATAACGGAAGCCAGTTCCAAACCGTAAACGCGCGATTTGCCGAAGTTTTGTGTCTGATAATAGTCATCACCGCCATCATCGACAATAACTTCCAAATTCGTATCGCGTACGTCCGTATAGAACGCGGCCGCGTCAAACGTCACGTTGCCGACGGTATCGGAAACGCCGATTTCATAATTAACGGCTTTTTCGGCTTTCAAATCCGGATTAGGCATTCCCGTTCCGTTCCCCGTTCTGGTTCCGAAACGCGCTTTTTGCGTCGCGAAGCGCGATTTCTGCGCCACGCCGGCGTAAACGGTACCGTCATCGCTGTAATGATAACGTACGGCCGCCATCGGATTCAAAGCATCGTCTTTGACACGATAGTCTGTTATCAAAGCATCATTATGATCTTCAACATTTTTTATCGTTGCAACACGCAACCAGTCATAAGAAGCCCCGATAATCACGTCCGTTTTATCATTGGCATGCCATGTGTTTTCCAACGCGACAGAATAAGTGTCGTCGGCGACGCGGGACCAAGTTTCGTCACCCAACGATTTGGAACGATGTACGTCTTTGCGGTAATGGAACGCGATTTTGGTCGTGTTGTCTTTGATCAAATCGGCGCCCGTTTCGACACTGCCGCCGAAATCATAATCGTTGAACAAAGACGGAAAACCACCCTCCGTACGCATTGTTGTCAAAGTTTCATCAGCATATTCAATACTATCCATACGGTTTTTAAACGTATCATAGAACAAACGGGTTTTAACGTATCCCGTATCGCCCAACGCCGTATTCGTCAACGAATAAACCGTTTGTTTTTTGTAATACGGATAAGAACGGTAAAACGGTTTCGTCAACTGATACGCGGATTTATTTGCTTCATTTTGAAACTCTGAGCTAGAATGACTGCTTGTCAACAAATACGATTTTCCTGCATAGACAGGGATATCGTATTCCATGTTGGAATAACTGTACGCAATGACGTATTCGTCGGTTTCGTTCGGCGTAAAGCCCAATTTGATATTGGCGGCTTCGGCCTGCGAAGACGACCCGTCGCGGAATCCGCCGTTTTCATTAATTAACGGAAAATAATATTTCTTTCCTGCCTGCTTATAAAAATCTCCCGTATTCTGCACCGGCTTGTAATTGTCGGATACGGACCAACGGTTGATGTCGTTATAGGTCGCGCCGGCCTGCAAATACCAGCTGCCCTGATTCGTGCCGACGTTGCCGGACGTCAGGAT